>DATJBI010000105.1:0-22391 GCA_035515435.1 Anaerolineales bacterium
CCACCCTTTGGAAGATGTTGCGGCGCAGGTCGCGGGCCAGCCCGGCCGCGATGCGGGCGGAAAGGAACCCCACCGAGATCGTGCACCCCACAGAAAGCAGCGTCACCAGCAGCATCAGTATCCCGGTCTGGATGATGTAGTCGGTAGACAATTTCCCGGTATCCATCCCCAGGGCCGCATATTCGGTCTTGACCGCGCCCACCGACATCTGCACGATCATGCTCGGGTCCAACGCGGCAAATTTCTGATCGGCCGCGGCGATGATCTGGCCCAGGGTCGCGGCAGGGAGGTTCTGCAGGACGGTAAAAACATCCGCTCCGGGAGGGATCCTGGACAAGTCGAAGCCAAAGTTCCCGGCGGCGGACTGCGCCGCGGCCGGGTTGACCATCGCCTGTTCGATCCCTGAAACCACGAGCAGCGCCTTGCCCATGATTGGGTTCAGCCTGGCGATCTCGGCGGGGGCGACGTTTTTATTGAGCACGTAGACTGGCTGCGTTGCCAGGGCAGGATACAGTTTTACATCGGCGTCATAATCGGCCGAGCTCTTGTCCACCAGCGTGTAATCCGCCAGCACGGTGTTTTTTTCGTCCTCGGTCATAAAAATCAACAGCCGGCTCATTTCGCTCCGGCGCATGGCAAGCGGTACCGCGTTTTGCACGCCACCCTGCTGGATGCCATAATTGACAATATCAGACATATAGTCGGGCAAGGCAAGGTCGGCGTTGGCCTGAACAAATAACAGGGCGACCGCCATCAGAATCAGGACGAGGTATGGTTTTAAGTATTTGGCCAAACGTAGCATGGTTATGAAGACTCCTCAAACAGAACTGCCAACTAGCCTTGCGCAGCGGGTTGTTGATCGAGCTGGTTTGTTTTTTCGATGAGGATTTTTACGGCTGCCGCGATCTGCTCTTTTTGACTTGCGGAAAGGCCGGACAGCACAGCCTCCAGCCAATCCTGACGGGCCCGAACGCTCTCCTGCATGATCCGGCAGCCCTTGTCCGTCAGGACCAGTTTCTTAACGCGCCGGTCCTGAGGGTCCTCCGTCCTCAGGATCAATTTCTGCTGCACCAGACGGTCCAGCATCTGGCTGGCGGCGGCGTGGGTAATGCCCAGCCCCTCGCCAAGGCCGGAGACATTGCTCTTGCCATGATGGATCTGGAACAGGGCAGCCATCTGCGACATGGATAGGCCGTTCTCCTTGGAATAGAGTATCAGGTTGCGCATGGAACTCCGCATGTACCCCCCTATCCATTCCTGGAGAGCGAACGCCAGCGGATCGGAATGTGGCATAAGTTCACCTTTCTAATAGTTAAGCAAACTTAATAATATAGTATATTTTATAATTTGTCAAGCTAACAGATCGGGTGGGCGCAGTCAAAATGGCATCGCCGATGAAATGACTGCATCCCTCGATCAGGGGGGACGCGTTATTTTCCTCTGTCCCCTGAAGCGGAGGGTATGCCAGGATGTGCACCGCAGCCAGGGATGTCGATTGCTGGTCGCGCGCCAGGCGGAACGGGCCGGCGGGTAAAGCAGCAAAGCTCAAAATCAATAATGGAGCGGAGAGCGCGGTGAAATCGGGTTGTGAAGGGAAACTCATGGATCCTCGCGGAATAAAAGCGGAAGGGATGCACCCAGCGAAAGGGGGCCGGGAGCCAACGAAGAGGGCTGCTGGGGTGAAGCACTGAGCCGGCAACAATCCCGCTGAAGTCTGTATGAAGGGATCCGAGGCTTGCGAGACCCAGGGACAAAACGGAATGGAGCTCGCATCGGTGAGATGGTCGCGGTGGTCGGAGCTTGGGCCCGCTCCGCATGAAGGCTTGACACGTTTCTTTTATTAGGTTATCATCTAATTAGATATGTATGTAATTAGATGATAATAGCTCAAGAAGAGGTTCTTTCTATGCTCAATCCTTTCATTACGGATTCTCCTCGCAAGTCCAAAAATACGACCATGATCGAAACCGAGGAACAGATTGCTCAACACTACGGCAGTACGATCACGCGTTCTGCCGTTCCTAACCACTGGATCTGGCGTCTGGGCAGCCTGTTGATTAGAATAGGAACAAAACTAACCAAAGAAGGCTCCACGATAAGCAACGCCAATAGGAACGCATGACCGCAAGGAAGTTGCCAGAGACGCACCCGACTGCCCTGATCTGGGAAGTCGGCACGGCTTATGAATTCTTTGTCAGTCTGCACGTTTTACACGAGCCGGACTTCTTTGACCTGCGCCCTTCTTGGGCTGCAAAGATTCGTTCACGTATTCCAACGACCGAACGCACATTTCTGGAAGAGGTCTATTACTTTCTAAACTTCCCGCTTGCTTGGCTCTACAAGCTGCCCGAACCTAAGAATGCCATTTCTGTCATCTACAGTCTGCAGCAGACCCCTCCAGCGGAGCGCGGCACGGCCTTGCTTAGTTTGAACAGGGGGCTGAAGCCAGAATCTCAGTCCTTGCTTAAGATCGCAGAACATCGCACCTGGGATAAAGACGACCTCGCAGTTCTAACTCCCCTCATGTGCAAAAAGAATGAGGCAGGCCGTGTTCACGATGAAGGAGCCCTGATCAAGTACCTTAACTGGTGGGCGCGGCCCGAAGATTTTGGCAATATGCTCCTGTCTTCCTTGCAGGCTTACCAGCTCGCCTTTTTTGAACAGGAAGAACAACGGGTGGGACCGGTCCTGCAAGCCGGCATCGAACATGCGCGGCAACTCGCCGACCATCTGACCGTTTCCGAGCTGATCTCAAAACTGTCGCAAGGCGTCAGTTATGAGGAGCCGATCGGGAAGGAATTGATCCTCGTTCCCACATTTTGGATGACACCGCTCGTGCAGCTGGAAAGAATCAGTGAAGACAAACAGATATTCCTCTTCGGAGCGAGGCCTTCCACGATGTCTGCCATTCCCGGCGAACTTGTTCCGGAGGGATTGTTGATTGCCTTAAAGGCTTTGGCCGATCCTACCCGCTTGAAAATTCTGAACTACCTGAGCAAAGAAGAATTAACCCCCTCGGAATTATCCCGGCGTCTGAATCTGCGGGCACCCACTGTAGTCCACCATTTAAAAGAGCTTCGTCTCGCGGGGTTGGTCAATCTGACTCTGCGAGGGCAGGAAAAGTTCTATGGGGCCAGGCTTGAGGCTTTGGATTCCACACACATCGATTTAAAGCGGTTCTTGGTCAACCCCCCAGAGGCGGGAAAAGACACCAGATCATGAGAAATACCGGTTCTGCTCCCACCTTCTTTGCTGGCCGCGGGTGAATAAAACGCTTTATCTTTGGTTTTATAAGGAATACTCAACGTTGGCCCAGCAGGATTCTTAAAATCAAAACGCCCTGGCACTTTTATGCGAAGGGCATTTTCAGCTGGGGAGTAGGGTTTCGAACCCTAAATTTCACATCCAGAGTGTGACGTGTTACCGTTACACCACTCCCCAAAGAAGGTTACTAGCTGATCCAGAGTCAGCCGCTTTGCCGGCAGACGGGCCCCGATCAACCAGCGGAAACGAATTCTAACACGGGCTATCCTTTGCGACAAGCCCGCCGGCTCCTTCGCCATCGGATCGCAATCCGGGGACTCAAAAGCCGCTCGCTTTGTTATAATCAATGACATCCATTCATACCAAAGGCGTTTCCATGAGTCCAGAAGAATCGAAGCCCATTGATTTCATCCGAGAAGCGGTCGCCGAGGATCTGCGAACCGGCCGCTTCAACTATGTCCGCACCCGTCTGCCGCCCGAACCAAACGGGTATTTGCATATCGGTCACATTAAAGCATTCATGATCGACTATCTCATCGCCAAGGAAAACAATGGCGAGCTGGTCCTGCGTTTCGACGATACGAACCCAACCAAAGAAGAGACCGAATTTGTGGATGCGATTCAGGATGATGCACACTGGCTCGGCATTGAATGGGTGAAGGTCACGTACGCCTCGGATTATTTTGGACCGCTTTATGAGTGGGCTGTTCGACTGGTCAAAAAGGGCCTGGCCTACGTGGATGATCAAAGCCCCGAGCAGGTGAGCGCCAATCGCGGCACGTTGACCGAGCCTGGGAAAGAGTCGCCGTATCGTAATCGGAGCGTTGAGGAGAACCTGGATCTGCTGGAACGGATGAAGAACGGCGAATTCCCAGACGGTTCGCGGGTGCTTCGGGCCAAGATCGACATGGCTCATCCCAATATCAATATGCGCGACCCGGTCATGTATCGCATCCTCCACGAACCGCCACACCATCGCACCGGTTCGGCCTGGAAGATCTATCCGATGTACGACTGGGCGCACGGACAGAACGATTCGATGGAGGGCATCACGCACTCCCTGTGTTCGCTGGAATACGAAAATCATCGCCCGCTCTATGAATGGTTCCCCGAGCAACTCGGCGTGTGGAAGCCGCGCCAGATCGAGTTTGCCCGTCTCAATCTGACCTACACGGTGATGAGCAAGCGCAAATTGCGCCGCCTCGTTGAGGAAGGCCACGTGCCCGGCTGGGACGACCCACGCATGCCAACCCTGCGGGCCATGCGCCGGCGGGGTTATACGCCCGAAGCGATCCTGGATTTCATCCGCCGCGTCGGCGTCGCCAAGAACTACAGCATCAGCGACGTGTCCCTGCTTGAAGCGTGTGTCCGCGACGACCTCAACAAACGTGCGCCCCGCCGCATGGCCGTGCTGCGCCCCCTGAAAGTCGTCATTGACGACTTTCCTGACTCAACGACCGAGGAAATGGACGCGGTCAACAATCCCGAAGAGCCGAATGCCGGCACGCGCAAGATTCCATTTTCCAGGACACTTTACATCGAGCAGGATGATTTCCGTGAAACGCCGCCGCCGAAATATTATCGTCTCTTCCCCGGGAACGAAGTCCGACTGCGTTATGCCTATCTCATCAAGTGCGCGCACGTCGTGAAGAACGACAAAGGCGAGGTGGTCGAAGTCCACTGCACGCACGACCCCGCCACACGGGGCGGCGATGCGCCAGACGGACGCAAGGTGAAATCCACCATTCATTGGGTCTCGGCCGCCCATGCCCGGCCCATCGAAGTGCGAATGTACGACCGTCTGTTTACAAAAGAAAATCCGGAAGAAGAAGATGACTTCACCAGCTGTCTGAATCCCGCTTCTTTGGAGGTCCTGAACGGAGTGGGCGAGCCGCTTCTCTCGGCAGGCAAGCCGGGCGCCCATTTCCAATTCGAGCGCCAGGGATATTTCTGCGCCGACCCCGACTCCACGCCCGATAGGCCTGTTTTCAATCTTACCGTATCGCTGAAGGATACCTGGGCCAAGATCGAAAAGAAACAATAAGAGGCAGGCCGTGCTGGAGGGGGCCCGCCTCTCACGATCCTTCCAGAATATCAATTGCCTTCTTCAGCCGCTCCAAACATTTTTCCTTCCCGATGATGGCTATGCTTTCAAAAAGCGGCGGGCTGACCTTTTGCCCCGTGATGGCTACCCGCAGGATCCCGAACACCTGATTGGCGCTCAGGCCCGACCGATCGACATAAGCCCGCAGCGGCCCTTCAACCGTTTGATGATCCAGGTCCGGCAAGGCTGACAGGATCGCGTATGCGGCCCGGCCCACCGCCGCAGATTGTTTCGCATCCAAACCCTTGGCGATCAATTCGTCCCGGCTCGGCCTGACATCCTCCTTGAAGAAGAATCCGGCAAACGCGACGCAGTCGTCCAATGTGACGAGCCGTTCGCGGATCAACGGTGCGACCTTCAAGAGCAGTTCATCGTTGATCGAAAATCCCGCCCCGACCAGGAACGGCTTGATGCGCCCGGCCAGCTCCGCATCCGACAGGAGCCGGATGTGGGTGCCGTTAAAATGGTCAAGCTTGGCAAAGTTGATCGCCGCCGGCGAAGGAGTCAGATTGTCAATACTAAAGCGCTTGATCATCTGGTCGAGAGACATCACATCGTCTTCGGGTACGCCCCACCCCATCAGTGCCATCCAGTTCAGAACGCCTTCCGGCGTGAATCCCAGGTCTTCCATGTCCTTGATGAAGACCGAATAGCCGTCCCGCATGGCGTGCTCCGCGTCGCGCTTGCTGAGTTTGCCTTTACCGCTGGGTTTGAGGAACACCGAGAGATGGATCCATACCGGTTCACCCCAGCCAAAGGCCCGCACCACATTCACGTGCAGTGGAAAGGTCCCCAGCCATTCGGAGCCGCGCAGGACATGCGTGATCTGCATCAAATGATCGTCCACCATCGCGGCCAGGTGATAGGTGGGCAGCCCGTCCGATTTGATCAGCACATAGTCGTCCAGGTTCTTATTCTCAATGGAAATGTCGCCCCGCAGATGATCGTGTGCAACGGTCGCGCCTTCCCGGGGCATCTTGAAACGGATCACATGCCGCTCGCCCTGTGCCACGCGCCGCGCCGCCTCGTCGGGGCCAAGCCTGCGGCAGGTGCCGTCATAATGCAATGTCTCCTTGCGCGCTTGCTGTTCCCGCCGCATCTGGTCGAGCCGTTCCGGTGTGCAGAAGCATGGATAAGCATGCCCGCGATCGACCAGGATGTCTGCATGCTGCTGATAGATCTCGCGGCGCTCGGTCTGGCGGTAGGGTCCGAACGGGCCGCCGACGTCCGGGCCTTCATCGTAATTCAGACCGAGCCAGCGCAGGCCATCCACGATCTCCTGCTCTGCGCCCGGCACGGTCCGTTTAAGATCCGTATCTTCCACGCGCAGAATGAATTGTCCGCCGGTTTTTCTGGCAAGCAGATAATCGTAGAGCGCGGTCCGCGCGGTGCCGAGATGCATGTGCCCGGTGGGAGACGGCGCCACGCGTACGCGCGCCGGCTGGGTGTAGTCCGTCATGAAAGACCTTTCTAAATAATGCGGAAGTCTAGAATTCCAGCGGCTTATGCCGCATGACAACGCTCTCCACCAGTCCGACGCCCAGCATGAGCGACGCCAAACCGCTGCCGCCATAACTGATGAACGGCAGCGGCAGACCGGAAACGGGGATCAATTTCAAATTCACGGCGATGTTCGCCATCCCTTGAAAGAACAGCAAGACGGCCACGCCATAGGCGATCATGGACCCGGCCACATCCCGCGCTTTTTGCGCGGCACGAATACAGCGCCAGACAATGAAGATCTCAATCAGGATCACCGCGATCGCTCCGATCAATCCGAACTCTTCCGCGGTGGCCGAAAAGATAAAGTCCGTGTGCCGGACCTTAAGGAACCGCAGCTGGGTCTGCGTACCGTGACCGTATCCCTTGCCGAACAATCCACCCGAGCCGATGGCGATCAAGGCCTGTTCCACGTTATACGTCGCCCCGTAACTGACATTGGGCTGCGGCAGAATGAAGTTGAGCACGCGCGCTTGCTGGTAGGGCTGCAGAAACGGAAAAGCAATGAACGCCAGTCCGAGCACGGATCCTCCGATGATCAGCAGCTGCCGGAGCTGCAATCCATTGATCCATAACATGGCGAAGAAGATCACCATGATCACGATCACATTGCTTAAATTCGGTTGAAGCAGGATCCAGATCATCAAAAAGAAGACCCACAAAAAAGACCGCACGATCCAGGGAATATTGCGCGGTTCATTTTGGGTGTTATCGAAATAACGCGCCAGGATCAAAATGACAACGATCTTGGCGAACTCCGTCGGTTGAATAAAAAGCACGCCCACCTGAAACCAGCGCGCCGCGCCGAACACGGCCTGGGCGCTCAAGAACAGCGACAGCAACAGGAACATCGTGACGATGTAAATGGGGCGATACAGCGCCAGCCAATAGCGGTAATCAACGGCCGCGATCATGAAAATGGCAACCAGCCCGCCGGCTGCAAAATAGATCTGCCTTCCTACCAGGGGGGTTAACTGGTCATTCCCCGCCACCGCCGAACGGATCATCGCCACGCCAAAGGCGGTGGCCAGCACGATCGCGCCCAACAACAGAAAATCGAAATTGCGCCACGAAAGGTCGCGCGTCATAACTACCCGGCCCGACGGCGCGTCACGCTCCGCAGCGGAATATCTGCCACCAAACGCTGGGCGCGGCCATCGTGCTCCACATCAATCTGCACGGCATCGCGGTCAATATCCACGTGACGGGAGATGACCTGCAGCAATTCGTCTTTTAGAACATTCAACTCCGTGGAGGTTAAATCTGTGCGGTCGTGGATAAGCACCAGCTGCAGACGTTCCTTGGCGCTTTCGGCGCTCTGCTTCTGTCTGAACCAGGACATCATCGCCTCCCTGTCATCTTCTGGAGCCGGTCCCATAAACCGCTCTGCTTGTTCCCCACCTCCAGGAACGGTACCTCCTGGCCCTTGAGGCGATGGGCAATATTGCGAAAGGCCTGACCCGCGCGACTCTTTGGATCCTGTGCCACCGGCACACCGCGATTCGATCCCACAATCACGCCCTCATCTTCGGGTACGATCCCGATCAATGAGATGCCGAGCAGATCCAGAACATCCTCGGCGGACAACATGTCATGCTGTTTGACCAAATCCGGATTCAAACGATTGATGACCAGGGCCGGCGAGTGTTTCTCTTCGGCCTCCAGAATCCCGATCACGCGATCGGCATCACGCACCGCGGAGACCTCGGGGTTGGTGATCACCAGCACCCGGTCGGCAGGAGCGATGGCATTGCGAAAGCCACGCTCAATCCCAGCGGGCGAATCGATCAAAATGAAATCCGCGCTCAAGCGCAGTTCATCACAGATCCGCTTCATGTCGCTCGGCGAGACGGCGTTCTTGTCCCGCGTCTGGGCGGCGGGTATCAGGTACAGCTCGGGCAGATGTTTGTCGCGGATCATCGCCTGGCGGAGTTTGCACCGCCCTTCGATCACATCCACGATATCGTACACAATCCGGTTCTCAAGCCCCATGACCACATCCAGATTGCGCAGGCCGATATCGCCGTCAATGCAAACGACCTTATCGCCGTCCATGGCCAGCGCCACGGCCAGGTTGGCAACCGCGGTTGTCTTTCCGACGCCGCCCTTTCCCGATGAAACGGTCACAACTTGTGCAGTCATAATTTCTGTCCCTTAGGAGAATTTCCACGATTCGACCACGACCCGCCCGTTCCGGACGAACGCCGCCACCGGTCCGGCGATCTGCTTCTCTTTTTTGATGTTGACCACCTGCTCCACGATCCGCAACTGCATCGGCGCAAAATCAAGCGCGCATACCTTTGTGCCTTCATCGCCCTTCGCCCCGGCATGGACCGCGCCACGCAGCCGACCCCAGATGATAATGTTCCCCTCCGCGACAATCTCCGCTCCAGGATTCACGTCGCCCAAAACAACCACATGACCGGGAAATTCAATGCGGGTGCCGGAACGCAGGGTCTTGTTGATGAAGAGGGCCGTCTCGCTGTTCTGATCCTCGGAGGGGAAACGCGTTTCTTCCGGGCGCGGCTTGGAGATTCGGGTTGCCAGTCCGAGCAATTGAGCGGTCTGCTCGGTGGTCGGCGATTGACTGACCACGGCCCACAGCGCCACATTTCGATCCGAGAGCTGGTCACGCAGTTCCACCATTTCGTTCACGTGCAGGACCTGTGCACCCACATCCAGCGCCAGGCGCGCACCCTGAAAAAAGGAGGGTTGTTGATCCATGCGCGCCAACAGGGCCGACTGCTGTTCTTCCCACGATGCCTCCATCAGGGAAACCAGCAGGCCATCGCGCATGCCTTTGATTTGAATCAGGGAATGCAGATCATTCATGGCCGGTACCCAGGTACTTGCGGCAGATTATAGCATGACTGCCGGCACAAGGTCCGACCCTGGGCGGAAACGGCTGCCCTCCCAGCCAGCCCCCCCCATCCAAATCAACCGCCTCCGCTCTGCGCCAGGTCGATGGACTTGAGTTCAAAATACGCCCTCATCACCTTTTCAACGACCGGCGCCGCGACCACCGCGCCTTCGCCGCCGTTATACATGAAAGCGCCGATGATGATTTCAGGGTTATCGTAGGGCGCATAAGCGATCGTCCAGCCATGGACCGGCCATTGGCCAAATTGACAGCGGTTCTCCGCCAGCGCCACGTCATCGCAGTACTCCGCACTTCCGGTTTTCCCGGCCACGGCAATCGGCAACGGATTGTCTCCCATAAAGATGGTGTGCAGCGTGCCCTGCGGGTCCGTCACGACCAGCCGCATCCCCTCCTGCACCTCCTTGACGACCTGGGGGCTCACGGTCTTGTAGACGCCCGTTGGATTTCCACAGGAGCCGCCACAGCCGTCATAGGTGTTGATCTTGGGGTCGGTCGTGATATCCCATTTCACATTGGGAACGAACGGCGAGATCTGGTAACTGCCGGCCGGTAATTGATTTGCAGTGGTTCTGTCCGTCAGATCCAGCCAGTCCTGATGAACGATCCCGGCGCTGTCCGTGGTCTGATGAGGGACCCAGAGCGTGAAGTCGGTTGGACTGAACCAAACCGTCTGCACCTTGCCGTCCCCATTTGTGATCTGCCTGACGATGGTGGGCTGCACCAGCTTGCCGTCGTTCGCAATCGTAGCCCCGGACATCAACACCTGCAGCGGAGTCGCCAGGACGTACCCCTGTCCGACCGTCGCAATATACGTATCGCCGGTGGACCAGTTCTCGCCCTGGTTGATCCGTTTCCACTGGGGCGAGGGGATCAACCCGTCTGCCTCGCCGGGCAATTCAATCCCGGAAGCCTGGCCGTAACCGATGGCACGCGCGTACTCGTCCAAGCGGTAGATTCCCAGCCCCGTGCCCGGGATTTCATTGCCATAGCCTCCACCCACTTTATAGAAACAGACGTCGCTGGAGAAGGCAATACAATGCAGAAAATCAATATCACCAAAACCCGATGGGCGCACATCCGTAATCCAGTCGACGAACGGGCGCGAATTGCTGGGTCCACAGGGTTCATTGGGCGTAAACTGCTCACAGAGCAAGAGTTGACCGGGCGCATAGATCACTTTGTTGGGCGTAACCACGCCTTCGTTTAGGGCGCCGGTCGCGGCCGAGAGTTTAAAGGTCGAGCCGGGCGGATATTCGCTTTGGATCACATTGTTCAGGAGAGGATGGCGGGGATCCTGACTTAATTGGTTGTAGTAATAGGACGGAATGAACCGCGCCATCCGGTTGTTTTCATAAGTCGGATACGAAACCATGGCGAGGATCTCCCCGGTCTTCGGATTCATCGCCACCACCACGCCGCTGGAAATGCGGATGCGGGCAAAGTAAGTGTTCCAGTAGTTGATCTCAGACAGCAGGGCGGCCTGCGCCGCGGCCTGCAGGCGGGTATCAATGGTCAGCTCCACGTTATAACCGGGAACCGCCGCAACGGGCGCCTGGATATTACCGAGATCCTGACCCGCCACATCCACCTGCACCACCCGCGTTCCGTTTTGTCCGGCCAGGATATCCTGGAGAGAATCCTCCACACCCGCATAACCGATCTTATCGCGGTTGGCCACAAACCCGCGCGCCCCCAGCTCACCGGCCAGAGATGCCGGGATCGGCCCCAGAAAACCGATCACATCCGCAGTTAGGGATCCGGTCGGATAATCGCGGATCGGCTGGATCTCAATGCTGACTCCCGGCCAATCGACCGAACGTTCATTGACCAGACGGGCAACGTCCTCGCTGATATCACACTTTATTTCAACCGGCGTGTACGGCGCCAGAGAATCTCCGAGCGCAACCAGGTCGGCAATCCCCGGCCCGGGGACGCACGGACCATAGTTCTTGGCGTTGTTCAAGGAAGCGGTGGTCACCGGTCCTCCCACGGGAACGCCTGTGATGGCAGACACATCCCGGTAAATCCTTTCGATATCCGCCTCATCGTCCGGCAGATCGGCAGGCGTAATGACGAGGTTGTAGGAGGCCGTATTGCGCGCCAGCACGTAACCGGTCCGATCGTAGATGATGCCGCGCGCCGCAGGCAGGCTGATCTCGTTGGTGTAATTGTCAATTGCGCGCGCGGTCCAATCCCTGCCGCCTAAAATCTGCAATGATAAAAGCCTGCCAATGACCACTGCCAAAATCAGCAGGCCGACCACATACACCATCAGCAGGCGTTTGGCATCAAAGTTGGATGAACGGGGCGTGGAGGAGGAACTCATGGCTGCTCCTGGACCGGAAAGACCCAGCCCGCCAGATCACGCATCAGGCCGTACATCGGGATCGAAAGCAGAAGGTTGAGCAGCAGACTTGGAAGTGTGATCAGACCCATGGAGTCTCCAAACGGCAGAGGATCGCCAGAGAAGCGCAGATACAGAAAAGATAGAAGATGCATGAACAGGGTCCCAAGAAACGTCACCGTAAACATGGCCAATAAGGGTGCCTGCCAAACGCGGTATTGCAGCAATACCGCCAGCAGCACGACGCCAAAATAACCAGCCAGGTTCACGATCCACGGCAGATGTGAAACCGTGCTGATCATGATGCTCGCCAGGAACGCCCATTGAAACGCAGTCGTGACCCCCTTCTGCAGGGCCCAGGCCGCCAGCATCACCAGGATCAAATCCGCGAAACCGGCAAGCAGGGAGAACTGGCTTACCAGGGTTGACTGCAGGATCACGGCCAACGCCAGTAATGGGATCGCAATAATGTTGCGCATACCGGCTAGGGCGACGGCGTCGGGAGCAGCGGCGTGATATCGACGGCCCGGAAATTGGTGATCACCAGCACGATATCCAGGCGGCTGAAATCCACTGCCGATTGCACGGTGGCCTGCTGGAACAATTCATAATCCAGTTTTCGCACGTTAATCACCTGGCCGACGATCAAATCGGGCGGATACCCTCCACCCAGGCCGGAGGTCAGGATCAGATCACCGCCTTGAACCGCTGCATCCTGGGAGATCATGTCAAGCGAAATGTCGCCGGTCACGGAGCCGAGCAGGACCGCGTCCGTGTTGGCATCCTTGAGATGCACATTCACGGTCGAGGCCGGATCGGTGATCAGCTGCACGCGGGCCGCATCCGCGATCACCGCATCGATCCTTCCGACCAGGCCCTGGTTGGTCACCACGGGCATACCGCGAAGTATGCCATCATTTGAGCCGCGGTTGATGATTATATAATGAAGAAATGGGCTCGGGTCGCGGCCGATGACCGAGGCAGCTTTATAGCTGCTCTCGGGGTTGGCGCGCGAAAAATCCACCAGCGCCGCGAGAATTTCCGTCTGGCTGACGCGCTGTTGCAGATCGATCACCTGCGTCTGGAGCTGCGAGATTTCCGACTCCAATTCTGCATTGCGGGCACGCAGCGTGATGATATCGCGCGGAGCCGACAGGAATTGCTGAATGGCTTGATAGCGGACGGCAAACCAGTCCTGGGCGGAAACCAGCCCGCCGGTAAGCCGATTGGAGACTGAGCTGAAATAACCGCCGAAAGCCAGCGCCAAAATTCCCCCAACGATCAAGAAAATAATGGTAGTTTGCAAGGAACGGGAGAACAAATCTTTCATTTATCTGTGTTCATGAGAAGGGCACATCCGGGACGTGCCAGATCGGAAATCAATGGTCGTGCCGCGTGCTGCCGCGTTCCAAACCAACCAGGAAGCGGCCCAGGTTGTCAAAATCTTCGTAGATCAACGCCGCGCCGCGCACGACGCAGGTCAGCGGGTCTTCCGCCACCCACACGCGCAGTTTGAGTTCATCCGTCAAACGATCTGCCAGTCCCTGAAGCAGGGCCCCCCCGCCCGCCAGGCAGATTCCGATATCCATCAGGTCGGCAACAATTTCGGGCGGAATTTCATCCAGCGCATCGCGCACCGTGTCGATGATGACCTGCACCGAGCCGGCCAGCGCTTCGCGAATCTCAACCGACGAAATCTCAATGGTCTCCGGCAGGCCGGTCACGAGATTCCGCCCGCGCACTTCCATAGTTTTTTCAGGCTGGAGCGGATAGGCCGAGCCGATCTTCCATTTGACCTGCTCGGCAATCCCTTCACCGATCAACAGGTTATATTTGTTGCGCACGTATTGAACAATATCCTGATCCATCTCATCGCCCGCGACGCGCAGCGAGCGCGAGGCAACCACGCCGTTCATGGACATCACGGCGACTTCGGTTGTCCCGCCGCCGATGTCCACAACCATGGAACCGCGAATATCGCCGATGGGGAGTCCCGCTCCGAGCGCCGCCGCGATCGGCTCTTCGATCAACATCGCCTGACGCGCCCCGGACGCCATCACCGCATCGTAGACGGCGCGCTTTTCGACCTCCGTCACACCGGTGGGGATGCCCACCACCACCCGCGGCCGCGGCAGCGGCACCACACTTTGCTCGTGGACCTTGCCAATAAAATACTCCAACATGACCTGCGTCACATCAAATTCCGAGATCACACCGTCCCGCACCGGGCGGACAACCAAGACGTTCCCGGGGGTGCGGCCGACCATTTCCTTGGCTTCGAGCCCAATGGCCAGAGGCAGGCGCGATCTCTTGTCTATCGTTACCCAGGAAGGTTCATTAATGACTATACCCTTGCCGCGCACGTGAACAAGGGTGTTCGCAGTGCCCAGATCAATGGCGATGTCTAGAGAAAACAGGCCTAGCAGCCAGTTTATTGGGTTGAAGGCCAAAATAAGGCTCCTCGATGAGAATCTGCGCAAACTTGCGGCTTGCTTTATTGATTATATCATACCGCGGGGACCTGCCTTGAGAAACACCAAAGGGACAAATCGGTTAGAATATCCAAATGAAAAGAGACTCATTTGTGCGGGAGGAACAATGTCAAAAATCGCATTTGTGACCGATAGCACAGCTTACATCCCCGACGAATTGTTGAAAGCCTACAGCATCCGCGTGGTCCCGCAAGTCCTGATCTGGGGCGATCAGACCTACCGGGACGGCGTAGATATTCAGCCCGATGAGTTCTACGCGCGGCTCAAAAATACAAAAGTGATGCCCACGACTGCGCAGGTGCCGGTGCTCGATATGCAGCAGGCCTTCCAGCAATTGATCGACCGGGATTTCGAGGTGCTGGGCATATTCATCTCGGCCAAACTCTCTGGAACCCTGCAGTCCGCTCTTCAGGCGCGCGATGCCCTGGGTCAGGCCGGGAAGAAGGTCTCGCTGGTGGACAGCAACACCACCTCCATGGCGATGGGATATATCTTATTGGCTGCGGCGCGCGCGGCAGAACAGGGCGCTGGCATGAAAGACTGCACCGCGCTGGCGGAGAATGCCCGGGAGCACGTCGGGGTCTACTTTGTAGTGGACACGCTTGAATTCCTGCATCGCGGCGGACGCATCGGGGGCGCCACGCGTTTCATCGGATCGGCTTTGAATCTGAAGCCCATCCTGGCCCTGAAAGACGGCCGGGTCGAGGCGGAAGACCGGGTCCGGACGAAAAGCAAGGCCATCGATCGCGTCCTCGAACTTACCAGCAGCCAGATCAAAGGCAGGTCCAACATCCGGGTCGCAACCCTCCACGCCAACGCGGAAGAGGAAGCGCGCCTTCTGCTCCAGCATGCCACAGCCGAGTTGGGCGCTGTGGAAAGCATTCTCTCGTCGGTCAGCCCCGTGGTGGGTGTGCATGCCGGACCCGGCACGGTGGGCCTGGCCTTCATGGCAGATGTCTAAAGATACGGCGAATTGACAGCCGACCCGAACGTGACCGCCAATTGTGGGGAAGGTATAATCGGATTATGAAACAGGTTGCCCCGCTCGTGATCGGGATCGCCGGCGGCTCCGGTTCGGGCAAAACCACGGTGGCCCAGCAGATCTTGAGTCGGGTCGGGTCGGATCAGATCGCCTTTATTCAACACGATTCGTATTATAAGGACTTGAGCGAGCTGCCTCCCACGCAACACGCGGATATCAACTTCGATCATCCCGATGCCCTGGATACCCGTCTGCTGATCCAACATATCGTCGCTCTGCGCGAAGGCAGGCCGATCGATGTTCCGATCTATGATTTCGCCACCGACAGACGTACGGGCCGAACGTTCAGGATCGAGCCGCGCCGCGTCATTCTGGTGGAAGGGATCCTTATTTTTGTGGAGGCCGCGCTGCGCGAACTGTTTGACATCAAGATCTTCGTGGATACCGATTCGGATATCCGCTTTATCCGCCGCCTGGAACGCGATCTCACCGAACGCGGGCGGAGCACGGAGTCCGTGATCAAGCAATACCAGGCCACGGTCCGACCGATGCACCTCGAGTTCGTCGAGCCCTCCAAGCGTTACGCGGATGTGATCATCCCGGAAGGCGGCTTCAACACCGCAGCGATGGATATGGTCGTGGCGCGCCTCGAGGCGCTGCTAAAATAATTTCCTTTCCTGGAGCCAAAATGACAAAACAACAATGGAACACCCCGCCGGCCATGACGATCGATCCAAAGAAGAAATACAAAGCCCGCTTGGAGACGGATCGCGGCACGATGCTCATCGAGCTTTTTGCGGACAAGGCCCCGCACACTGTTAACAACTTTGTATTCCTATCCCGTCAGGGTTTTTATGACGGCCTCATCTTTCACCGCGTCATCAAGGATTTTATGGCGCAGGGGGGTGATCCGACCGGCCAGGGGACCGGCGGCCCCGGCTACAGGTTCCCGGACGAATTCCATCCGGCCTTGAAGCACGATCAGCCCGGCCGGCTTTCCATGGCCAACGCCGGTCCGGGAACCAACGGTTCGCAATTCTTCATCACGCACGTTCCCACGCCCTGGCTGGATAACAAGCACAGCATCTTCGGCCAGGTGGTGGAGGGCATGGCGGTGCTGATGTCCATTCCGCCCCGCGATCCGATGCGCCCGGAATATCCGGGTGTGAAAATCCTAAAAGTGGCGATCGAAGAATCCGAGTAGAACCATTCGATGTCCGAGAACGGAACACTCAATCCGTCACGAGCCAGACCTTCCCATCTCCGGTTGAATATTCTGCGCATCCTCGTCCTGCTGTTCGTGATCGCGATCAGCGTCTATATTTTCATGATCCGCGATCAGGCGCAGAAACTCGCAGTCTATGGCTACCCCGGAATTTTCCTCATATCCATTCTGGCCAACGCCACCGTCCTGATCCCGGCTCCCGGCATTGCCATTGTCTTCGCCATGGGCGGAGTCTTCAATCCCTTGATCGTGGGTCTCGTGGCGGGAGCCGGCGCGGCCATCGGGGAACTGTCCGGGTACCTGGCGGGTTTCAGCGGACAGGTCGTGGCGGAGAAAACAAAGATCTATGAGCGTGTCGAAATGTGGATGCAAAGCTATGGCATGTTGACCATTTTCGTGCTGGCCGCGATTCCCAATCCATTTTTCGATCTTGCCGGAATGTCGGCCGGCGCGCTGAAAATGCCGCTCGGCAGATTCCTTGCATCTTGCCTGCTCGGCAAGATCATCAAGATGTGGGTCTTCGCGTATGCCGGCGCCTATTCGATCAACTGGTTGTTCAACCTCATGAAGTGATCCAAGAGCGGAGGAAGCCTCCATGACTGACTATCCGAAGATAGACAAGTACCTTGAAGCGAATCTTGACAAAAGCATTGCCGAACTGTCGGACCTGGTGGCGCAGCCGAGCGTCGGCGCCCAGGATCTGGGATTAAAAGAATGCGCCGCCATGGTCAGCCGGATGTTAGAAGCACGCGGCTTCAGGGTGCAGGTGATGGATACGCCCGGCGCGCCGGTCGTGTTTGGCGAACGCAAAGGCAGATCGAACAGGACTTTGCTCATTTACAACCATTATGATGTCCAGCCGCCCGAACCCTTGGATCTATGGGAAACTCCGCCGTTTGAACCCTCCTTGCGGGAGGGAAAACTCTACGGACGCGGGGTGGGCGACGACAAGGGCCATATCACCGCGCGCCTCCTGGCGATTGACTCATTGCTCGATGCCGCCGGCGAGCTTCCGTGCAATATCAAATTCATCATCGAGGGCGAGGAGGAAACAGCCAGCCTGAACCTCTTCGAATTTATCAAGCACAACCAGGATCTTCTGAAGGCAGATGCCTGCATGTGGGAATACGGCGGCGTCGATCACCGCGACGTGCCGATGGAATATCTTGGGTTGCGCGGCATTTGTTATGTGGAACTGAGCGTCGAGACGGCCGCGACGGACGTCCATTCCGGACTGGGGGGTTCGATCTTCCCGAATGCGGCCTGGCGGCTGGTGTGGGCGCTCAGCACGCTGAAGGGCGAGGATGAACGGATCCAAATCCCCGGCTTCTACGACCACGTCCGCCCGCCGTCCAAAAGGGATCGAGAGCTGATGTCCGCGTTGCCCGACCAGGCGGCTGCCTACCAATCGATGTACGGCGTAAAGAAATTCATCAAGGGCCTGCGAGGCGGCGAAGAGATGAACATCGAAGGCGTATTTTCTCCGACCTGCACCATTTGCGGATTGAGCTCGGGGTATCAGGGCCCCGGATCGAAAACAGTCCTGCCGGCCCGGGCCTCTGCCAAGGTGGATTTTCGGCTCGTGCCCGACCAGCATCCCGATGACATCTTAACGAAATTGCGCGCCCATCTGGAGGCGCGGGGGTTCAGCGACATTCAGATCACCGATCTGGGCGGCGACCCGCCGGCGCGCACCGATCCAGATGACCCGTTCATTCAAATTGTGGCGAACACGGCCAAGGATGTTTTTGGCATGCCGATGCAATTGGTGCCAATGACCGGCGGCTCCGGTCCGAGTTATCCGTTCGTCCACGATCTCGGTTTGCCGGTTGCCACTGGCGGCCTGAGCCATCCCGATACTCGCGCGCATGCACCGAACGAAAATATCCGCATTGATCTGTATCTCAAACATGCACGGCATATGGCCCGGATCATCAGTGAGTTCGCCAAATGATCCAGCGGAAGGCCCGGCCGGAAGAGGCGCGGACTTGCCCCTGTGCCCGCTTGTGGCGCTCCGGCCCTCAAAACGACATCCTCTCATTTCATTGTTCAGAACACGATCCGCCGGCAAAGACGTTCCGCTCACCCCGTTGAGGATGCGGCTCGGATCTAGGGCGGCCCGTTTGAAACAGCAGAAGGGACCAACCCGGCATCAACCACCTACAAACCCTGGGATGGCCGTGGGAGCCGCAGACGGCGGAGGCCCTCCAGATCCTAAAGCCTCGAGCTACGCATGGCCAGGGGGGTCAGCGTTGAAGATCCATTTATTTTTGTTTGTGCGTTCCATGGACCGCAGGAGGAGAGGCTGGCCGTTTCCGATCCGCAGGGGGTCCGGCCCGTCTCTCCATCAATTCATCAATCTCGCGGGCAGTTAAATGCCGCCATTCGCCGGGCTTGAGACTCCCAAGCAACAGTGATCCGATACGAACCCGCACGATGCGGACGACCGGCATTCCCAGCAACGCGCCGATCTCGCGGATCTGGCGCTTGCGCCCCTCGCCCATCGTGACCCTCAGCCACGCGCCTTTGCCCGCAGTGGCTTCGACATAAACCTCGGCGGGCGCGGTTCGATAGCCATCCTCCAGCACCACGCCGCGCCGCCAGGTTCGAATCTGTTCCGGGTCGGGACGTCGTGCGACCAGAACCTTGTATTCCTTTTGATGTCCGTAGCGCGGATGCGTCAGCCTGTTCGTCAGGTCGCCGTCGTTGGTCATCAGGATCAAACCCTCGCTGTCCCAATCCAACCGACCGACCGGATAAAGACGTTCGCTCTCGGGGATCAGATCGCGCACGGTCTTGCGTCCGGCCTCGTCGTCCACCGAGGAAATAATGTTGCGCGGTTTGTATAATGCAATATAGGTCAGCT
The DNA here is from genome assembly GCA_035515435.1 of Anaerolineales bacterium. Lineage (GTDB taxonomy): Bacteria > Chloroflexota > Anaerolineae > Anaerolineales > Villigracilaceae > Fen-1038. The sequence continues at coordinate 19,659 of DATJBI010000105.1, forward strand.
TTTCAGGCGCGGCCAGCGGCTTGCCGTCCATCGTGACTTTATCGACGGCCAGATCGGCCTTCTGGCCGAGGACGGCCGCCTTGCCGTTAACGCGCACGCGGCCGGCTGTAATGAATTCCTCACAAGCGCGGCGCGAACCATAACCGGCCTGAGCGAGAAGTTTTTGAAGACGTTCGGGCATACGGGGATTATAGTCGAATCTCAGCCGCTTCCTGCGCGACCGCGGACCAAAGGAGACGGTGCTGCTGCGATTTCGGCCGATGGCAGCTCAGGCACAGCCTGCGAGGGGGCCGTTCCCGGCAGGGACCAGATTGGAACTAGCCCTTCAGCATCCCGTCGTGATTGTTGTTTTCGTCCGTCAAATCAAGGGAGGGCAATTCAAGGATTGAGTTGATCCCAAAGTGCTGCAGGAATTCGGGGGCGGTGGAATACAGGATCGGGCGTCCGGGCCCATCGGCGCGGCCCGATTCAATGATCAGGCCTTTGCTCAACAGGCTCTTCAGCATGCTGTCCGAGTTGACGCCGCGGATGGAATCGATTTGCGGATGCGTGACGGGCTGCTGATATGCGATGATCGCCAGCGTCTCGAGCGCGGCGCGGCTGAGATGGGTCGTCGCTTCGAGGCCGAGGAAGCGTTCAATCGTCGCCGCCAGCTGCGGCGCCGTGGTGAGCTGCACGCGTCCGCTGTGATGCTGCAATCGCAGGCCGCGGGTCTGCAGCGAGGTTTCCAATTCGTTTAGCGCGGCTTCAATCATCGATGGTGCAACATCCAGCGCTTCCGCCAGATGCGTCGGAGCCACAGGCTCTGCCGCGACAAACAACAATCCCTCGATTTGAACCGAGAGCGGCAGGTCGTTATTTTCATTTTCGCTCATGCTATAATAACTCCCGTTTGTTACTCGCTGAGACAATCATGAAGACCAGAATTGTGCTTGCTCTGACCATGCTGACACTGGCAACCCTCGCTTGTTCGATCTTTGTCGGGGGGCCCGCTTATCCGGCCACGCCCGTCCCGGTTTCCACAACGGCCGCGCAGAGCCTGCAAAACCAGGTGAACCAGGCCGCCGCGACCGGAGAGGCCAGCGGCACCGTCACGCTGAACATCACCCAGGAGCAGCTCACATCGTATCTTGCCGTCTACCTGCAATCGCAGCCCAATTTGCCGATCACGGATCCGCAGGTGCTGTTGCAGAACGGGCAGATGGAAGTCCTGGGGAAGGTGCAGCAGGGCCTGTTCAGCGCCAACCTCAGCATGACGATGGCGGTCAGCGTGGATCAGGACGGGCAACCCAAGATCACGATCACGCAGGAAGACTTTGGGCCCCTCCCCGCCCCACAGGGCTTGAATGAGGCGGCCAGCGCGTTCGTCGCCGAGGCCCTGACCGGTTCGCTGGGACCTGCCGCAACCGGTTTCCGATTGGAAAGCATCTCCATCGCCGATGGCGTGATGACCGTGAGCGGCCGCACCAAGTGAGTGAGATTATACCAGTGGCGATCATGTTATCACGAGGGCCGTCTTCGCAAGGCACCCTCCCGGTTCGGGAGGGCATCGCCCCGCCGCCGCGCCCCGGGTGCCGCCCCGCAAGGCGGCCGCGGGGAGTTTTGGGCCGCCTTGCAGCAATCTCCCTGACCGTGCTGCTCGCCGGTTGTCAACTGTCCCAGGCCGGACGCAGCCCGATCAACATAACCATCACTGCCGACGGGCAGACCCAGCAGGTCAGCGTTCCAGCCGGAAGCACCGTGCTCCAGGCGCTGCAACAAAGCGGTATCACGCCGGGCGACCTCGATAAATCTGATCCGCCGTTTTACGCAGTCCTGAACGGTGGCGATGCGATCAAGCTAACGCGCATCAAGGAGGAATTCGTCACCGAAGATCAGACCATTCCGTTCGAACAACGGATCATTCGCAACGAGTCATTGCCCGAGGGCCAGACGCGGGAAGTCCAGGCAGGCGTCAATGGACAACAGGAAATCACCTATCGCCGCGTCCTCGAAGACGGCGTCGAGACCAGCAAGACAATCGTCAAGACGGTCATCCTGCAAAATGCGGTGCCGGAGATCATGATGGTCGGCGCGCAGTCATCATTTACACCGCTGACCATTCCCGGTAAGATTGCGTACCTGGCCGGCGGCAACGCCTGGATCATGGATACCTCCACCGCCAACCGCCAGCTGCTGGTCAACACCGGCGATCTGGACGGACATGTTTTTACGCTTTCATCGAACGGGAATTATCTGCTCTTCACGCGCAAATCCAAGAAGCCTGCGGATCAACAGATCAATACCTTGTGGGCGGTGAGCACAAAGTCCGCCTCGCCTTCGCTGATCTATCTGAATGCCTCCAACGTGGTTCACTTTGCGGCCTGGTTTCCAAAGGGCAGCACGATGGCGGCCTACTCGACTGTCGAGCCCCGCACCACCGCGCCGGGCTGGCAGGCCAATAACGACTTGTATGAGGTCAGTCTAAATGGATCACCCCGAAAGATCCTGGACACGAGCAGCGGGGGCGTGTACGGATGGTGGGGCATGTCCTTCGCGATTTCGCCCGATGGAAGCATTGCCTACGCGCGTCCCGACGGAATCGGGCTGGTCAACACCTCCGGAGGGTACCTGGCTCCCTTGATCAGCATTACGCCGCTTCAAACCCACAGCGACTGGGCCTGGGTTCCCGGGCTCAGCTTTGGCGGCGATGGCAAGACGCTGTACTTTGTGGATCACGCGCCCGCGCCCGCC
>DATJBI010000106.1:0-2616 GCA_035515435.1 Anaerolineales bacterium
CCGGCGATGATCCTGGTGCGGCTGTGAAATGTGCCTCATCCAAACTGCATGGCCGGGAGAGAAATATGAGAACCAAAAGCATCGTTCCCTCGCCCGGCCCGTGCACCCCCCTGGAGGGCCGGCGGCAGGCTGAGCTGCCACTGTGTTTCGGATGGAGCGGATTCGGTATAATCAAACCGCCATGACCAAACTCGCCGCCCTCGTCCCGATGCGCCATCACTCCCAGCGTGTGCCCGGCAAAAACTATCGCCAGCTGGCAGGCAAGCCGCTGTTCCAGCACATCATTGACACCCTGCTGGCCGTCCCTGAAATTGACCAGATTGTTGTGGATACGGATTCCGATCCCGTGCTGGAGGGCCTGCGCAAAGACTTTCCACAGGTGAAAATCATCAACCGCCCCGAACATTTGCGCGCCGATGATGTCCCGATGAATGACATCCTGCTCTATGATACCGGCCAGGTGCGGGCCGATTTCTATTTACAGACCCACAGCACCAATCCCTTGCTGCGGCCCGCAACCGTCTCGCGCGCCGTTCAGACTTTTCTCTCCGAGTATCCGAACCACGACTCACTGTTCTCGGTGACGCGCTGGCAGAGGCGGCTTTATGACCACCGGGGCAGAGCCATCAACCATGATCCCTCGGTCCTCATCCAGACCCAGGATCTGCCGCCTGTTTACGAAGAGAATTCGTGCCTTTATCTCTTCACGCGCGACAATCTGCTCAAGCGCCATCACCGCATCGGCGAGAGGCCCACGATGTTCGAGATCAACCGGGAGGAAGCCTGGGACATCGACGAGGAACTTGATTTTGAGATTTGCAATTTTCTGATGAACCGGGAGAAATAATGCCTGTCGTTTTGTTTTCTGCTCCTTACATGATCCCATTTCTTGAGCGCTTCAAACCAACGTTCAAGAAACATAATATCGATTTGATTGTTCCGGAAGTCCGTGAACGCCTGGAAGAGGCCGACTTATTAGAATACGCCGGTCAATTCGACGGCGCGATCTGCGGTGATGATCGCTATACGGAACGCGTGCTGAAAGTCTGCGCGCCACGCCTGAGGATCATCTCGAAATGGGGCACGGGCATCGATTCGATCGATCGTGAAGCCGCGGCGCGGCTGGGTATCAAAGTGGCGCGGACCCTCAATGCCTTTACCACACCCGTGGCGGATACCGTCCTCGGTTATCTGCTGGCATTCGCGCGCCGTCAGCCGTGGATGGACCGCGAAATGAAGCTCGGCAGATGGGAGAAGATACCGGGCAAGGCCTTGAGCGAATATACGCTGGGCGTGATCGGGGTGGGCAACATTGGCAAAGCGGTAACGCGCCGCGCCCGCGCCTTTGGCATGCAGGTCCTGGGCAATGATATTATTGAGGTTGACCACGTGTTCATCGCTGAATCCGGAATCGAAATGACCGGTCTCGAACATCTGTTATCCAATTCCGATTTCGTTTCCGTCCATTGCGATCTGAATCCGACCAGCCGGCACTTGATCGGTTCAAAAACACTGGCGATGATGAAGCCCGAGGCGATCCTCATTAACACTGCCCGCGGTCCCATTGTGGATGAAAGGACCCTGGTTGAGGCGCTGCAGGCCGGGCGCCTGGCGGGAGCCGCTTTGGATGTCTTCGAAATCGAGCCGCTTCCAGCGGACAGTCCGCTTTTGAAGATGGACAACGTCCTGCTCGCGCCGCACAATTCCAACTCCAGCCCCGCCGCGTGGGAACGCGTGCATTGGAATACGATCAAGAATCTGCTGGAGGGCTTGGAACCTGCGTTGGACGATCGGGCGTAGGGGCGGCGTCCGGCTGCCCCGGGGCAGGGCGACCTGGTACCTGTAGGAAACGATTATGTCTGAGACAAGAACTGTATTGATCACGGGGGCGGCGGGTGGGATTGGGCGCGCCACCGCGGCCCTCTTCGCAGAACAGGGCTGGCGCGTCGTCGGCGTGGATCGGAATCCCTTTGGGGAGGGCTTTCCCCAACCCGGGCTCTTTATCCAATCCGACATCGCCCGCCCCGAGGACATGCATGCCATCTTTGAGAAGGCGCATGCGTTTACGGATGGGCTCGACGCGCTGGTCAACAATGCTGCGCAACAAATCGCCAAGCCATTGATCGAAACGACCGTCGAAGAGTGGGATGCGGTCATGGCGTCCAATCTGCGTTCGGTGTTTTTGAGCGCCAAGCTGGCGCACCCGCTGCTCAAAGCCAACGGCGGCGCGATTGTAAACGTTTCGTCGGTTCACGCGATTCAGACCTCGGCGAACATCGCCGCCTATGCGGCCTCGAAAGGCGGACTGCTGGCCCTGACGCGCGCCATGGCAATTGAGTTTGCGCCCGACCACATTCGTGTCAACGCCATCCTGCCCGGTGCCGTGGACACACCCATGTTGCGGGCGGGTCTCGGACGCGGCCATGTGGGACATGGCGAGATGCAGGAACGGCTGGATAACCTGGCGCGCCGAACGGTCAACGGGCGGATCGGTACGCCCGAAGAGATTGCCCGTGCGATTCATTTCCTTGCCGATAATGCGCAATCTTCGTTCATGACGGGACAGGCCCTGGTTGTCGACGGCGGTGCCACCGCCAGATTGAGTACGGAGTGAAG
>DATJBI010000107.1:0-45443 GCA_035515435.1 Anaerolineales bacterium
CTGGCGGGCGCCGGACTTGGTTATTTCCTGGAACTCTGGGGCACCGCCCGCGAATGCTGGACCTACTATACGGGCCAGACCCCGCCGCTTTTTGCAGTGCTCGCGCACGGCATGGCTGCGGTCGCCTTTTGGCGGACGGGATCCATCCTGAAGATGTTTTGGGAAAGACTCGCCCTCTCAAAGCCTCGGCCTCTTAAAGCGGAGGACGAAGCGTAAGGGGGACGGAACGAAACCTGCCTTGCCCATCCATGTCGAATGTCACTATTGACTCTGCCTGGGGGCGGTCATATAATCCTGTCGAAAAATAAACCGACGGTCGGTTTATTAAAAAGGACAGTATGCCCAGAGTTGTTAAAGAGGTCGATTATGCCGCCCGGCGGAACGAGATCCTGGATGTGGCCCGCCACTTGGTCTACACCAAGGGCTACGAGCAGATGTCCATCCAGGATATCCTGGATGCAATGAAGATCTCGAAGGGGGCCCTTTATCACTACTTCGACTCAAAGCCTGCACTGCTGGAGGCGCTGATCGACCGGATGGGCGATGAGGCGGAAGCCGCATTATTCCCACTGCTGGATGACCCCACCCTGCCCGCGTTGGAAAAACTGCACCGCTATTTCCGCAGCGCGGTCCAGTGGAAAGCTGCCCAAAAGGATTATATGCTGGCGATCCTGCGCATCTGGTATTCGGACAAAAATGCGATCACCCGCCAGAAGGTATTTGCCAAAATGCTCCAGCGGGTCGGCCCTTCCTTTTCGCGCGTGATCCAGCAGGGCATCCGGGAGGGAACGTTATGCACCTCTTGGCCCGAGCAGGCCACCGAGATCAGTTTTTACCTCATTTTGGGATTGGGCGACAAATTCGGCGAAATTATTTTGGGGCATGAGGACGGAACGATCAGGCTGGGCGGGGCAGAGAGATTCGCTGTTCTGCAGAAGGCTGTTGCGGCTTATTCCGAGGCGCTGGAACGCGTTCTCGGCGCGCCGTCCGGTTCGATGAAATTGATGGATGATGATTCGATCCGAGTCTGGATCGATTAGATCGGATTTCAAGGAGAAAAAATGCTACTTTACCTGCGTCTGGCATGGCGCAACATTTGGCGGCATACACGCCGCACGATCATCATCGTGCTGGCCATGTCTTTGACATTGGCACTGATGATGTTCTACGACGGGTTGATGGCCGGTTTTACCAACGCCATTTACGGCAACGCTGTAAAAGTGCTGGGCGGAAATATCCAGGTGCACGCGCAGGGATACCGGGCCCAGGCCAGTTCGACTCCCCTTTTGCCGTTGGCCGACCCCCAGGCCGTGATCAAAGCGGCGCAGGCCAGTCCCTTGACGCTGGCCGCCACGCAGCGCATCAACACCGGCGGTCTGGTCACCAGCCGGGAGGGCGCATTTTCGGTCGGTATCACCGGCGTCGAGCCGGAACAGGAAATGCCGGTGAATATCATCGGGCAGTACGTCAAACAGGGACGCAACCTCACGAGCTCCGATGCAGATAACATCCTGATCGGCAAAGGTCTGGCGGAGGCAATGGGCGTCCAGGTCGGGGACCGCATCACGCTGGTCGGCCGGGCCCAGCACAATCAGATGCGCCAGCGCACGATGACCGTCGTGGGTATTTTCGACCTGGGCATGACCGATATTGAAAAGCAGACCGTTTATATTTCCCTGGGCGAGGCGCAGTCGCTGTATGACCTGCCGGGCCAGTCCACCGAGGTGGCGGTTTTCCTCAAGCAGCTTGGAGAGGAAGGGACGGTGATCAAGAGCATGAAGTCCGCCCTGCCTTCCGGTTACGAGGTCGAGTCGTTCGAAGCAAACTATCCAGACCTGGCTTCCCTGATCAACACCAAAGGCGGCGTGATGAACGTCTTCAGCGTGATCATCATCGCCATCGCGGGGGTCGGCATTCTCAACCTGCTGTTGATGGCCGTCTACGAGCGGACGCGCGAGATCGGTGTGCTGGGGGCGATGGGACTGAAACCGCGCCAGATCTCACTGCTGTTCATTCTGGAGGGGACGATGATCGGGCTGGTGGGCGTCGCGGTGGGGATTGTGCTTGGGTTGGCGGTCAACGGGATCCTGATGCAAGTCGGTCTCGACTTTGGCTCGATGACCCAGGCCGCCAGTTATATGGCGCTGCTCAAAGGCCGCGCCTACCCGACCTGGGGTGTTGAAAAATTGTTGATACGCGCCTCCATGGTGACGATCATCTCCGCGCTGGCCGCGGTCATCCCGGCGATGGAAGCCGGGCAGCGCGAACCTGCGGAAGCCCTGCATTTTGTATGAGGCCCGACATGATACAGATTCTTAAAATGGCTTTCCGCGATCTTGGCCGCAACCGCCGGCGCACCTTCTTCTCCGCGCTGGCGGTCGCGGTGGGCCTTGCAATTTTGGTGCTCATGGCAGCCGTCATCCAGGGCGAAATGGGCGGCGCCATCGAGCAGGCCATCCGCCTGCAAAGCGGACACATCCAATTGCGCGCGGCTTCGTATGATGAGAGCAAGTCCAGCCTGCAGTGGCAGGACCTGGTCGCGAACCCCGCTCAGATCGCCGCTCAGGTCGCGGCCATGAGCCAGGTGAAGGCGGCCACGCCGCGTTTGTTCGCCAGCGGCTTCATCTCGACCGGCAATGAGTCAACGGGCGTCCAGATTTACGGCATCGATCCGGCATCCCCTGCGAACGACCCGTACCGCGCCGGAATGATCAGCGGAGATTATCTAACCGCGGATGATGCGGAAGGAATTCTGATCGGGCAGCCGATCGCCGCCAGGCTGGGTTTGAAAGCCGGCGATCCGCTGAACCTTTCCGTCAATACCTCCAACGGGGATGTGCAGCAGCAGGTCTTCACCGTGCGCGGCATCTACACGACCAACACCTTCGCTTTTGACAATGGCACCATTTTAATGCCGCTGGCCAAGGCCCAGGCCCTGACCCAAACTCAAAATCACGCCAGCACGATCTTTGTCCTGCTCAAGAATACGGCAGACACCGACCGCGTGGCCGCGGCGCTGAAAGGATCCGGTCTGAAGGTCCTGACCTGGACCGACTTGAACGCGCTGATTGTCGGCTGGGAGACGACGGCCGAGAGTTACATCGCGATCTTCTACCTGATCATCCTGGCGATCACCGCCTCGGTCATCATCAACACCCTGATCATGTCGGTCTATGAACGCACCCGCGAGATCGGCGTTCTGTCCGCCATTGGCATGAAGGGCGGGCGCATCATGGGATTGTTCCTGGCCGAATCTTCGCTGCTGGCGGTCGGCGGCGTGATCATGGGATTGGTGCTCGGCCTTTTGGGCGTTGCCCTGTTCAACATCAAAGGATATTACATCGGCAATATGGGTTTGAGCGGGATCATGATCACAAATACAATCTATGCCCGCTTGACCTTGAGTGACACGATCAACGTGACCCTCCTGACCTTTGTGGTCACGATCCTGTCCGGGCTTTATCCGGCGGTGATGGCATCCCGGCTGGAACCGGTCGCAGCCCTGCGCGCCGAGAAATAAACGCGGCAATGAACCCGCGAGGAGTACAACATGGAAGTCGTAAAAATCGAAAACGTCGCGCGTGTCTATAAAATCGGGGAGGTCGAGACCAGGGCCCTGCGGGGCGTCAATCTCTCGATCGAAAGCGGAGAATTTACTGCACTGGTCGGACCCTCCGGCTCCGGCAAAACCACGCTGCTGCAAATGATCGGCTGTCTCGACCAGCCCACTTCGGGACGGGTCTTCATCAACGGCCGGGAGGTTACCGCCCTCAATCGCAACCAGCGCGCCGATATGCGCCGCGGGACCATCGGATTCATTTTCCAATTCTTTGCCCTGATCCCGACCCTCACCGCATACGAAAACGTGGAGATGCCGCTGCTCCTGAACGGACACACAGGCCCGGAACGCCGGGCGCGGGTCATGGAATTGCTCAAGGCGGTGGATCTTACCGACCGCGCCAACAACCGCCCCGACCAATTAAGCGGCGGCCAGCAGCAGCGCGTCGCCGTTGCCCGCGCCCTGGCGCCCAAGCCCGCCCTGATCCTGGCCGATGAGCCGACCGCCAACCTCGATACCGAAAATGGCAGACAGGTCATGGAGATCATGCAGCGGCTCAACAACGAAACAGGCGTTACATTTGTATTTGCCACGCACGACCCGCGCGTGATCAAATATGCCAGACGCGTGGTGACCCTGCATGACGGTCTGATAGAAAAAGAGAGCCGCTCCCAATAGGATTTGGAGGGAGACAAGATGAATTCAATCCGCTCTGCATTTTCCCTGGTGGTTTTTGTGTTGGGCCTGGCGGCCTGCAGTCCGGCCGCCGCACCCACCGCCCTGCCGACCGTGGTCCTGGGCACCAATCCCGCCGCCGCCTCCAATACGGTTTCGGCTTCGGGGCAAGTGGTTCCGATCCAAAAAGTACAGTTGAGCTTTCCGTTAACCGGCGTCGCAAAGACAGTGGATGTCAAGGAGGGAGATCTGGTTACCGCAGGTCAAACACTGGCGACACTGGACACGACCATCCTGGCAGCCCAGGTCCGGGAGAATCAGGCGAATGTCGCCGCGGCCCAGACCCAGGTTGATTATTTGAGACGGGTCGGAACGACCTCGCAGGAGGATCTGGATGGCGCCCAGGCGGCCGTCGATCAGGCACAGGCGCAACTCGATTCTGCAAAAGCCACCCTGGCCGAAGCAACCCTGAGCGCACCCTTTGCCGGAACCATCGCGGAGCTCGATCTCGCGCCCGCCGAAACGGTCGTGCCCGGACAGATCGTCATTGTCCTGGGCGATCTCACAAGGTTCCAAATTGAAACGACGGATCTGAGCGAGCGCGATGCACCCGATGTTAAAGCGGGACAGACCGCGACCGTTTCCATCGCGGCACTGAACAAACAATTCGCCGGGCGGGTGAGCGATGTGGCCCGCATTTCCACAACGGTGGGCGGCGATGTGGTTTATAAGGCCACGATCCAACTGGACACACAGCCGCAGGGTTTGTTATGGGGAATGACAGCCGATCTGACCATTCAAACCGGAAACTGATCGGGACGGGGAGTCAACCATGAGATATTTCTATCCGACCACGGTTCTGCTCCTGGCCATCCTTTTGGCGGGGTGCGCATCCACCTCCACGCCGACCGCGGCTGCAGCACCGCTGGCCTCCCCCACACCGGACCATTCTTATATTTCCTCCAATGGAATCGTATCCGCCTCTGCCAATGTGGTTCCCGCCCAGACGTCGCGGCTGGGTTTCCTCCTCTCGGCCGCAGTCCAGCAGGTGGATGTAAAGGAAGGCGATCAGGTCAAAGGCGGACAAACCCTGGTCGTCCTGGACACGCCGGACCTGCGTTTATCCGTCACCGCCGCAAAAGCGGCGGTTCGCGAGGCACAAGATGAAGTGGATATGTTGAATTATCCGTATGCGAAAATCCGTCAACACGGGAAAATCATTCATGTAAAAGCATTTCTCGAACGCCGTGAGAATGCCCAGGCCAAACTGGATGCGGCGCAGGCCGCCTTGGACGCGGCGCAGGCCACCCTGAACGAAGGCACGCTGATCGCACCATTTGATGGAACCATCGTTACGGTCAACGTCGTGCCGGGACAGCTCATCCAGCCCGGCCAGGTCGCGGCCGTGATCGGCAATTTGAACGACCTGCAAGTAGAAACAACGAACCTCAGCGAACGCCAGGTCGCCTATGTGAAGGCCGGCCAGGCTGCCACCGTCCACGTCCGGGCCCTGGACCAGGATTACAGCGGCAGGGTCATTGCCATCGCGCCGGAGGCAGTGCAATACAATGGGGACTGGGTCTTTAAGGTGACCATCGCACTGGATCAACAGCCGCCGGGCCTGACGTGGGGTCTGAGCGCGGACGTCCAAATTCAAACCGCAAAATAAAACCGATCCAACCCTGCCCATCCAGGATCATCCGCTGACCAGTTTCGTTTGAAACTGGTCAGCGGATTTAACTCCCACGGATCGATTCAATGCGTGCAGCTCGCGGAACGTTAAAGAATTTGAGAATTGTTAAAGAATCGCCTCCGGCCCGCTGCTGCGCTGCAAAATATCATCCCGGCGGGCATTGGCAGGCGGGGAATATTTTAAGCCTATATATGGCCGTAAAACCTTGTATATTTCCATATATGGCGGTAATATACGAATGATGATAAGCAAGATGAACTTAATCGAATCAATCTATCATCGATGAGTGATCTCCAATCAAACAGCAACAACCGTTGATTGGATAAAAAGAGAGCGACGAAATGTACATTTGTGTTTTGAGCAGTATTGCTGAAGAGAACGATCCTCCCTACGATCCATCCCCTCATTTGGAAGGCAGGCAGTGGCGGCATCATGTGGTCCAGCCTACCGACGGCGAAGAGCAGATCAAAGCCCTGATGGATGACGGCGTGGATGTGTTTCTCAATCTTTGCGACGGCACACCCGATGAGCCTGTGTCCGCGATCCAATTGGTGAAGTCCATGGAAAAGCTGGGCGCAGCCTTCACGGGTGCGGACTCCAGTTTCTTCGATCCAACCCGCCAGGAAATGAAGCGGGCCGCGGCGCGGGTCGGCGTGCCCACGCCCGCCTCGACCTTCGTCAAATCCATGGCAGATGTGGAACGCGCCGCGCGCACCCTGCGTTTCCCGATGCTTGTCAAGCCGGCGCACGGTTATGCCAGCTTCGGCATTCGCAAAGAGTCCCGTGTGACCAACGCAGAAGACCTGAAGACTCAGGCCGCGATCACCATGAAGGATGACGGCCGGGCCCTGATCGAGGAATTTATCGAGGGCCGCGAATTCACCTGCCTGGTCGCCGAGGATCCCGATGATCCGGCGCACACCATTTCATTCAAACCCGTCGAGTTCCTCTTCCCGCAGGGCGAATCCTTCAAACACTACAATCTGAAATGGGTTGACTACAATGAGATGAAGGTGGCCGTCGTCACCAATCCCAATTACGAAAAACGCCTGCGGGAATACACCGTCCGGGTCTTTCAGGCGCTCAAGGGCAATGGCTATGCGCGCTGTGATTTTCGACTGGGCGCAGACGGCGAGTTTTACATGCTGGAGATCAACCCGAATTGCGGGATCTTCTACCCGCCCGCGGATGCCGGCTCCGCGGATTTCTGCCTCCTGAACGATCCGGTGGGCCACCAGGGCTTTATGGAACTCGTCATCCGGCTGGCATTGAAACGTCAGGCCGAGGCCCTGCGGATCACGCCGCAAATCGTCGGCAAACGCGAGCTGGTGAAGCAGGAAATCGCCAAGCCGCCGGCGAGACGCCAGACCGTCAAGAGAGAAACGACCAAACGCAGCGTCTGAACATGAAATGTCCCGTCTCAATCCGAGCGGGACATCTTCTTTAAATGATCCACAACGCTGGCACCGGCACTGGCCTGACAAATATAGATCTGTGAGGCAAGCCCGGATTTTTCGCGGTAGGCTTCTGCCACACCAGCCACAAAGGCCTCCGTTCCCCCGACATCCACCAGAGCCACTGCACAACCGCCAAAACCGGCGCCGGTCATGCGCGCTCCGTAACAGGAGGACTGACTTTGGGCGGCGTCTACGATCTGATTCAAGGCTTCGTTCGTCACTTCAAAGTCGTCACGCAAACTGGCATGGCTGGCATTCAGCAGATTTCCCAACCGGGTCACATCGTCCGCCTGCATGGCCGCGACCGCCTCGAGCACCCGCTGATCCTCGGTGACAATATGGCGGGCGCGCCGCATGACGACTTCGTTCAATCCAGATCTCTTTTTTTCAAATTCCTCCGGACCTAGATCGCGTAACGCTCTCACGCCAAAGAAGCGCGCTGCTTCCTCACACTGTGAACGGCGTTCGTTATAGGCCGAATCCACCAGGCCGCGCCGCGTCGAGGTATCCATCACGACAATGGCTGCCTGCGGGGGCAATGGAACATGTCGTATGTCGAGCGAGCGGCAGTCGAGAAACAGGGCATGGCCCTCCCGGCAAGCCGCGCTCGCCATTTGATCCATGATGCCGCAGTTCACACCCACCCATTCATTCTCTGCACGCTGCCCGACGCGTGCCATGTAGGCCGGGCGCCATTCCAAGCCGCTGAGCGCTGCAAAAACGCGCCCGGCAGCCAGTTCCAGTGCGGCGGAGGAAGACAGGCCGGAGCCCCGCGGCACGTCGCCCCGGATCACGCCGTCCCAGCCTGAGAGGCGGTGGCCGTCCGCCTGCAGGACATATGCCACGCCTTTGAGATATTCCACCCAGCCTTGGTCCTTTTTAAGTTCGTCCAGCGGGAAGATGGTGTCGGAGCCAAAGTCGAGCGAATGGACGCACACGATCCGATCGGTCCTCGGGCGCACCGCAAGCCAGATGGCGCGGTCCAGCGCCATGGGCAGAACGAATCCCTCGTTGTAATCCGTATGTTCTCCGATCAAATTGACGCGCCCGGGCGCACGGACCACCAGGGCGGGATTGCCGCCAAAATGTTCGACAAACGATTCGCGGACCTGTCCGGAAAGATTCATGAGGATCCACCCGACCAACGTGCGAAGACCGCCTGGGACAGCAGTCGTCCGGCAGATTTTTCGCGCGTGACCAATTCTCCGCTGGCCACCCGGCCCTGGCGGTCCGCCAGCAAATCCTGCAGGGCCTGACCAAGATGAAGGGCGGACGCCCTGACCGCATACACCGTAATGATCACAAAGAGAGCCTGCTCACTCAAAAGCGCCTGGCACGACTCAAACAGGTTCGGCAATGATTTATACACTTCCCACACCTCACCCTTCGGCCCGCGCCCGAATTTTGGCGGATCGAGGATCAGGCCTTCGTATCGCGCGCCCCGCCGGCTTTCGCGCTGAACAAACTTGAGCGCGTCATCCACGATCCAGCGGATCGGTCTCTCGTTCAACCCCGATAACGATTGATTCTCCCGCGCCCATGCCACCGACTTCCGGGATGCGTCCACATGCGTCACCTGAGCGCCTGCCGCGGCCGCCGCCAGGGATGCCAGTCCGGTGTAACCGAACAGGTTGAGCACTTTGACCGTCCGCCCCGCTTTTCGCACCGAGTCCGCGATAAAGTCCCAGTGCGGAGCGGTCTCCGGAAAAACCCCGAGATGCCGTCCGGGGGTCGTCATGGCCCAAAAGCGCATCGAACCATATTTCATTTCCCAACGCGGTGGAATCTTTTTCTTCAAGATCCAATGTCCCCCGCTTTCCTCGCCGGTCGATTGAAATATTGCGTCGGCCGAGGCCCAGCTTTTTTCAGGCAGGGCCGGGCGCCAGATGGCCTGGGTCTCCGGGCGGATAAATACATAGGGACCAAATCGTTCAAGCTTCAGACCGTTGCCGCTGTCTTGCAGCTCGTAATCTCTCCAGTCATGAGACTCGAGGAGGGAAAAAGGGGCAGAAATATCCATCGCGGCTGGGAAATAACTCCTATCTCTTTCGTAAGCTCAGGGAAAAGTCTTGTATTCTAAAACCAAATCATGTACAATGTGGGAGAAAGTGGTAAGAAGTGGAAGACGCCGGCCGCCCGGCGTTCTGCCATTAATAAAGGATTTAGCACACATGTTCTTAGGTCAGTTCCAGCATAACCTCGATGACAAGGGCCGCCTCATGGTTCCGGCGCGCTTTCGCGAACTGCTGCTGGATGGCGGCGCCTACCTCACCCAGGGTTTTGATCCGTGTTTGATGGTGATGACCAGTCTCTACTTCAAGCAAGTATACGACAGCGTCAACGCGATGAACATGGCCGATCCGAACGCGCGCCTGCTGCGCCGGTTGATCTTTGCAAATGCGTATCCGGTCGAGGTGGACAAAGTGGGGCGCATTCTTCTTCCGCAGAACCTGCGGACGTTTGCCAAGCTGGAAGGCGAAGCAATTGTAGCCGGACAAGGCGATTACTTTGAGATCTGGACGCCGGCGGCCTGGGACGAACAAATGAGGCAGATCCAGGATACCGAGGCGAACAATCAGCGCTTCACAACGCTGAATCTATCATCCAAGTCCTAGGAACGAAGCACCCGTTCCTGTTGCTGCGATCATGGCCACATCGCATATACCTGTACTTTACCAAGAGATTATACACGCGTTGCAGCCGAAAAGCCCCGGATGCTACATTGATGGGACGGTTGGTGCGGGCGGACACGCCCGCGGGATTTTGGAGGCCTGCGCGCCAAATGGACGCCTGCTTGGCTGTGATCTCGATCGGCAGGCGTTAGCAATCGCCCGTGAGACCTTGGCTCCTTACGGCGAGCGCGTCGTTTTGGTGCAGGCCTCCTATCACTTCCTGCTGGAAACGATGCAGCAGCTTGGCTGGGAGGCGGTGGACGGGATCGTGATCGACCTGGGAGTGTCTTCGATGCAGTTCGATACCCCCGAGCGCGGCTTCTCCTTCCAATATGACGCTCCCTTGGACATGCGCTTCAACCGCGAGGCCGGTTTGACCGCCGCCCAGCTCGTGAACACCGCCCCCGAGGCCGAGCTCGCCGGTCTCCTTCTCCAATACGGGCAGGAACCCCGTGCGAGAAAGATCGCGAAGATGATCGTTCAAGCGCGGCCCCTGGCGACCACTTTGCAGCTGGCCGAGATCGTCAAGTGGGCCTATCCGGGCCACCGCCGAGTTCATCCGGCGACGCGAACGTTCCAGGCGCTCCGGATCGCGGTGAACGACGAATTATCGGTGCTGGAACAAGCCCTCCCGCGTGCGATCCAGGCCCTGCGTCCAGGAGGCCGCCTGGCAGTGATTTCCTTCCATTCGCTGGAGGATCGAATTGTAAAGGATTTCTTCCGCCGTGAAGGCAAGGATCGGATCAATCCGCCCTATGAAAAGATTTATGAAGTCGAACGCAATGCAACGCTCAAGGAGATTACCCGAAAACCCCTGACGCCCGGCGCAGATGAGATCCAGACCAATCCGCGGGCGCGCAGTGCCAAATTACGAGTAGCAGAGAAATTATGATACGAACCATCGATGTTATCCAGTATGCCTACAAACAGGCTCCCTGGCGGGTTCAACGCCAATGGATCAGCGGCTTCTTGCTGATGGTGTTGGGCCTGTCCATGGTCGCGGCGCTTTATTTGGATGTGACTGCCCGGGCTGCCCTGAGCGGCCGCGAGATCCAAAGACTGGGCGACGATATCATCCAAACCCAGCAAGCCAACGCCGATCTGGAAACACGGATCGCAATGCTGACCTCCCACAATGCAATGGAAACACGCGCCCTGGCGTTGAACTATCAGCCGGTTCAGTCCAACCAGGTGCAGTTTATCGTTGTGCCGGGATACGCGGCGCCAGCCTCGACCAGTCTCATCTCCGCCCCCGCCCTGCAGCCCAGTGCCCCAACGATCCGGCCCGAATATACCCAGTCCCTGCTGGACTGGTTTGACCAGCGTCTTTACATGCCATTGTCCATCAGCATCCCGGGAGCCTCCCAATGAGAGAGCAATACGCCTGGCGCTCCCTGACGCTGGCCGGCTTCCTGGCCCTGGTTGGAATTTCCGTGATCCTTCAGATCATCCGCATCCAAACCAGTCCGGAGGCCGCCACTTTCCGCGAGCAGGCCGCGCTCTATGCCAAAACCGTCCAGACCTTCTATCCGGAGCGCGGACAGATCTATGATCGCAACGGTCACTTGTTGGCTGGAAACAAAACTGTCTATGAAATTGGCGTGGACTTAAAGAACGCGCAGGATAAACATGCCATTGCCCTCGCGGTGGGCACGGAACTCGGGTTGAACCCGGGCAGCCTTTTCAATCTCATGGCAAAGCCACCCTCCAATCTGGCATATCTGATCCTGGCGAACTATGTGGATGCCGATCAAGCCCTGGCGCTGCAGCAGTTAAAGATCCATGCCGATGAACAGGCGCCCGCCGGGCAGGGGGGTAATCTATCGGGCCTCGAATTCACTCCGCACCCCCAGCGGACGTATCCGGAGGGCTCACTGGCCTCAAACGTGATCGGCTTCGTCAGCCGCGAGGGGCGCGGCTATTTTGGCGTTGAAGAAAAATACAATGACCTGCTGGCAGGCAATCCCATCCAGGTGCAGGTGCCGGTGGATCCCAACCAGGCCGCAGACATTCCACAGGTGCCCAACGGCACCAACCTGATCTTGACCCTCGACCGCGATCTGCAGGCCGCCACCGAACAAATCCTGGATGAGGCCCTTACAAAATACGGCGCGCAAGATGGCACCATCGTGATCATGGACCCGCGCAACGGTGAGATTCTGGCGATGGCTTCCACCCCGCGCATGGATCTCAATCAATTCTGGAACTATCAAAACATCTACCACAGCGCCAGCGAATATAATCTCGCGGTGAGCACGCCCTATGAGCCGGGCTCCGTGCTGAAGATCCTCACCATGGCCGCCGCCCTGGATAATAAAACCATCACGCCCTCCACGACCTTTCTGGACACAGGTTCATTTTTGATCGGCGGCGTGACCATCAAGAACTGGAATGACCAGGCCTGGGGACTGCAGGATATGCTGGGCTGCATTCAAAACTCGCTGAACGTGTGCATGTCGTGGATCGCATCCCAAATGGGATCACAGAATTTTTATGGATATATGAATCGCTTCGGCCTCGGGCATCTGACCGGCATTGATCTGGCGGATGAGGCCGCCGGCCGGCTGAAGGTCCCGGGCGACACGGATTGGTCGCCGTCCGACCTCGGTACAAATTCATTCGGTCAGGGCGTTGCCGCGACCCCGATCCAGATCATGATGGCCGCCTCGGCGATCGCCGACAACGGACGCATGGTCACGCCGCACGTTTTGTATGCCATGGTGCGGGACGGACGGCAATTCAACGTCCCTGCCCAATATGCAGGTTCGCCCATCTCCGCGAGCACCGCCCGGACCCTGGACCAGATGCTGGCCAGCTCGATCGAAAACGAAGCCTCCCTAGCCTCCGTCCCAGGCTACCGGATTGCGGGAAAGACCGGCACGGCCCAGATCCCGATCGAGGGCGGCTACGACCCCACCAACACCAACGCCTCTTTTATCGGCTGGGGACCGCTCGATGATCCGCGGTTCATGATCTATGTCTGGCTGGAAGAACCGTCCGCCTCCATCTGGGGTTCCGAAACCGCGGCGCCCGTCTTTGCCCAGGCCGCGCAGGAAACGATCCTCATGCTGAACATTCCGCCGGATGCGATCCGCCAGCAAATTGCCCAACATTAGACATGCTTACTCTCGCTGATGCAATCGAAGCTTTGACCAACACACGCCCGGAGGCCGGTGCCGTGATCACCGAGGCGGCTGTGGACTCGCGGCAGGTCATCCCCGGCTCCCTGTTCATTGCGATCCCCGGCGAACGATTGGATGGCCATGACTTCATTGAAGACGCATTTCGGCGCGGGGCCTCTTTTGCTTTAATTCAACGCGAGGCGAATGCCGCCCCGCGGATCCTCGACCTGCGCCAGGGCTTCCCCTCCGAGGCACATCCCGACCTGACCCTTCCGCTCTGCCTGCTGGTTGAGAACACCGTTGCCGCGCTGCAGCAGATTGCGCGGTTCTGGCGCCGCAAATTGAATCTGCGGGTGATCGGGATCACCGGCAGCGTCGGCAAATCCACGACCAAGGAGGTCATCGCTCAGGTGCTCAGCCAGCGTTATCACACGCTCAAGAGTCCGGGCAACCTGAATAACGAGATCGGGCTGCCCTTGACGATTCTCCGCCTCGGGTCAGGATACGAACGAGCCGTCCTGGAAATGGGATTCTATGTCCCGGGCGAAATCGCCCTGCTATGCGACATCGCCCTGCCGCAGGTCGGTGTGGTCAGCAACATTGGAACAGTCCACGCCGAACGCGCCGGTTCCCAGGAGGCCATCGCCCGCGGCAAATCGGAATTGATCCAGGCGCTGCCTCCTGCGCCGGAGGGGATCGCCATCTTGAATTTCGACGACCCGCTTGTGCGAAAAATGGAAGAGAAGACGAAAGCCCGCATTTTCTTCTACGGACTTTCCCCAGAATCTCATTTATGGGCCGACCATGTGGAAGGCCTCGGGCTGGAAGGCATCCGGTTCCAATTGCATTACAGGCAGGAGACCCTGCATGTCCATGTACCCATGATCGGGCGCCATTCTGTGGAAACTGCGTTGCGGGCCGCGGCCGTGGGCCTGGCCGAGGGCCTGACCTGGCAGGAGATCCTGGACGGCCTGCGGGAAGGGCTGACCCAGTTGCGGTTGGTGGCCGCCCGTTCCGCCTCGGGTGCATTGATACTGGACGATACTTACAATGCCTCCCCGGAATCCATGCTGGCCTCGCTGAACCTGCTGCATGAACTCGAGGGATCGCGCAAGATCGCGGTGCTGGGCGATATGCTGGAGCTGGGTCCGTATGAGCGGCAGGGGCACGAAATGGTCGGCTTACGCGCCGCCCAAGTGGCCGACATCTTGATCACCCTGGGACCGCGGGCCCACCTGTACGCAGAGTCCGCCCGCCGTGCCGGGAAGAAGTCCGCCCACATTTTGGAGTTCGAGGCGGCCGAGCCGGTCATCGATTGGCTGCAAAAAAATCTGTCGAAGGATGATGCGGTGCTTCTCAAAGGTTCGCATGGCCTGCGCATGGATAACATCACCGCCGCGCTGGAGGTGCTGTCGTGATGAGGCAGGTTTCCCTGGCTCTCAGCCTGGCAGGCTTGTCGTTCATGATGACCGTCATCTGGGGCGGACCCCTCCTGCGGATCCTGCGTCATTTCAGGATCGGCAAACTGATCCGGGTGGATGAGCCGGGGCATCATGCGGTCAAGATGGGCACGCCCACCATCGGCGGCGTGATGTTCATCGTACCGGTACTGCTCCTGACGGTCCTGCTCAATGCAGTGGCATTGATCGGCTTCACCCAAAGCGGCGTCGGGCGGTCCGTGCTGGTCCCGATGATCGTGATGGTCGGTTATGCGATTCTCGGCACGGTGGACGACTGGGAAGGCATACGCGGCAAGCGCAAGGGCGAAGGAATGCGCGCCCGCACCAAGTTCTTCTTCCAGGTGATCCTGGGCATCGGCACCGCCATCGTGCTGAAATATCTGCTTGGCTCGCCCGATCTGATCGTCCCGGGCGTCCGCGGCGTATTTGATCTGGACTGGTGGTATGTGCCGATCGCCGCCTTTATCATCGTCGGCGCCTCGAACGCGCTCAACTTTACCGACGGATTGGACGGCCTGGCGGGCCTGATCTCCGCGACCGCGTTCGCGGCCTATGCCATGATCGCCTTGAATCAGCACCAGGTCTATCTGGCTCGATTCTGCTTCACGCTGGTGGGTGCGTTATTTGGTTTTCTGTGGTTCAACGTCCATCCCGCAGAACTCTTCATGGGGGATGCCGGTTCGCTCTCGCTGGGCGCGACTCTGGCAGTCGTCGCATTGATGACCGGGCAGTGGGTTATCCTGCCGCTCATTGCGATCATCCCCGTCAGTGAGTTGATCAGCGTGGTCATTCAGATCGCGTATTTTCGAATTACGAAGGGCAAGCGCTTTTTCAAGATGGCACCCATCCATCTGCACTTTGAGCTGCTGGGCTGGAGCGAGACCCAGGTGGTGCAGAGGTTCTGGCTGATCGGTTTGCTCGCCGCAATGGTTGGAGTGGGACTGGCGCTGGTGTGAGATGAAGGATTGGAAAGGCACGCGCATCGTCATTCTGGGAGCGGCCCGGCAGGGCCTGGCTCTGGCGCGCTGGCTGGTCAAACACGAGGCGGTCGTGACCCTCAGCGACCAGCGCCCCGAGGCAGAACTCGCAGCCGCCCGTGCTGCTCTGAGCGGCCTGCCGATTCGATGGGCCCTGGGAGGCCACCCCGTCGAGCTTCTCCAGGAGGCCGATCTGCTGTGTCTTTCAGGCGGGGTTCCGCTCAGCCTGCCCATTGTCCGCGCGGCCCTCCAGCGCGGGATCCCGCTCTCCAACGATACCCAGATCTTCATGGAAGCCGTGCCATGCAAAACGATCGGCATCACCGGCTCGGCCGGAAAGACGACCACCACCACGCTCGTCGGACAAATGGCGAAGGAGGCCTATGGGGATCAGGCGCACGTGGGCGGCAACCTCGGAGATCCATTGATCAATCATGTGGATGAGATGAAATCCAGCGACCTCGCCATCCTTGAGATATCCAGCTTTCAATTGGAGCAGATGAGCGTTTCCCCCAGCGTGGCCTCGGTCTTGAACATTACGCCCAATCATCTGGATCGTCACGGCACGATGGAGGCCTACACCGCCGCCAAAGCCCGCATCCTTGAGTTTCAATCTTCGAAGGAGGCCGCCGTGCTCGGCCGCGATGATCCCGGCGCCTGGAATTTGCGGAACAAGGTCAGGGGCAAACTCCATTCCTTCGGATTCAGCCAAATGGAGGAGACGGCGGAAGGCACGTATTTCAACGACGGGATGCTGTATCTCTACGAGCGGCGGGTGGACATCCCGCTGCTGCCCCGCGACCGGATCCAATTGCGGGGCGCTCACAACGTGAGCAACGTCCTGGCCGCGTTCGCCATCGGCCACGCGGCGGGCTTTCCGATCGATGCCATGCTGAAGGCCGCCGAGGAATTTCGCGGCGTTCCGCATCGCCTTGAATTTGTCGGCGAACGGCGCGGGGCGCGCTGGTACAACGACTCGATCGCCACGGCGCCGGAGCGGACGATGGCCGCCGTCCGTGCGTTCGCGGAGCCGATTGTGCTTTTGCTGGGCGGACGCGACAAGGATCTGCCGTGGGATGCGCTGGCCGACCTTATCCATCGGCGGGTGGATCACGTGGTGCTGTTCGGAGAGGCGGCAGACAAGATCGAGAAGGCCATCAGCTCGGAGCGGTCTGCCCAGAGACCGTTTACGCTGGAGCGGGCCCCCCATCTGCATGAGGCGGTCATCAAAGCCGCGGAGGTGGCGCAGCCCGGTGATATCGTTCTGCTTTCGCCGGGCGGCACCAGCTTCGATGAGTTTAAGGATTTCGAGGAACGAGGAGAGAAATTCCGCGTATGGGTACAGAAACTTTCTTAAGCGGACGTCCATTTGCCGACGAACAGCCGGTCCCCAAAACCGGCACACCGAAGCGCACCGTCGATCTGCCCCTGCTGGTGGTCGTGATCGCCCTGGCGGTCTTCGGACTGATCATGATGTTCTCGGCCTCGTGGGATTATTCGCTGAAGGAATACGGCTCGCCCATGTATATGTTTGAGCACCAGCTGCTCTGGCTGGCGATCGGGATCGCCGCGGCGTTCGGGCTTTCGCGTTTCGATTATCATCACTGGCGCAAGCTGGCCGTCCCCACCCTGGGCCTGACCATCGCTCTGCTGATCACGGTCCTGCTCGCCAATGAAATCCTGCTGGGCTCCAGGCGGTATTTGTTTCAGGGGTCCTTCCAGCCGTCTGAACTGGCGAAAGTGGTTACCATCCTGTATCTATCGGTCTGGCTGTATGCCAAACGCCAGTTCATCCACGACGTGACCTTTGGCTTGTTCCCCCTGAGCGTAATCCTCGGCGTGGTCGGCGGTCTTATTTATCAACAGCCCGACCTGAGCACTGCGGCGATCGTCTTGATGCTGGGCGGGTTGCTGTTCTTTTTGGCAGGGGGCGACCTGAAGCAGATCGCGATCCTGCTCGTGATCGCCATCCTGGTGGGCTGGGCCGTGGTCCGTATCAACCCGACCGGCCATGAGCGCGTGGCCGCATTCCTGGCCGGCCTCAAGGATCCGACCCAGGCCTCCTATCATGTCCAGCGCTCTTTTGAAGCCATCGTCAACGGCGGCTGGTTCGGCGTCGGGATCGGGCGCGGCCAATCCAAACTGACCGGATTGCCGGTGCCGCCCACCGACAGCATCTTCGCGGTGATCGTGGAGGAACTGGGGGTGGCCGGCGCGGCCTTCTTGATCGCTTTATACACGCTCCTGATCTGGCGCGGGCTCGTCATTGCCCGCCGGGCCCCCGACATGCTGGGCACCCTGATCGCATCGGGGCTTGTGATCTCGATCGGCATCCAGGCGGCGATCAACATGTCGGTGATGGTCGGGCTGGTGCCGTTTTCCGGAGATGCCCTGCCCTTTGTCAGCGCCGGCGGATCGAACCTGATCTCCTCGCTCGTATCCATTGGAATATTAATGAACATCTCACGTCAAAGAGGCGAGATGATCCCAGCCTTCAATGAAGAACGGAGAACCTATCGTGCGGCTCTTGATCTGCGCGGGTGGAACCGGCGGCGGCGTGTATCCCGCTCTCGCCGTCCACCGCGCTCTCGTAACCGGCAAGCCTGAATCCGATGCATTGTGGATCGGCGGAGCTGGCGGCATGGAAGAAGAACTCGTGAAACGGGCAGGTATTCCCTTTAAGACGATCCCTGCCGCGGGCCTGCACGGTGTGGGTCCACGCGCCTGG
This sequence comes from Anaerolineales bacterium, assembly GCA_035515435.1. Taxonomy (GTDB): domain Bacteria; phylum Chloroflexota; class Anaerolineae; order Anaerolineales; family Villigracilaceae; genus Fen-1038. The sequence continues at coordinate 18,344 of DATJBI010000107.1, forward strand.
CCGCGCAATGCGGTCATCCTGGTGCGCGGAGTCCGGGCATCCATGAAAATTCTGCGCGAATTTGAACCGGATGTCCTATTCTTCACCGGCGGTTATGTGGCTGGGCCGATGGCCTTCGCCGGAAGAAGGGTCCCGACCCTGCTGTATGTGCCTGATATCGAGCCGGGGCTGGCTTTGAAATCGCTGGCGCGCTTTGCCGATGTGATCACAGTCACTGCCGCAGATTCTCAAAGATATTTTGCCAAAAAAGTGATCCCCACCGGCTATCCGATCCGGGACGAATTGACGGCCTGGAGCGGCGGAGCGGCGCGGGCCGCGCTGAATCTGGACGAAGAGCGGCCGGTCCTGTTGGTCTACGGCGGAAGCCACGGCGCCCGCTCGATTAATGAAGCCATCGTCCCCCAGCTCCCGACGCTGCTGGAATTCACGCAGATCATCCACATCAGCGGGCCGTTGGACTGGGAGGCGGTTCAAATTGCGCGCAGCGGCCTGACTTCCGGGCAGAGAAACCATTATCATGTCTTCCCCTATTTGCACGAGCAGATGGGTGCGGCACTTGCGGCCGCGAACCTCGCGGTCTCGCGGGCGGGCGCCTCCAGCCTGGGTGAGTTCCCGGTCTTTGGTCTGCCGGCCATTCTCGTTCCCTATCCGCACGCCTGGCGCTATCAGAAGGTCAATGCGGATTATCTGGCCGAGCGGGGGGCGGCCGTGATCGTCAAGGATGAAATGCTGAAAAGCGACCTTCTGCCGGTGATCAAGGATCTGCTGGCCAATCCAGCCAAGCATGCGGCCATGAGCAGGGCCATGAAATCGCTGGCCCGCCCGCAGGCCGCGCAGGCCATTGCCAGGCAGATCCTGCAACTAGGAGGAGAACATCCATGATCAGCATCCTTTACGTTTTCTGGATGTATGTGATTCTGTTTGGAGTGATCGGCTGGCTGCGCGGCTGGGTCAAGGAATTAATCGTGGCATTTTCCGTGATCACCGCCCTGGCGGCGAACACGCTCCTGCGTCAATATCTCCCGATCGTCACAAACCTGGACATCAAAAGCAGCGAGCTGTTCTGGATCCGGGTCTCGATTTTGGCGGCCCTGGCCTTCTTCGGTTATCAGACGGTCGGCGTGGTACCTCACCTTGCCTCCAAAGCCACCCGCGAGCGCGTGCAGGAGGCCCTGTTCGGGATGGTGCTCGGGGCATTCAACGGGTACTTGATCGCCGGGACCATATTATTCTATATTGACCAGGCCGGCTATCCCTTCCCGGATGTGATCAGCAAACCCACCGGAAATCTGGTAGCGGCCATCCAAACGCTGATGACGTTCATGCCGCCGCGCTGGCTGGGCGTCCCCTGGGTATATGCGGCGCCCATTATCTGCCTGATCTTTATCGTCGTTGTCTATATCTGAACTGGACCCGGATGACTGTCATGACTCACGTACACCTGATCGGCATCGGCGGAAGCGGACTTTCTGCCATCGCCCGCCTCCTGAAGGAAAGCGGATACAACGTCACCGGTTCTGACCGCGCCCTGACCCCGTTCGCGGCCGATCTGCAGGCGGCCGGCGTGACGATCTACCTCGGACATCACCCGCGCAACATTCAGGGAGCAGACTGGATCGTTCGATCTTCCGCCATTCCCGACGACAACCCGGAGGTGGTGGCTGCCAAACATGCAAACATTCCCGTTTACAAGCGCGCGGATTTCCTCGGAAAGCTGATGACGGATAAGACCGGCGTCGCCGTCGCCGGAACGCACGGCAAGACCACGACCACCGCCATGCTCGCCTTCCTGCTGACGGAACTCGGACGCGATCCCTCGTTCATCGTCGGCGGCGTGCTGGCCAATTACCATGTCAACGCGCGCGCCGGCAAGGGCAACCTCTTCGTGATCGAAGCCGATGAGTATGACCGCATGTTCCTCGGTCTCAAGCCGCGCCTCGAAGTGGTGACCAATCTGGAGCACGATCATCCCGACTGTTATCCGACCTATGAAGATATGGTCTCGGCGTTCGAATCATTTGTGGCCCTGCTGCCCTTGGACGGCACCCTGATCGCGTGCGGAGAAGACAGCGGCGCGCTCGCCCTTCTCAACAAGGCCCGCCGCGAAGGCCGCCATGTCATTGCCTATAGCGTGCAGGCGGATCTGACCCTGAATGCCTCGCAATGGATGCAGGCCCGGGCGCTCAAAGCCAACGAGCAGGGCGGCTTTGCTTTTGAAGCCTCGACCAATATCGGCGAACTCCAGACCATGCATGTCTCGCTTCAAGTGCCAGGGGAGCATAACGTCCGCAATGCCCTGGCGGCCCTGGCCGTGCTGGCCGCGTTGGGCTTACCACTCAAGGAGGCCGCCGCCCGACTCTCCTTTTTCAAAGGCACGGCCCGCCGTTTCGAAGTCAAGGGCGAGAAGCGCGGCACCATTGTCATTGACGATTACGCCCACCACCCGACCGAGATCCGGGCCACGCTGGCCGCGGCGCGCGCCCGCTATCCTCAGCACCGCATCTGGGCGGTGTGGCAGCCTCATACGTATTCACGCACCCAGGCGCTCTTCCAGGATTTCAGCCGCGCCTTTAAGGATGCCGATGAAGTGATCGTTACCGAAATTTATCCAGCGCGCGAACCCAGGCAGGATTTCTCCTCCGCCGAAGTGGTGAGCGCCATGCCGCATCCCTCCGCCCGCTTCATCGCTTCGCTCGAGGCGACCACGGAATATTTGCTCAAGCATCTGCGGCAGAACAGTGTACTGATCGTCCTTTCCGCCGGCGACGCAGATCAGATCAGCACGAAGGTATTGGCCGGACTTTGAAAGTGAGGTGACTCATGGACAGTGACCAGAAGCGAACCTATTCCTCCGAGACCCTGGGCCTGCCGCCATTAAAGATGGTTCTGGTGCATGCCGAGAATGACCGCCAGAATGAAGCCGCCCAGGCGATCCTCGAATCGCCGAAGGCAAGGGAAAAGAGAGAAAAGCAGAAGGTGATCGTGAAATTGATCAAGCACTTGAACGATGAATAAATGATGAAATTTTCTGCCCTGCCCGTTGATGATCTGCTCGCCAAATTCGGCGACAAAGTGCAGGAGAACATATCTCTGGCACCCTTGACCTCCGCGCGCATCGGCGGACCCGCGGATTATTTGATCACGGCAAACTCGTCCGAGGAACTGGCCGAGATGATGACATTGATCTGGCAGGAGGGATTGCCTTATTTCGTGCTGGGCGGCGGTTCGAACATATTGGTCAGCGATGAAGGCGTGCGCGGCATCACGGTATTGAATCGAGCGAAGGCCGTCCGCTTTGAAAACGGAAGCCAGCCCGGGGTCTGGGCGGAATCGGGAGCGGTGTTCAGCAACCTGGCCAACCGCTGCGCCACGAAGGGTCTTTCCGGACTCGAATGGGCGGCTACCGTTCCGGGCACGGTGGGCGGTGCGGTCTACGGCAACGCGGGCGCCTTCGAAGGGGAAATGGCCGGCAATTTGATCTGGGCGGAGATCCTGAGCGAATCGGGCCGCCGACGCTGGTCCGTGGAAGAAATGGCTTACGGTTATCGCTCCAGCGTACTGAAGCGCGACAAGACCAGGGCGGTGGTCCTGGCCGCGGAATTGGGTTTAAAGAACGCGACCAAAGAGGAGGTGTCGGTTAAAATCGGACAACTCAGCGAACGCCGCAAGTCCACGCAGCCGCCCGGCGCCAGCATGGGTTCGATGTTCAAGAACCCGCCCGGCGATTATGCCGGAAGGTTGATCGAAGCCGCGGGATTGAAAGGAACCCGCATCGGCAACGCTGAAATCAGCACGGTGCATGGAAATTTCTTTGTCAACCATGGCAGGACCAAGGCCAGCGATATCCGCGCGCTGATCGAATTAACGCAGCGGACCGTCAAAGGCAAGTATGGTGTTGCGCTCGAGTTGGAGATTGAACTGGTCGGTGCCTGGTGAGTAGCAGCCAATGATGAACAAGAAGAAACTCCACGTGGCAGTGATATTCGGCGGACGCTCGGGCGAACACGAGGTCTCGCTCATGTCGGCGCGCTCGGTCCTATCGGTGCTGGATCCGTCCAGGTATGAGGTGACCCAAATTGGAATCACCCGGGAAGGCAAATGGCTGACCGGCGAGGAGGTGCTTGACAAGTTTGAAAGGGAACGAACCGACGGCCTGGAACAGGTTATCATTTCGCCCGATCCGGCGGAAGCAGGCATCTACGTGCTGCGAGGCAGGCAATTCGTGAAACTGGCCGAAGCCGATGTTTACTTTCCGCTGCTGCATGGAACCTTCGGAGAAGACGGAACAATCCAGGGCTTGTTCGAACTGGCCGATGTGGCTTATGTCGGCGCGGGCGTGGTCGGTTCTGCCGTTGGCATGGACAAGGGAATCTACAAAGACGTGATGCGGACCAACCACATTCCAACCGTTGAATCGATCATTGTGCTGCGCTCCGAGATCGAGCAGGACCTGAACGCCGTCCTGGAGAGGGCGGAGCAGGTCGGCCCTTACCCGATCTTCACCAAGCCCGCCAATCTCGGCTCCTCGGTCGGCGTGACGAAGTGCCGCACGCGTCCGGACCTGCAGGAAGGACTGCTGGAAGCCGCACTCTATGACCGCCGCATATTGATCGAACGCGGCGTGGCCAATGCGCGCGAGATCGAAGTCAGCGTGCTGGGCAATGACGACCCGCGCGCCTCGCTGCCCGGCGAAGTTCTGCCCAGCCGCGAATTCTATTCCTACGAATCCAAGTATCTGGATGGGACCTCCGGCCTGATCATCCCCGCTCCCCTGCCCGGTGAGACGACCGCCTATATTCAGGAGCTGGCCGTGCGCGCTTATAAGGCCGTGGATGCGGCCGGGATGGCACGGGTGGACTTCTTCCTCGATAAGGATTCTGGCGAGGTCTATCTGAATGAACTCAATACGATCCCGGGCTTCACCAAGATCAGCATGTATCCAAAGCTATGGGAGGCGAGCGGTATGACCTATGCGGAGCTAGTGGATCGCTTGATCGAACTGGCGATCCAGCGCAAGGCGGAACGCGATCGCACCTCGCATACCTATCGGAGTCAGTCATGAGCGAAAAGCGTTCCCCGTCGCGCGCGGAGGCTGTACGGATGCGCCGCCGCCAGCAATCTCAAAAGCGGGTTTTGACATCCTCCCAGCACATCGCCCGCCCGCTGCCGGCCATCACCTGGCGCGGGGACACGGGATACGCCCCCCTGCAGCCTGCGAAGGGCTCAAAGACGCGGCGGCGCTATCAGGCGGCATTCTCCCTGCCGGGCATTCAAATCCAAATGCCCGCGATCAGCCTCCCCCGCTTCGAAGCCGGCTGGCGCCTGCTGTCCTTCTCGCTTTTGCTTCTGCTGGGCACGGCCCTTTATTTTGCCTGGACACTGCCGATGTTCCGCGTCACGGCTGCCCAGGTCCTCGGCAACCAACGGATCCAGGCAGAGCAGATCGATTCCGCCCTGGAGATCGCGGGCCAGCCCATCTTCACGCTTGTGCCCGCGGAGATGGAAAAACGCCTCCGCCTCAATTATCCGGAGATCGCCTCCGCCACGGTGACGGTGGCTCTGCCGAACGTTGTTTCCGTGGCCGTGGCCGAACGACAGCCCGTCATTTCATGGCAGCAGAACGGGGCCTACACCTGGATCGATGCGAACGGCGTCGCTTTCCGTCCACGCGGCGTGCAGGCCGGGGACAAGCTCATCAGCGTGAACGCCCTCGCACCGGCGCCGCACGGCCAGCCCTCGGCGAATGATGCCTTCGCGCCGGCGCCTTATATTTCCGAGGATCTGGTGCAGGCCATTCAGATCCTGGCACCGAAGGTTCCCTCCGGCTCCATGCTGACCTACGATCCGCGCTATGGACTGGGCTGGTCCGACAGCCGCGGCTGGCAGGCGTACTTTGGAAGTGATGCAAAGGATATGGCCGTGAGATTGCAGGTCTATCAAGCGCTGGTAAATTCGCTGCTCCAGCGCGGTATCTATCCGGTACTGATCAGCGTTCAATATCCGAACGCACCCTACTATCGTCTGGGTCAATGATTATGGAAGAAATTGTTGTAGGCATTGATGTTGGCACGACCAAGATCTGCACCCTCGTCGGACGCGTCGAGGAGGAGAATTCAATCCGCATTCTCGGCGTCGGGATCGAACCTTCGGATGGCATCCGCAAAGGTGTGATCGTGGACCTGGCCGCCGCGACCCAGGCCATTACGCGTTCCGTGGAGCGGGCGGAGCAAACCTCCGGGCTGGAGATCGAATCGGCCCTGGTGAGTTTGGCCGGCGCGCATGTCTCGTCCGTGAACAGCCGCGGCGCGATCGCCGTTCCCGGTGGAGTGATCGATGCGTCGGATATCGCCCGCACGTTGGATCAGGCGCGGGCGATCGCGATCCCCCATGACCGCGAGATCATCCATGTCATCCAACGCGGATTCAACGTGGATGGACAGGACGGCATCCGGACTCCGCTTGGGATGCACGGTTACCGGCTCGAGGTGGAAGCGCATATCATCACGGCCGCCGCCGCGACGGTGGACAATCTGCGGCAATGCGTCGGCGCGGCCGGCGTTGAGATTCAAGGCTTTGTGCTGAATCCGCTGGCATCCGCCGAAGTGGTATTGACCGAACAGGAAAGACAAATGGGCGTGGCGGTCTGCGACATCGGCGGGGGAACCACGGACCTGGCGATCTATGTGGACGGCAATGTCTGGCACACCATGGTGCTGGCGGTGGGAGGCAATCATATCACCCAGGACATCGCCCACGGCCTGCGTCTGCCGGTGACTCAGGCGGAGGAGGTCAAAAAACAACAGGGGCACGCCGTGCGGTCGGAAGTGGGTGCGGAAGAATACTTCAGCATTCGCCCGTTCGGTGAAGATCACCCGGTCCAGATCAACCGCCAGGATCTGGCCCACATCATTGAAGCCCGGACCGCTGAAATGTTCTCATTGATCATGCAGGAGATCAAACGCTCTGGATACGACGGCCTGCTCCCCGCCGGTATGGTCTTGACCGGCGGAACCAGCGCGCTGACCGGCATCCAGCGCGTTGCCAGTGAGGTGCTGGACATGCATGTCCGGACCGCCCAGCCGGAGAATCTTAAAGGCCTGGTGGATCGCTTGAACTCCCCCGCATTTGCCACCAGCGTGGGATTATTGCACTGGGCCCTGACGATGCACGAACACGAATTGGGTCCGGGCCGGCAGGGCAGACGTCGGGGCTCCAAAGGAGAAAATAATGTGAATCTTGGTAAGGCTAAAGACTGGATAAAAAGATTGCTACCTTAGTAGGTAACGAAGGTGGGCATTTTTGCCCTCCTCAAATCCGGAACGTGATGCTAGAATCATATCGCGTTCTTCATGCAAACATCTTGATTAACGATAAACACTGTATCATGGAGGAACAAATGGACCCGACCAAAAAACATCAACCCGTTGAGACCTTCGCGCGCATCAAGGTGATTGGCGTGGGGGGCGGCGGACAGAATGCCGTCAATCGCATGCTGGAAGAAGGGATCGAGGGCGTCGAATTCATTGCCGCCAACACGGATGCCCAGGCGCTGACCCTTTCCAAGGCGCCGCTGCGCGTCCGTCTCGGCGACAAACTCACGCGCGGCCTGGGTGCGGGCGGCGATCCCGAGATCGGACGCAAGGCCGCGGAGGAGTCCGCCGATGAACTGTATAACGTGCTCAAAGGCGCGGATATGGTCTTCGTCACGGCCGGCATGGGGGGGGGAACCGGTACCGGCGCGGCGCCGGTGGTTTCCCAGGTTGCGAAGGAATGCAGTGCGCTGACGATCGGCGTGGTGACCCGCCCATTCACTTTTGAAGGCGGACGACGTTCCCAGGCTGCGGAGGCCGGCATTGCGAAAATGAAGGAACATGCCCATACCCTCATTTCCATTCCGAACGATCGCCTGCTGCAGATCGCCGACAAAAAGTCAAGCCTGCAGGATGCCTTCCGCATGGCGGACGAAGTCCTGCATCAGGGCATCCAGGGCATCTCCGAATTGATCACCATTCCCGGTTTGATCAACCTCGACTTCGCGGATGTGCGCACCATCATGTCCGAAGGCGGCGCGGCGCTCATGGCCGTCGGCCACGGGTCGGGCGAGGACCGCGCCAAGGTCGCCGCCGAGCAGGCCATCTCCAGCCAATTGCTTGACATCACGATTGACGGCGCGCGGGGAGTGCTCTTCAACGTCACCGGCGGTCCGAACATGACCCTGTTCGAGGTCAATCAGGCCGCGGCCATCATTCGCGAGACAGCGCATCCGGACGTCAACCTGATCTTCGGCGCGGTGATCGATCCGGATTTGGGCGATGAAATCCGCGTGACGGTCATCGCGACCGGCTTTGAGCGGAGCGGCGTGCCGCGCCGCGCCCTGGAACGTCTCACCACGCGGACCGAAAAGCCGGCCAGCCTCCCGACGCATCTGGTCCGCCCCACTGAATCCATCAGCGTGGGTGCGGAACTCAAGGGGGCACCGGAACCCAGAGGCGCCGCCTCCGCGGCCAGCACCTTCGGCAGCGACGATCTGGATATTCCAACATTCCTGCGCAATCGACGCTAAAGAAATTCGGTCGGGTCCCCGGATATCGGAAGGGACACAGCGGCGCTGTGTCCCTTCTTATGTTAAAATACACGGCATGAAAGCCAAATTGCCTTTTCCCCAGGATCATCCATCGTATCAATTGCACCGCCGCCAGGTGTGGACCCAGATCCTGCTCCCCATTCTGCTGACGGTCCTGGTCTTCCTAGCCGTGACGGTGATCACCGGCCTGGCCACGTTCCGCGATCACGGCCAGGTTGCCCGGTGGGCGGCGATTTCAACGATCTGGCTGGTCATCCCGGTGATGCTGGCAGGATTGATACTGCTCGTCCTCCTGGCGGCGCTCATTTATTTGCTGGCGCGATTGATCGGCCTGATCCCGCCCTATTCGTATCGGGCACAGAGATTTGTCTATCGAATCGAGGGCCATGTCAAACGCGGCACCGCCATGCTCGTCAGGCCGGTGCTGTTTGTGGACCCGATCAGATCGCAGATCAGAAGGATCCTGGGGCGCAGCCAGAAAGGAATTAAGTGATGAATAAGGGACGAACTCTATTCTACGGCGCGTTGATCGGGGCCGCGACCGGTTTGGTGGCGGCCATGCTCCTCAACCGCCGCGCCGAGAAGAACGAGCGCGCGACCGCGATCACCGCCGGCGAAGGCTTGAAGCTGGGTGTGCTGGTGCTGGGATTATTGCGGGCCATCGGATCGCTGGCAGAGGATAAATAGGGATACGGCAATGCCGTATCCTTTTTGCATGAATTGAAGAAGCGCACGTTGAGCATTTGTGCGACGAATGAATTATCCCGTCTATTCTTATCCGACAATCACAATTGCAGGACTTGTGCGCGACGCGGTCCTGCTCCGGCGCCGCCTCTTCCGGGAGGATGCCTGCGCCTGCGCCGCGCGCTTGAGCCCACCCCTCCGGGTCGGCGGGAAAGAAAATATCCCCCCCGGCGGCCGGTATGTAGTTACCGCCAATCACTATTATCGTCCCGGTTTCAACGCCTGGTGGATGGCGATCGCGGTCTCGTCCGTGATCCCCGGCGATATCCATTGGATCATAACCGGCGAGCTGACCTTTCCGGGCAAATGGTACGCGCCGCTGGGAAGGTCCCTCTCGCGTTTTATTTTGAAGCGCGGCGGCTGCGTTTATGGTTTCACGACCATGCCTCCCATGCCGCCGCGCCCGCACGATGTGGAGGCGCGGGCCGCCGCGGTGCGTACGGTATTGGATCATGTGAGACAGACGGAGGATCCGATCATCGGTCTGGCACCCGAAGGCGGAGATCAGGCTGGCGGGCGATTAACGAGGCCCGCACCGGGCGTGGGAAGATTTGGTCTGCTGCTCGCCGCGCAGGGTCTGAGGTTTGCACCGGTCGGCGTCTGTGAAGCCGGTGGAGAACTCTGTCTTCGTTTTGGCGCGGTCTATGATCTGGGTGTGCAGCCCGGTTTGTCGTCCGGCGAAAAAGACGAACAAGCCGCCCAAATGATGATGGAACACATCGCGCCCCTGCTTCCGTCCCGCCTGAGAGGAGAATTCGCATGAAGAAACCCGTTTCCATCCTGCAAATGCTGGTGGTGAACACCTACTGGGTGGGCCTGTCGTTTATGTGGAATGGACTGCATGGGATCATCCTGCCCGCGGTCATTGCCAACCTGGTGCCCGGCAATGAGAAGAACACCTATCTCGGACTGCTCACATCCATTGGCTTGGTGATCGCGGTGATCATCCAGCCGCTGTCCGGCGCGTTGAGCGACAGCTGGGCTTCGCGCTGGGGCCGGCGGCGTCCATGGATCACCCTGGGAACCCTGTTTGATTTTGTGTTTCTCGCGGTCATCGGCTGGGCAGGCGGATTGACCTGGATCTTCATCGGCTATCTCGGACTGCAACTGAGTTCAAACATCGCGCACGGTCCCACCCAGGGATTGCTGCCGGATGTTGTGCCCCCCGAGCAATTGGCGCAGGCCAGCGGCCTGAAGATCTTCATTGACATGGGCAGTGCCGCGGCCGCCGTCATCGTGACCGGCATCCTGCTGGGCTCCCGGGCCGAATACGCCGGATTGGTCATGGCGCTGATCATCGGGATCATGCTGGTCAGCGCCGCGATCACCGTGTTCGGGACTCCGGAGCAGCCCTCGGCCCGCGCGGAGCGCGGCGATCCGTGGAAAGAAATGCTTGATTCGTTCCATATTGATTTCCGCGCCAACACCGCCTACTGGTGGCTCATTGGTCAACGCTTCGTGTTCCTGCTGGGCGTTTACGGCATTCAGGCGTTTGCGCAGAATTATCTCCGGGATGTGCTGAACGTGGCTGATCCGCCAAGAGATACCGGCCTCCTGCTCGGCATCGTGACCATGGCCCTGATCCTGTTTGCCGCGGCGGGCGGGTGGCTGATCAAGGGCTGGGGCATGAAGCGTGTGCTGGTGATCGCCAGCCTGATCGCGGCGCTCGGCTCCGGCCTTTTGTGGTTTGGACGCACCCAGGCAACGATCCTGGTCTTCGGCAGTATCCTGGGCGCGGGGGTCGGTCTCTTCCTGACCGCGAACTGGACTCTTGCAAATAAACTTGCGCCGCCCGCCGAAGCGGGCAAATATCTCGGTCTGACGAATTTGGCGACCGCCGGCGCGGGTGTGGTGGCGCGCGCCGCGGGCGCCCTGTGGGACCTGCTCAACAATGCGGCTCCCGGTTCATGGAACGGATACATGATCCTGTTCTTCTCGGCCGGGGTCCTCGCGCTGTTCAGCATTGCATTGATTGGAATGATCGAACCCGCCTCAAAAAAGGCAGCCGTTCCGGCCTGAAAATCTGCAACTTTTTCCCTCCCCCGGCGTAAAGCAAAGTAGAAGGCATTCAGGAGAAGGCGTGGACGAAGAGATGGCCTGGGTGGTCCAGGCCCAGCACGGCAGTGGCGAGGCATTCACCAAACTGGTCGAAGCCTATCAGACGCATGTGTACAACCTGTGCTATCGCATGCTGGGTGAGGCGGAGTCGGCCGAGGATGCGGCCCAGGAGACTTTCCTGCGGGCCTATCAGCACCTCCAGCGCTACGATCAAAAACGCCCCTTTGCAACCTGGCTCTTGTCCATCGCGGCACATTATTGCATTGACCGCCTGCGGCGTCGGAAATTCTCCATGATCTCGATGGATGCGGACGAAGATGAAAACAGTCTGGACCTGCCGGACGCGGATGCGCCCAACCCTGAATCGGAAATGATGCACGGCGAACAGCGCGAACGAATACAAGGTTTGTTGAAACATCTGGATGGAACGGATCGGGCGGCGGTCATCATGAGGTATTGGCATGACTGTTCTGAAAGCGAGATTGCCGAGGCGCTGCACCTGACGGTCAGTGCCGTTAAATCCCGCCTGCATCGGGCGCGGCGTGAACTGGCCGGATTGTGGCAGGCCGAAAGCCCGCGGCCCAAACCCGGAAGGAGGCCCCATGAATCACCGGCCTTTTGAAGATTGGCTCCTGGAAGATCAACAGCTTACTTCTGACCAGCAGCGCGAACTGCGGGCCCATTTGCGGACCTGCCCTTCCTGTGCGGCCATCGCCGAATCGAATCTGGCACTGCACTCGACGCGGTTGATCGCGCCCCCGGAGGGTTTTGTGTCCCGCTTCGAGCTGCATCTCGCCGGCCACCGCAGGGCGGCGCGGATCCGCCAGATCATCGGCAGCGTGATTTTCGTCCTGGCCGGGCTGGCGTTTCTTTACTGGCTGGCCAGCCCGTTCATCGAGGAAGTGATGCGTTCGCCCGCCGCCTGGATCACGACCGTGGTCGGCTACTTCCTTTTTGTCCTGACTTCAATGCAGGCGCTGAGCGAAGTGGGGCGTGTCTTCCTGCGTCTGCTGCCGGATTTTGTTTCCCCTCTGGGATGGCTTGTGATCTTATTTCTGTTAAGCGGACTCGGATCGCTGGAGCTTTTATCGATCTGGCGATTTGCCCGAACGCCGCAAGGAGTGTAACCATGAGAAAATTATTGTATGCGCTGCCGGTCCTGATGCTGCTGCTGCTGTCGGTGGCCCCCGCCCATGCCTGGACGGGGAACCTGGATGGCCGCGTGGTCTTCGGCCAGAGCTTCACCCTGCAAAGCGGCCAAATTCTGGACGGCGATCTGGTCGTCTTTGGCGGTGAAGCTGTCATCGAGGAAAACGCGACCGTCCGGGGGAATGTGGTCGTCATAGGCGGAAGCCTGACCCTGGATGGTTCGGCCACGGGCGATGCAGTCGTGATCGGCGGCTTGATGACCATGGGCGCGAAATCATCCGTGGTTGGGAACGTGACCACGGTCGGCGGCTCTTTGCAGCGCGCGGCGGGCGCGCAGGTCGGAGGCCAGATCGTAACGAACATTCCATCCCCCAATGTCCAGACTCCGATCACGCCCGGTGTGCCCTCGCCTCAACCGAATATTGCCATGGGTTTGGCTCCGGTCTGGCGTGCTTTTGGGGTGTTGGGAACCGCGGTCATCTTCGCGGCGTTGGCCATGCTGCTGGTCATCTTCCTGCAGCCACAGCTGGATCGGGTGGCCCAGGCCATCGTCGCCGAGCCGGTCATCGCGGGAGGCATCGGTCTGCTCGCCACCTTTGTCTCGCCGGTCGCCCTGGTCATTCTGGTCGTGATCTTGATCCTGACCTTGATCCTGATCCCGGTCGCGGTCCTGGCCGTCATCGCCTGGGCTGTGCTGATCGTGCTGGCATGGTTGTTCGGCATCATCGCGCTCGGCATGGAGGTCGGCGAACGATTTACCCAGGCCATCCATCAAAGTTGGGCGCCGGTCCTCTCGGCCGGTCTCGGGACATTCCTGCTGATGTTCGTGGTGGGCGCGTTCGGCCTGGTCCCATGCGTTGGCGGGATCGCCGAATTCCTGATCGGCATGGTCGCGATCGGCGCGGCGGTGATGACGCTGTTTGGCTCGCGGCCCATGCACCGTCCCGGCCTGACCGCCGCTTCGCCGCCCGCGGCCGCCGGCGGCAACCCACCGCTCCCGCCCCCTTCGTAGGATCTGCCCGATCGGAGGCCGCCTCGCTGAATTGGCGAGGCGGCTTCATGTTCCATGCTCACTTCTGCAGGATCAATTGGTACAGCTTGACGTTGTTATAGTCGGGGTCAAAATTGTAGTTGGGGGCGGAATATATTAACCGGGCCGTAACCGCCAGGTGCGCATGGTCGGCAACAAATTCGATGAGGCCGTCTCGCAAATTGGACTTGATCATCACATATACATTGTCGTTCTCATAAAATCCCGCCGGCAGCGATCGAACATGGAATTCATGAAGTACATCGTAATAGGACGGTGAAAATGTAAGCCAGCCCATCTCGAGATACTGTGCGCTGGGCAGATCCAAAAACATCGGATTCGACCATACCAGGGGAATCCCCATCGCCGGAGAAACGATCAGGGCGTGCTCCTGGATCTTCCCTTGGAGTTGCAGCGTTTTCAGATCAGACAGTTCCCGCTGATAGGCGGTCTGGCGCTGCACATTCAATTTCGTGGTGGTAATGGCGTAATACAAGGCAACCAGACCTGCCAGACCCAACAGGCCCGGAACGATCCACCCCGGAGCGCCGCCCGCCTGCGATCCGGGGTGGAGCCCCTCCGCCTGCGACGGAACCCAAAACAAAACAAATAAGCCAAAGATGCATGTGGTGGCAAGAAACGAATCCCAAACCCGCAGAGGAACCTTCTCCGTCCAGATCAGATACAGGATCAAGATCAGAAAGGTCATCAGGAGAATGATCAGCGGCGCGGCGGCCTGTCTCCGCCCCGGATAGGCTGTCAAAGCGATCAGGCCGGCCGCGATCATAAGGAAGTAGGGAAAGGAATCTATATCGTTGAAAAAAGGTTTTGGATAAAAATAGGACAGCGCCGCGCCGAAAAGGTTCTTCTCCGTACCGGGTATGTGAGCCACAAGATATTGGAGGTGGGCAATGGAATACAGCTGCTCATCGGGAAAGAACCAGCTCATGAACAGGTTGTAATCGTTGAAATTCCATCCCACCTCCGTGTAGGAGTTCTTTATGTTTGAGAGATGGACCCGCGGCGTATCCTGCAGCTGGGACCTGACATCGTTGTAAGCATAGAACGAGCTCCATTGCGGAGAGGATCGCACATAGCTGACATTCCACAGATAGCATGCGGCAACCACAAGAATTGTGATCATCAAATTGATGATCAAACTCTTCAGGCGGAAGAAACGATGAATGATCAGCAGGGCGGGGAAGATCAGTAGCAGGACGAGCAGGAAGGATTCGATCCGGATCAAACTGCCCGCCAGGATCAAGCCGGGGCCGAAGAGGAGCATCGGCCTGGGAAGCGGTGTCCCCTGATGGGCCGCCGCCAGGATCGCTACAAAGCCGGATATCACCGCAAAGGTGGCCGTCGTGGTGAACGTGATATTCAGCAGGAACAAGGCGTCGGAGAGAAGTATGACCAGGAAGCCAAAGAGCTTATAAACGGCCTTCAGCGGAAGAGAAAAGACAATATAAGCCAGACACCAGACCGAAAGAAAATGGATCCCGAAAAAGAACAGGATCTCCCAATTCAAATTGGAGGGCAGTCTGTAAAGCAGGTTGAGCAGGGAACCGAGTGCCGCGCTGCTGAAGACCACAAAAGGCACCGGCTGGCCGCCCAGATATCCGGACGCCAACTGGATCATGGTGATATCGTCGTCCACCTGATAACCCGGACGGAAAACAAACAAATACAGGGCGAAGAAAGCCAGGGCGCACAGGAGGCTCCCCAGCCAGGGAATTGACGAGAAAGCCAGCACGCCTTTCTTCGGGGGCAGAGCCTGAGGATCTGTATGCATTCTATGATCTATGAATCAGAATCTTTTCGTATGCAAATGCGTGATGGCAATCGCCAGGGCGTCGGCGGCGTCGTCGGGTTTGGGAATCTCAGGCAGCGCCAGCAGCACGCGCACCATCTCCTGGACCTGCTTCTTCTGCGCGCTGCCATAGCCGGCCACCGCCTGCTTGACTTCATTCGGCGTATATTCGGCCACGTCCAGTCGGGCTTCCGCGATCGACAGCATCACCACGCCGCGCGCCTGTCCCACGGCGATGGCCGTCGAAACGTTGCGCTGGAAAAATAATTTCTCCACCGCGCAGGTCTCGGGATGGTGGCGCGCGATTAATTCTTTCAGTTCGCCATGCAGGGTCAACAGGCGTTCATGGGCCGGGGTATGGGCCGGGGTGGAGATCACACCGAAGGCAACGGCCTGCAGGCTGCCGTCCGGTGTGAGGCGGACCAATCCGTAGCCGGTCGTGGCTGTCCCCGGGTCAATTCCAAGAGCGAGGGTCATTTAAATAATGCAGGGACCAGCGCTGCTGTGTCCCTGCAGGAGATTTCCTAGGCGGCCTCGATGGCGGCCAATGCTTCCTCAGAGAGCCTGACGTTATGAAATACTTCCTGCACATCATCGAGCTCTTCAATGGCCTCGACGGCTCTCATCACCTGGAGCGTTGCCTCCACATCCAATTCCAGTTCCTGTTTGGCGATCATGCGCAGGCCCGCCTCATCCGGTGTGACATGGGCCTGATGAAGAGCATTGGCGATCGTCTTGAACGATTCGACCGGGCCGAGGATTTCGATCGATTCGCCCGCGTCCAACACGTCATCCGCGCCCGCGACCACTCCAAGATCAAACGCTTTTTCGTAAGACATCTGGCTCGAGGGAAATGAAAAATAGGCTTTGCGATCGAACTGCCAGGCGACCGCCCCCGCTTCGGCCATGTTGCCGCCGATGCGCCCGAAGGTATGACGGAGATCGGCAACCGTGCGGTTGCGATTATCGGTCACACAGGACACGAGGATCGCGGAGCCATGCGGGCCGTATCCTTCGAGCGTGATTTCTTCGAAGGTCGCCGCATCCTTGTCCTCACCGGTGCCGCGTCGGATGCCGCGCTCAATATTGTCCTTCGGCATGTTTTCCGCGCGCGCCTTATCCACTGCCAGACGCAATCGAAAATTGGATTCAGGATCGCCGCCGCCCTCGCGCGCCGCCATTACGATCTCACGCGTCAGCCGCGTAAAGACCGCGCCGCGCTTGGCATCGGCCGCGCCTTTTTTGCGTTTGATGGTAGACCATTTGGAATGACCGGACATAGTTCTCCTTACAATACCACGACTGTGGGGATTTGCCAGTGAGCGCCGAAATTATACCATCAGATAAAAAAGCCGACCGCCAGCGCCCCGGGTCCGGCATGGACCACGATGGCGGGCGGCAATTCATAGATCGGGATTTCCCCATACCCCGGCTCGAGCTGGAGGCGGGAGGCGATCCCATGAGCTGCCTCCCCTGCATCAGCCTGCATCACGCACAAATGCGCTCCCTCCGTTTTTGGACATTGCTCGGTGACGATCTCGATCAGCCGCGCCACCGCTCTTTTCTTCGTCCGATGCTGTTCGAACGGCTCCACCTGTCCGTCCCGGACAGTCAGGATCGGCTTGACCTGCAACAGCTCACCCACCAGGGCCTGCGCCCCGCCGATCCGTCCGCCTTTCTGAAGATACTCCAGCGTATCCACCAGGAAAAACAGGCGCCCGCGCGGGATCATTTCATGAAGCCGCTGGACAATTGTATCGGCGTCCGCGCCGTCCTTCGCCCACTGATCGGCCATCAAAACAAGTGAACCGAGATTGCCGGCAATGGTCAACGTATCGACCAGGCGCAGGTCCAGATGCGGAAAATCCTGGGCGGCTGCCTGCGCCGAACGGAGGGTCCCGCTGACCTTCAGGGTAGGGGCCACCACGACCACGCTTTCGCCCTTTTCCTGTGCCAGGCGGAAGACCGGAGCATAGAGCGGCGGCTCAGGCGCCGCGGTTTTTGGCAGGCTGGGTGAGGCTCGGAGCTTCCGCAGGAACGCGGCGGTATCCAGTTCAGAATCATCATGAAAGGATTCATCGCCAAACATGACGATCTGCGGAATGAGCGGGATGCCGAGCCGTTCCAGTTCACGGCGCGGCAAGCCGCAAGTGGTATCAGCAACAATGATGGTCATGGCAATCTCCAGCGTCATTGTACGTTCAGGCGTGTCGGGCTGAGCGCGTGTTGTTTGTCCCGCCTTGATCCCGTACAAATTATCCCGGCAGGACCGGGTTATTCTTCGGTTGTGATAATTTCCCGCGCGAGCTTTTGCAGGGCCTCGGCATCTTCGGTTTTCATGGCGCGCCAATATTGATCCAGCAGATCAAGCGGACTCAGGCTGCTCAGGGTCTGATCGGCCGGCAGGCGGATGCGGGCCTCCATTTGGGGACGGCGGACCAGATGAAATTCAAACGCGCCCTCGGCATATTTTCGCAGCGCAGATTCGTCGATCAATGAATCATATTCGCGCGGATATTCAACCGTGAGCCGAATGATGGCGCCATCAATTTCCGGCTGCGCCGGCAGGGCGGTCTCGAGAATCTGCATGACGTTCTCGCCCGACGCCAAAACGACCCGCCGGTCAACAAATCGACGCGCGCCCTCGAGTTTTCTCCAATCCACCTCCGACCTGCCGCGCCGCACTTCGGCGATGACAAAGAACCGATCATCGGCGGCTTCGCCAAAGTCCACGCGTTCGATCGAGCCGGGATAGATCACCGGCGGCTGCCGGCCCTGGTTCACGTCCTGCGGCTTGTGGATATGGCCAAGCGCCACGTAATCAAAGCGCGGATCCTTGACCAATGAACCCGGCAGCACCAGATCGCTTCCGAGCATGACCATTCGCTCCGAGCCGAACTGCGCGCCCTGCACCGAGGCGTGCGCGGTGAGGATCAGCGGAAGACGCGGATCGGTCTCTTCGAGCCAGCCTTCGATCAGCTCCGAGATCCGGGATTCGATGTTCGCAAAGACCTGCGCCGGATCGGTCGCGCTCAGATCCAGCGATGCAACCAAACCCGAGCGCGAAATCCACGGCAGGGCAATGACTTGAACGGGCAAGTCCCACAAATCTTCCGGCTTGAGAAGCCCGGGCGATTGCAGAACGCGGACATACGGCACTTGCAGCGTATCGAACTCTTGAATGGCATGTGCGCGTCCAAGTGCCGGCGAAAGATCGTGGTTGCCGACGAGCAGCAGGGTCGGGATCCTGGCCTGGGACAGGCGCATGATCCTTTTTCCCCACTCGCGCTGAAAGGTCGGCGCGGGCGACCGGTCCTTATACGCATCCCCGGCAAAGATCACCAAATCCACTTTTTCGGCGATCGCGCTATTCACGATCGTATCCAGCGACTTGAGAAAGTCGAGCACGCGCAGCGGCAGGCCCGTTTCGGGATCGTGCCTGCCATAATTGGCCATATCGATGTGAGCATCGGCGAAATGAAGAATGCGCATACGTTTTATTGTACCGGTTTTTCCGGTTGAATTCCCAACGATTCAAGTGCCTGCATCGCGGCCTGCATATTCGGGTTAAGATGATCGGCACGCTTGAAATCCCCAATCGCAGCGCTCATATCGCCGGTCGCTTCTTCGGCCATGCCGCGCCAATAGATGCTCTCTTCGAGAGTCGGACCATTCAACACGGTGCTCAAGGTGGTATTGGCAAGATTGATCACATCCTGATAGCGGTCTGTATAGTAATATGCCCAATACGGACCGGTTTGATACCACAACATGCGGTAGGGCCGCTGACTGGCCGGCATCGGAAGCGAGGGATAAAGTGCGAAGGCCTGGTCATATGCCACGGCGGCATCGTTGTATTGCAGCAACTGCACGTCGCTGGTTCCCCGGTTGAACCACGCCAGATACAAGTCCAGACCGCTCAGCGTTTTGGTTTCCTCCGTCGCAATATCCAGCGCATGTTGGTTCGCCCACTGGGTATCCGCCCAGGGTCCGAGCAGAGCGTAAAGGCTCTGTTCTTGATAACCGGGATAAACCACGATAAAGATATAATCGAAGGCCCGCCACGCCGTCTGGAAATCGGCATAGCTAATTGGCCGGTTCATTCCGTCCACCCCTTCGGGCGGATATGTATCTTGATAAATGAAAACGCCTTGCGAGTCGTCGTAACCCGTGACAAAGGCATAATGACCAAGCCACGACATTTGGCCGGGCGGATCGGAGATAGAATGTTCATAGACTTGCTTTTCGACGAGCACCGGATATCCGGAGGCAATCAGACTCTTTAACAAGTTCATATCGCCGCCATAACGATACAGCGCACGGAAGGGCGTATCGCTGTTGACGAAGTCCGCCAACTCGTAAGGCATCACGTTTTTATCCGTCTCGCCGCGTTGGATGAAGCTCAGTTTGGGATCGTTGATGCCCGGCTTGACCACCTTGACGATATCATCGCGGCTTCCGGGCCACTTCCAATATTTCAACGCCATGTATAAATTGGTGGGGCCGCAGAGATTCCATCCGCCGCTTTGATCCATGTACACGACCCCTGACAGCTCCACCGATGACGGCAGAGGCGTTGGGGTAATTGTTGGCGGCGCTGCCTCCGCAGCCGCCGGCGGATCCGGCGTTGGAGGCTGCGCGGCGACTTCTGCCTGATATGTGCTGAACGCCTGCATGGTCGCATCCACGATGGCCTGGATGGCATTCTGTTGGGATTGCTGCGGTTGGAACACGGCCTGATCGGGCGGATGCAGGACCGAATTGACTTGTGCGACGACATCGTCCACATGCGGCGATAAGCGCGAATAAACGGGCGGAATGAAGTAGATGCCGACGGCCACGATGATCAAGAATGGAATGGCAACGACCGCGATAAGTCTCTTTCGCATGAAAATCATTCTAACACCAATGATCCGGGATGAACTGCAAACAGGGTGATTGGCCGAAAGACACGGGAACTTCGCCACCCTTCCATGCACTTTGTCGCCCGGCAGCTGATCAAAGTCGCATTGGCCATTGCGTGCGGTGTGGTGCCGCCCCCCGTCCAGGCGACTGATGATCGAAAAATGAGCTTCGGTTTTCGCCCCCGCCGGCCAAGGCGGGAAGCGCAGGCGCACCCCCAGGAACGCCCCGCCGCACTGCTTTTCCAAGAAGTTGTGGCGAGCCGTGTTCAAACCCAGGTGGTCTGAATGATCCAAGAACGCCCGTGCATTATAATTGCCTCATGCCAAAGACTCACACCCGCTTCGTCTGTCAGCAATGCGGCCGCGTTTCCGCCTCGTACATGGGAAAATGTCCGCAGTGCGGATCGTTCAACAGCATGGTGGAGGAAATCGTCCACGATGAACCACTCAGCAGGGGTGCGACCGCCAATGTGCGCGGGCTGACGGGACGCTCCCAGCCCCAGCCCATCGCCGAGGTCGGCGGCGAGGCGGAGGACCGCATCCCGCTGCCCATCGCCGAATTTGCGCGTGTGCTGGGCGGCGGCATTGTGCCCGGTTCGATCGTGCTGGTCGGCGGTGACCCCGGCATCGGCAAGTCAACCTTGATGCTGCAGATGGCCATGGGAATGGCAGATGCAAAACGCGTCTTATACGTTTCCGGCGAAGAGTCCGAGCGGCAGATCAAGATGCGCGCCACGCGTCTGGGCAGCGCGGCCGGAGATTTCCCAAAGAACCTTCTGCTCGTCACGGAAACGAATCTGGAAATCATCCTCAACCATGTCCATGAGATCAAACCCGATCTGTTGATCGTTGATTCGATCCAGACCGTTTATCTTTCCGAACTCGATTCGTCGGCGGGTTCCGTTTCGCAAGTGCGCGAATGCGCTTCGCAGCTGCGCGAACTTGCCAAGTCGAGCGGCATCTCCGTTTTCCTGATCGGCCATGTCACCAAGGAAGGCGCCATCGCCGGTCCGCGCGTGCTGGAACACATCGTGGACACCGTCCTGTACCTCGAAGGCGACCGCTTCCAGGCCTATCGCCTGCTGCGCTCGGTGAAGAACCGTTTCGGCGCGACCTCGGAGGTCGGCGTCTTCGAAATGCGCGAGCGGGGCCTGATCGAAGTGGCCAATCCATCGGAGGCTTTTCTGGAAGAGCGCATGGTCAACGCGCCGGGTTCATCCATCGCAGTCACGATGGAAGGCACACGTCCGATCCTCGTTGAGATTCAAGGATTGACCTCCCCGACTCAATTCGGCAATGCGCGTCGTACGCCGAACGGCGTGGACTTCAACCGGCTTCTGCTGATCGCGGCGGTCCTGACCCGACGGGTCGGCCTCAAACTCGCGGAGCAGGATGTTTTTGTCAACGTGGTGGGCGGCATTCAAATTGACGAACCCGCCGCGGATTTGGCGGTCGCGGCGGCAATCGCATCATCGTCGAAAGACATCGCGATCCGTGCCGACGCGGTATTGATCGGGGAGATCGGCCTGGCAGGCGAACTTCGCATGCCCGGCCAACTGCAGGCACGCCTGCGGGAAGCGGCCAAACTTGGATTCAAATGTGCGATTGTGCCGAAGGCGATTCATAAGGGGGAAGGCCGGCCGGCTGGCATTGAGATTATCGAGGCGCGCTCGGTCTCGCAGGCCCTGGAGGCGGCTTTCGCCGTTCAAAAAGAATCACCCAAGAGCCGCAAGTAGGGGGCACTGGCCGGGCGCCGGGGGCGCGACAATTTGTTTCCTCCTTCGTATATTTCTCAGAAGGAGAATTCCCATGAGCTGCAAAATGGTTTTGATCGTGTTGATTCTCGCATTGGCGGGCCTGGCCTGCGGGTTCAGTGTTGCGTTGCCCGAGGCCCCCACGCCCGGGCCCCAGGTGACGGACCAGGTCACGGTGCCGGCCGGGTCATTGTCTCCGGCGCGCTTGAGCATCCTGTTCGGCGGGGGCGAATTGAATTTGATTCCCGGCGCGCAGAACCTGGTCGAGGGCAGCGCGACCTACAATGTCCCGGATCTGAAGCCCGAAGTCCTCAGCGACAGCACGGGCATCCAGATCAAGCAGGGCAGTCTCCAAAAAATCCCGTATCCCAGCAACCTCAAGAACCAATGGGACTTCAAGCTCGGCAGTATGCCGATCGATCTGACCATCAACGCCGGCGCCTACACCGGCACCTACGAACTCGGCGGGCTTTCGCTGACCAACCTCACGATCAAAGACGGCGCCTCGCACGTGACGCTGTCTTTCTCGCAGGCCAACTCAAATGAAATGACGATGTTCCGTTACGAGACCGGGGCATCGAATGTCAGACTGAGCGGACTGGCCAACGCAGACTTCAGCACCATGGTCTTTAGCGGCGGCGCAGGAGATTACACGCTGGATTTCTCCGGCACGTTAAAGCGCGACGCAACGGTCACGATCTCCAGCGGACTGAGCAACATCATTCTGGTCATCCCGCAGAATGTGAATGCAAATGTCACCGCCGAGAGCGGGCTGGCAAATATCAGTGCAGGTGCCTCCTGGACTCAGAGCGGCGATCTATATGCTCAAAGCGGATCCGGCCCGACGCTGACCTTCCTGATCAAAGCCGGAGCGGCCAATCTGACGCTGACTCACTAGTCCCGGGAATCGATCTTTGCCTCTCCAAAGCGGAGGGGAAGAGAGGGTTAAATCGGAGTAAAAGGTCATAATTTAGCCGTGACCTCTATCACTTGCCCAGCCTTCCCAAACCAAATAAAATCTCAATAACAGGTAAGCATTATCTGTTTTTATGGAAAGAAGGACCTCATGCAAATTACCCGTCAAGCCGATTATGCTGTACGGGCGGTGCTTTACCTGGCCCGCCAACCCAATGCAGAACGCGCGGCCACCAGCACCATCGCCGAGGAACAGCGAATCCCGCCGTCCTTCCTGGCGAAGATCATTTCGCAATTATCCATTGCCGGATTGCTTCACACCTCGCGCGGCGCGCGCGGCGGTGTCACCCTGGCCCGCGAGGCGAGCGAAATCACATTGCTCGAGGTCGTGGAAGCAATTGACGGACCCATTCAGTTGAACGAATGTGTCGGCGAGGAAGGCACCTGCTCGTTTGATGGCGACTGCCCGCTCCGTTCCGTCTGGTGTGAGGCGCAGGAGGAGCTGGTTGCCCGGCTGAAGGCGACCAACTTCTCAGACCTGATGACGCAGGCTGCCTAGAAACTGGGCGAAGCGATCCTGAGGCCTCCCGGCGTATAATAGCTGGGAGGTATTTTTATTTCCAAAGGAGTCCCCTATGTCAAGCTCTCGCGTCGTCCGCGCGCCGCGCGGCCCCCAACTCACCTGCAAGTCATGGCTGACCGAGGCCGCCTACCGCATGATCCAAAATAATCTTGATCCGGAAGTGGCCGAGCGTCCGCAGGACCTCGTCGTGTACGGCGGACGCGGGCAGGCCGCGCGCAATTGGGAATGCTTCGACGCGATCCTCGATTCGCTGAAGGATCTCGAAGATGATGAAACGCTGCTGGTGCAATCCGGGAAACCGGTTGCCGTCTTCAAGTCGTACAAGGACGCACCGCGCGTGCTGATCGCCAATTCCAATCTGGTGCCCCATTGGGCCACCTGGGAACACTTCGATGAACTCGCGGCAAGAGGGTTGATGATGTATGGCCAGATGACGGCCGGTTCATGGATCTACATCGGCACGCAGGGAATTTTGCAGGGCACCTATGAAACGTTCGGGGCCCTGGCAAAACTGCGCGGCTGGAACTCGCTCAAGGGCAAATTCGTCCTGACGGCCGGTCTGGGCGGCATGGGCGGCGCACAACCGCTGGCGATCACGATGAATGAGGGCGTGGGGCTGATCGTCGAGGTGGACCGCGAGCGGGCCGAGCGCCGACGCGCCATCGGCTACGTGGATACCGTCGTGGATAATCTCGAAGAAGCGATGACCCTGGTCGAGGAGAACCGGGCGGCGGGCAGGCCCGCCTCGATCGGCATGATCGGCAACGCCGCAGACATTCACCGGGAACTGGTCATGCGCGGTGTGGTCCCGGATGTGGTCACCGATCAAACCTCCGCCCACGAAGCGTTGATGTACGTTCCTTCCGGTCTTTCCGTGGAAGAGGCCAACCGGCTGCGCAAGGCCGACCCGGACGAATATAAAAAGCGGGCGATGGCTTCGATGGCCAGGCATGTGCAGGCCATGTTGGAATTCAAGCGCCGGGGCGCGGAAGTATTCGACTATGGGAACAACATCCGCCAGCAGGCCTTCAACTACGGCGTGAGCGATGCCTTTGAGTTTCCGGGTTTCGTCCCGGCCTATATTCGTCCATTGTTTTGCGAAGGCAAGGGGCCGTTCCGCTGGGTGGCGCTTTCGGGCGACCCAGAGGATATCTACCGAACCGACGCCGCGGTGATGGAACTCTTTCCCCACGATGAGCATCTGCACCGCTGGTTGAAGCTGGCGCGCGAAAAGGTTCCGTTCCAGGGATTACCGGCACGCATCTGCTG
The DNA here is from genome assembly GCA_035515435.1 of Anaerolineales bacterium. GTDB lineage: Bacteria > Chloroflexota > Anaerolineae > Anaerolineales > Villigracilaceae > Fen-1038. The sequence continues at coordinate 43,144 of DATJBI010000107.1, forward strand.
GCTGGGCTACGGCGAACGCCTGCAGGCCGGCCTGCGGTTCAACGAGCTGGTGGCAAAAGGGATCCTCAAGGCGCCGATCGTCATCGGACGCGATCATCTCGATTCGGGTTCGGTCGCGAGTCCAAACCGCGAGACGGAGGGGATGAAGGACGGCACCGACGCAGTTTCCGACTGGCCCATCCTGAACGCGTTGATCAATGCGGTCGGCGGCGCAACCTGGGTTTCCTTCCATCACGGCGGCGGGGTCGGGATCGGATACAGTCAGCACGCCGGTCAGGTGATCGTCGCGGATGGAACGCCGGAGGCCGCCGTGCGACTGGAACGGGTACTTACCACCGATCCTGGCATCGGCATCGTCCGACACGCCGATGCCGGTTACGAGATTGCGATCGAAGCCGCGAAGAAACACGGCATCAAAATTCCGATGCTTAAGTAAGGTCCCAGTGGATCATTGGGTTCGCCCCGCTGCCGGGATAGGATCAGGCCATCCTTCCGAGGAGGAACCATGAGGAACCATCGAGCGATTCTCCTGCCTGTGTGCGTCCTGTTGATGCTGGGATGCAGCTTCCCGCTCTTCGTGCCATCCGGGCAAGGGCCCATACCCACCGCCGCTCCGACCGGCTCCGCGACGCCCCTCCTTCCAGCCTCGCCGACATTTACGCCCGCCCCAACCCTTTCGCCCACCCCCGGCGCGCCGCAATTGACCCCGAGATCGTCTGCGGTCAATTGCCGCTCCGGCCCGGATGTGGCTTACGCTTCCCTGGATGCCATCAATTTCGGGCAGACGGCCTCGATCGCGGGAAGGAACGACGATGACACCTGGTGGTATGTTCGTGATCCGAACAATGCCAGCGTGTTCTGTTGGGTGTCGGCGAGCGTCGCCACGGCGTCAGGAAATTTGAGCAACCTGCCGGTCGTCCCCGCGCCCGCCGTGATCGTAACGAACGTGACGGTGGGCGCCTCGGTGAGTTTCAGCATGTGCGGTGGGCCCAACCCGGTCAGTTTCAGCGGGACGATCACGACCAACGGCGCGGCCAAAGTCTCCTTCCAATGGGAGATCCGCGGCGCCAAGTCCAACACCACCCCGCCCCAGACGATCACCTTCAAAGCGGCGGGGATGAAAAACGCCCCGAATCCCGGAACCTATACTGCAGACTGCGGGCATTATTCCATCAGCCTGCATGTGCTCAGCCCCAACGACCTGTCGGCAAAACAGAATTTCAAGATCGGGCCGTGAAGGCAGGCAGTACTTTGGTAAGGCTTGAAGAAGGCGGCGCTTGCGGCTATATTTGCGCCAATTCCAACCAAACGAGAGGAGCGTACTATGTTCGGACGAAAGATCGAGAAGGATCCCCAGAAGGCCTTGGACAATGCCAAGAAGAGCTTGAACACCGGGCTGACCGGCGGTTTGACCAAGGCATTCATGGGCAAGGATTTCGTGAACGACATGAACGACGTCATGAACAAGGGCCAGGCCGCCATTGACATGCAGAAGTCGGGCCAATGGATCGCGCAATCCGGCATGGAGGCCACCGCCCAGGTGGTGTCCATTCAAGATACCGGCTCACTGATCAACATGAATCCCGTCGTCATCCTGCATTTAAAGGTTCAACCCACCGTGGGCGCGGGTTTTGAAACGACCACCCAGACGATGGTTTCCAAGATTGCCATCCCGCGCGTCGGGGATACCATCAAGATCAAATACAATCCTGCCGATCCCACGCAAGTTGCCGTGTTGTAAGCTTTCGGCGACCCTGAACGATTGGGCGGACCCTGGTCCGCCCTTTTTTATTTCCCCCGGCCTGATTCACGTTATACTCGGGCAGACAGCACCCGGAGGCACCATGTCATTGATCTATGCTTGCATCGCACCGCATGCGGGAGAATTGATTGATGATCCAGACAAGATTGCCTTGACCCGTCAGGCCATGCAGGAGATGGGCCGGACCTTACAGGCGTTGGCGCCCGAGGTCGTCGTCATCATCGATCCGCATGGATTTCGAGTCCAAAACGCCATCAGCATTTCAGTCGCCGAACGCGCCGCGGCGGACTGGTCCCCCGACCTCAGGCTCGATTTCGAAATGGACCGCACGCTGCCCGGCCGCATCGCCGATCGGGCCGCGCAATGGAATGTGCCGGTGGTGCGGTACATTTACGGCGCGAGCGGCGGACCGGACTGCTGCATCCCCCTGGATTGGGGCGGGGCCGTGCCATTATATTTCATGGGTCACCGCTATGCGCCCAGGCCGAAGATCGTGCAGATCAGTCCGATGAGATTATTGCCGTATCGATCGCATTAT
>DATJBI010000108.1:0-26351 GCA_035515435.1 Anaerolineales bacterium
AGGCGAATATCTGGAGAAGAACGAGAAGGAGCGCGCCGGTGCGCTGGTCAAGGCCGCGGGGCTGACCGAGGCGGGCGTATCCTGCCTGGCGTTCCTGGTGGTGCTGCTGACGGCCGGACTGGCAACGCGCTTCATTGCCAAAACGCCTGACGTCCAATGGATGTTCATTGTCTACTCGATCGGCCTGCTGGCCAACTTCAACACCGAGACTTCCACCGGGATCCTGCAGATCACCGACAAGATCAGGCTGCAGGGAACCATCAATCTGCTGCAAAGCATTGTCACGGCGCTGCTGGTCGTGGGGGCCTTCGTCTGGAAGGGCACGCTCACGTTCGTGTTGATTGCCTATTTGATCGGCAAAGTCATGATGGGGCTTGGGATCTTCGGCGCGGCGCAAATCCACCTGCGCCGTGCATTGGGCGGCGGCTGGTGGAAGGCCCCCTTCGCCGCGCTGCCATCGTTTCGGGAACTGGCGCGCTTCGCGATCAGCTCCAACTTGAGCGCAACCATCATCCTGGTCTTTCGAGAGAGTGAAATCCTGTGGGTGGGTTATTTCCTGAATGCCAGTGCGGCGGGCTACTACCGAGTCGCCTACAATATCATCAGCCTCCTGTCCATTCCGGCCGATCCCCTCATACTCACTGTGTATCCTGAGATCAACCGCCTGATCGTTCAAAAGGCCTGGCCGCGCCTGCGCGATTTTCTGCGAAAAATCACAACCCTGTCCTTCGCCTATAACCTGTTGATCGCGCTGGGGCTGATCGTGTTCGGCCATTGGGTGCTCCTGGTGTTCGGGAGTCAATATGGGGCTGCCTATCCTGCGCTGATGGCGTTGTTGGTCGGGATTGCCTTCAATTACACTCTATTCTGGAATCGTCCGCTCTTATTGTCCTTCAATCTGCCGGTGTTCCCGCTCTGGGCCACGCTGATCGCGGGTTTGCTTAAAGTCGGGCTGGCCTTTCCGCTCGTGCCGCGTTACGGATACGTGATGGAAGGAGCTCTGCTTTCGCTTTATTACATGGTGTCCGTCGGGCTCATGGTCGGGCGCGGGTTGCAAGAAATGAAGAAACAGGAATCGTTCGTGTGAAGATAGCTGTCATTACGAATTCACGCATCCCATCGCTGACGGCAAATTCGATCCAAGCGATGAAGGTCTGCGACGCGCTCACGGAACTGGGCCACGCACTGCGGGTCTTCGCGCCGCGCGAGGCGGACTCTGTTTCCTGGGATGAACTCGCCGCCCATTACGGATTACATCATCCGTTTGAAATTCAATGGCTTCCATCCGTCCGCGGGCTGAAACGGTTTGATTTTGTTTTTCGGGCGCAGTCCGGCGCGCACAAATTCCACGCCGACCTGATCTATACCTGGCTTCCGCAATCCGCGGCCGTCGGACTCTGGCAAAGCTATCCCGTGATTTTGGAGATGCATGCGGATGTGGCGGGACGATTGGGCGCGTGGTGGCTGCGCCAGTTTTTTAAAACGGCCGGGCGTAAGCGTTTGCTGACGACGACCCAGGCACTGCGGAAAGCCCTGGAACGCTCGACCGGCACCCCGTTCCCGGACGAGGCCGTGCAGATCGCGCCCAACGGCGTCGACCTCGAACGATATGCAAATCTGCCGGATCCGTCCGACGCGCGTCGAGGATTGAATCTCAAAGAGGGATGGACGGCCGGCTTCACGGGACATTTTTATGCGGGCCGCGGCATGGACCTGTTGTTCGAGCTGGCGCGCGCACTTCCGAACGTCAATTTTCTTTGGGCGGGCGGCACGCCGGAGGCGGTCGAGGCATGGCGCGCAAAGTTGAACGCGGCGAATGTTTCCAATGTAACGCTGGCCGGCTTCATTGAAAACAGCCGCCTGCCGCTGTATCAGTCCGCCGCCGACATTTTGCTGATGCCGTATGGCCGCGCCATCTCCGCCAGCAGTGGACAGGATATTGCCGAGGTCATCAACCCGATGAAGATGTTCGAATACATGGCCTCAGAGCGCGCCATCCTCACCAGCGACCTGCCGGTGATCCGCGAAGTGCTGAATGAATCGAACGCGATCTTTTGTGCGCCGGGTGAGGTGAACGCCTGGAAGAATGCGATTGAAAATTCATTGAAGGATGAAGAACGCCGCGCTGCTCTTGCAAAGCAGGCACGCCGTGACGTGGAAAACCATACCTGGATCGTGCGCGCGCAAAGAGCGCTTGAAGGGTTTTAGATTTTTGGAGAGCCAGCCAGGAAGGCCGGTCTCTCTGGACGCAGTGAAAAAGAATTTCGTGCTGTCCAAAAACGATGCCTTCTGTTGTCATTGCGCCCGGCAACCCTGAAAGTGATCGCTACAACTCAGTTCATTTGGGGGTGGCCGCCGAACAGCGCGTTTCGCGTAGTTTCAGCCCATCTTAAAATTAGCCAGGGACGATCGAAAGGTTGTCCCTCTGCGATTCTGATATCGAACCTTTTTGGTTTTCCTGCCTTCCGACAAAGCCGATGGGGTAGAATAAGCCCGGTATGCAGGCCCAAAAACTCCATCTCAAAGACTTTCTTTTCATCCTGCCCGGCTCCTTGATTCTCGGCGCGGGGCTGGCGGCCCTGCAAGCTGGCGCGTGGTGGATCGGCTGGCTGGGATTCTCCGCACTGTTCGTCGTCGGGGCGGCGGCATTGGTCGCGGCCTGGCGTTGGGCCGGCGCGGGAAGAACCCTGGCATGGATGATCGGGCTGGCGCTTCTGCTGCGGCTTGCGTCCGGCGTCGCGGTGTATCTGGCCTTGCCGATCAACGGTCACAACACGTCCGATGACAAGGCTGGTTTCGTCTTCACCGACGCGCATCGCCGCGACGACCAGGCCTGGCAGCTGGCAAGTCTCGGCAACTCGTTATGGTCTGCGTTCGATAAGACCTATTACACCGATCAATATGGCGGACTGCTGGCGTTCAGCGCGGTGACGTATCGTTTGCTTTCGCCGGATGCACATCGTCCGTTGTTGATCCTCCTGCTCGCGGCGTTGACCGCCGCGCTCGGCGTTCCCTTTCTCTTGCAGGCCACGCGTCTGCTCTGGAACGATGGATTGGCCCTCGTTGCCGGATGGCTTTTCGTTCTCTATCCCGAATCGATTCTGACCGGCGGTGCGCAGATGCGCGAGCCGTTTCTTCTGACATTTATCGCCATGTCCTGGTGGGGCTTCGCCGACTGGCTCACGCACGGCAAACGCCATGGCTGGCTGTGGATGGCGATCGGCTTCGTCGGCATGCTGATGGTTTCGCCGGGAATTGCCCTGGCAGCCCTGGTCATATTTGCCGGCTGGGTTTATCTGCGCGGCGAATATAAGCGCATCCCATGGCAGGCATCGGTGACGCTCGCGGTGATTTTCGTTCTCGCTCTACTCGTTCTTTCATGGAGTCTGAACCGCAGTCACGATTTCGGCACGGGCTCTCCCCTCGGCGTGATATTGGATTGGTTCCGGGGCGCCGCCAAGTACGATACCTACCGCCTCGAACGCGGCTCGGGCTGGATCCAGGCGCTGTTCAGAAAAATGGATCCAAGCCAGCAGCTGCTGTTCACAATTTCTTATGGCATCCTGCAGCCGGTCCTGCCCGCCGCGTTCATCGAGCCCACCACGCTGACCTGGAAGATCATCGCGATCCTGCGCGCCTTGGGCTGGTATGCGATTTTGCCCTTGTTGATCTACAGCGCGATCGCAGCCTGGCGCACGCCGCGCGGCGTGGAACGCCGCATCTGGTTGTGGATTGTGTCCGTTTCCTGGCTGTGGATTTTGATCTGCTCCATGCGCGGCGGCGGCGATCAATGGGATAATCCGCGTTATCGGCTGATGCTGTTTGGCTTTCAGGCATTGGCTGCCGGTTATGCCTGGGTCCGGTGGCGCGCCCAGCGCGATGCATGGCTGCCGCGCCTGGCTGCGGTCGAAGCGCTGGCGGTGCTGATCTTCCTGCAATGGTATATCAGCCGTTATTATCATTGGGGCGGGCAGGTTCCGTTCTTCCTGATGATCGGCTTGATCGTGCTGGTCAGCGCTGCGATCCTCGGGGGGGGATGGCTTTGGGATCGCCGCGGCGCTTCGAAGTCCCGCTTGACACGTTCTTGACAGGGTTTATAATTCAACTCTTGAATTTTGAGTTGGTTTGAAGAGGAGATTGGATGTCCACTGCCCTTATCACGGGAATCACCGGACAGGATGGTTCATATCTTGCGGAGTTACTGCTTTCAAAGGGATACCGGGTCATTGGCATGGCGCGCCGCGCCAGCACGGTGACCTATGAACGGATCCAACATATCCTGGATGATATTACGGTCATTCAAGGGGATCTGACCGATCAGGGCTCATTGCTCTCGATGTTGGAGGAATACCGGCCGGACGAGATCTATAACCTCGCGGCGCAATCATTCGTGCCGACCTCCTGGAATCAGCCGGTCCTGACCGGCGATGTGACCGCGCTGGGCGTGACGCGTCTTTTGGAGGCGATCCGCTTCATCAATCCGAAGATCAAATTCTATCAGGCCTCCTCGAGCGAGATGTTTGGGAAAGTGCTGGAGGTCCCGCAGCGTGAGACGACGCCGTTTTATCCGCGCAGTCCGTACGGGGTGGCGAAAGTGTACGCCCACTGGATCACCGTGAACTATCGTGAATCCTTTAACTTGTTCTCGGTTTCGGGGATCCTCTTCAATCATGAAAGCCCGCGCCGGGGGCTTGAGTTTGTGACGCGCAAAATATCGGACGGCGTGGCGCGCATCAAGCTCGGTTTGGGCAGGGAACTGCGTCTGGGCAATTTGGAGTCGCGCCGCGATTGGGGCTTTGCCGGCGATTATGTCAGGGCCATGTGGCTGATGTTGCAGCGGGAAAAGCCCGATAACTATGTGGTCGGCACCGGCGAGACCCATTCCGTCCGGGAATTTTGCGAGCTTGCCTTTGGCCATGTGGGACTGGATTACAATCAACACGTGGTCCGAGATCCGTTATATTATCGTCCGGCGGAAGTGGATGAGTTGGTCTCTGACCCGAAAAAGGCTGGCAATGTTCTTGGCTGGGAGCCGACGATGAATTTCAGCCAGTTGGTCCATATGATGGTGGATGCGGATATCGAACGCTTGAAAGCGCTGGCTCGGAATTAGGAGATTTTGTGACGTATCTTTCCCTGGTCATTCCCGTCTACAACGAAGAGGAAAATCTCCCGATCCTTTTTGAGGCGATCACAGAGGCCATGCGGCCCTCGCAGAAATCATGGGAAATGATCTTTGTCAATGACGGAAGCACGGACCAAAGCCTGGAAGTGCTGCGGGCCCTGGTCCATCAAGATGCGCGACATGCCCGGGTGGTCGTGTTCCGGCGCAACTTTGGACAAACGGCGGCCATCTCGGCCGGCATTGACCACGCCCGGGGAAATATTATTGTTTTGCTCGATGCCGATCTCCAGAACGATCCGGCGGACATCCCGATGCTGCTGGCCAAACTCGAGCAGGGCTACGATGTGGTCAGCGGCTGGCGCAAGGATCGCAAGGACAATGCCCTGACCCGCACCCTGCCTTCGATGATCGCCAACGGCCTGATCTCGTGGGTGACCGGGGTTCATCTGCACGATTATGGCTGCACCCTCAAGGCCTACCGCCGCGAAGTGCTGGACGAATTCCGGTTGTATGGTGAGACGCATCGTTTTATTCCGGTCTTTGCGCATTCCGTGGGCGCGCGCATTACCGAGCTTCCGGTTCATCATCATCCTCGCCTGCATGGCCGAGCCAAATATGGCCTGGAGCGGACCATGAAGGTCATCCTCGACCTGTTCACCGTTAAATTCCTGCTGAGCTACGGGAACAAACCGATCCGCCTGTTCGGCGGCACGGGACTGGTGTTGATGTTTGCAAGTTTTGTGACCTTTGCGTATCTTTTCATCCGCAAGATCATTGAAAGCACCTCCGTCACTGCCTCACCGCTCCTGCCATTGGCCATCATGTTCTTGATCCTCGGTTTTCAATCCATCCTGATGGGGCTGATCGCGGAACTGCTGGTGCGCACCTATCATGAATCTCAGCGCAAGCCGACGTACACCGTGCGGGAGATCATCGAAGGCAAAAGGGAACACAAATGACCGATTGGCTTTCGGATAATCGCCGTTTCCTTCTGCGATTTGTGGGAACCCTGCTCGCGATCGGCTTGATCGTTTTTCTCTTTCGAGGTCAGGGCTGGGATGAGATCGTCAGCGCGTTTAAACAAATTTCGTTTTCACAGATCCTGCTTGCGTTCGTTCTGATCCTGCTGTCCCGTTTCTGCGTGGTTCTGCGCTGGTACATCCTGCTCCGTGCCGGGAATGTGAAAATCTCCTTTTCGGATGCGCTCGCCCTGACCTTCACCGGCCTGTTCTCGTCCAACTTCCTGCCCACCACGATCGGCGGCGACGTGGTTCGCCTGGCCGGTGCCATGCAGATGGGATACGACCGCCCGGTCACCCTCGCCTCGCTGGTCGCGGACCGATTGATCGGTGCGCTGGCGATGGTCTTTGCCCTGCCTTTTGGCCTGGTTCCCGCCTGGCATATTCTCGGGCCGGCCTCCGCCGCCTCGGCGACGACCCTGCCGCCGGTCTTTCAAAAAAGTTGGGATTTCATCAAGCGCACGGTGGGGACCTTTTCGATCTGGTTTAAAAATCCGCTGTCCTTGTTCGCGGCGCTGGCATGCACCTGGGGACATGTGCTTTGCACCTGCCTGGCTCTTGCCGTGCTGATCTCCGCGCTCGGTGGGCATATGCCTTTTGGATTGGTGGTGGGCCTGTGGAGCATCGCCTATTTTGTAACCCTTGTGCCGATCTCCATCAACGGCTATGGTGTCCAGGAACTTTCCTTGACGTTTTTGTTTTCCAGGGTGGGAAACTTAAGTGCCGCGATCGGGCTTACGCTGGCCGTGTTGATCCGTGTAATGTACATGGCGGCCAGCCTGCCGGGTGCCGTTTATCTGCCAACCATTATGGCGGCCATGGAACCGGATGAAAAAACGAGCCTCAAGGATTGACCATGAGACCGATCACAGCCAAAACGTTCTGGCAGACCTTTCTTGCCATCAGCATATTGATCGGCCTGCTGGCGATCTTTCAAACGGTGCAGTGGCTTCGGACCCTGGGGCCTTCGACCAGCTGGCTGAAAGGGTCCGCCCTGCTGGCAATGTTTCTGGCCTCGGTCATCGCCTGCGCTGTATTGCTGGGGGGCTTTCGGTCCGGGCGGGCGCAGAAGCTCTTCGAGCATCTCGAGTTTGGGCCTCTGGACCTCCTCCGGCGGTCGCTGTTCGCCGTATTGGCCCTGGGTGCATTTTTGGCCGTTCCCTATATCAAGATCTTCGTCTTTGCCAGGTCCTTCCGGCAATTCCTTCCTTTGCTGTGCATTTTTTGGTGGCTTACCCTCCTTCAGACTTTTGGCTGGAAAGCATGGCTGCGCTCCTCCTGGGCGGCTGCATTTGCTTTGGCGATCCTGTTTCAAGGCGTGGCTTATCAGGTGTACGAGAACCTGTGCCTGGTCACGCCCGATCCGTTTTCCATCAGCTATTCTGAGACCAGCCGTTTTTATTATGGTTCCTTATGGGTGAGTCAATCTCTCTATGGGATGACGGTGCCGCTTTCCCCGTGGCATGCCACTCGATACATCCTGCTGGCGATTCCCTTTTTGGTTCGCGGTCTCCCACTCTGGGCGCATCGCCTCTGGCAGGCGATGTTATGGATCGGGATGACGGCGGCATCGTCCTGGCTTCTTGTGCGCCGCCTGCGTCTCGGCAGCCTGGCCCTGGCGTTCTGCGTTGCCTGTTGGAGCTTCATTTATCTCCTGCAGGGTCCGGTGTATTACTATTTGCAGGTCTGTGTCGTGCTGGTCCTGTGGGGGGTCGCGCGGGAACATCCGTGGCGGTCGTTGATCGCGGTGCTGGCCGCCTCGTTTTGGGCGGGGATGAGCGGCGTGAATTGGTATCCCGTCCCGGCCGCATTGGGCGCGGCCCTGTACCTGCTCGAACAGCCGGTTTCTGAATCCCCGAACATCTGGCGCTATCTTGTCAAGCCGCTGCTGTGGGGTGTGGTTGGCCTGGGCGGCGCCTTTGCGGGTCAGGCATTTTATATCCTGATATCCGGTTATAGGGACCTCAGTGCCTTTCATTCCAGCCTGGACTCGGCCCTGTTATGGAACCGCCTGTTCCCAAGCCCCGCGTTCCCGCTGGGCATCCTGCCGGGCATCATTTTGATTTCGCTTCCATTATGGCTTGGGCTTTGGTTCGCGCTGCGCGGCGCCCTGACCCATCTGCATCCGATCCGCTGGATCGGCCTGGGTCTGATGCTGCTGATCTTGTTCCTGGGATGTTTGGCGGTCAGCGTCAAGATCGGCGGAGGCGCGGACCTCCATGACATGGATTCCTACGAGGTCCTTCTGGAGGTGATCGCCCTTTATTTCTTTGCAAATCAAGTCCGGCCCGAGTCCGGAGCCGCAAAATGGGGGCGGATGCCCTGGCCCGTCCTGGTTCTGGCGCTGGTCGTGCCCTTTGCGTTCCCCCTCGATTATGTTGGCAAGTGGATCACCTATGACGACCGCCAGGCGCAGGCTGACATAAAGGCCCTGCAAGCCGCCGTCGCTCCCGCCGCCGCACGGGGCGGTGAGGTCCTCTTTATCTCCGAGCGTCAGTTGATCACCTTCGGCTATGTCAAAGGCGTGCCGCTGGTAGCGGATGATGAGCTGGTGGCATTGATGGAATTTGCCATGTCCGAGAACCGGCCCGCCCTGTCGGAGTTTTATTCGGACCTCCATCAGCATCGTTTTGCGTTGATCGTTTCCCGCAAGTTGAATACCGGCATCAAAACCGGTGCCGCATTTTCAGAGGAGAACAATGCCTGGAATCAGAACATCGCCGCACCGATCCTGTGTGAGTATAAGCCCGTCCTCAGCCTGCCAAGCAATAACCTGCAGGTCTATGCGCCCAGGTCCGGCCAGGCCCCATCCTGTCCATAATCGTTCAACCTAGAGGAATGCTGTGAAACGTTCTGGCGAATATGCTGATCGCGGAGATTACCACGTCCACCTGAGAAACGACTGGCCCTATCTGCCGGTCTATCTGGAAAAGATGAGGCTGGCGCATAAATTCCTGGACGGGTGTGACAAGGATGCAGCCGTCTACGATATGGGCTGCGGGGAGGGCGTGCTGGTCAATACATACCGCGCCCGGGGTTATCAGATCACCGGCATGGATTTGAATTATTCCTCCCAGTACATTATTCAGAGAAGTTTTCTTGAGACGGGCCTGGCGGACACATCGGTCGACGTACTGATGTGCCTGGATGTGCTGGAACATCTTCCGTTCTGGGATCAGGAACGCGCCGTTGCCGAATTTGCCCGCATTCTGAAGCCGGGCGCCAGGGCCCTGATCACCGTCCCCAACCTCGCCCATCTTGCCTCGCGCATCTCGTTCTTCTTTACGGGCAAGCTGGTGCGCACCTCCAGCATTGACCGCCACCCCGGCGACCGGCCCATCGGCGAGTATGTGAGGATGTTTGAAAAACACTTCCACATTCATTGGCGCAAGGGAATTTTTCCAACGTTCCCGATGCTTTCCGTGCTGACCGTGATCATGCCGTCCAATGTCATCGGCCTGCATAGACTCTACAATCGCCTGCTGGCCTACCCCAATTGGTGTTTTCTCAACGCGTTCTTACTGGAAAAGCCCCGGGGGCAGCGTCCCTAGCCCGATGAAGATCCTGCTGATCAACAGCGAATACCCGCCGATCGGCGGCGGTGCGGGGAACGCCAGCGCCAACATCGCGCGCCTGCTGGCCCAGCGCGGCTGCGAGGTGACTGTCATGACCTCGGCCTGGGACGGCCTGCCGGTGCGCGCCCTGCAGGAGGGCGTGAAGCTGCTGCGCGTGCGGTCGCTGCGCCGGCATGCGGATCGTTCGACGGCATGGGAACAGATTTCATTCATCCTGGCCGCCTCGCTGCACGCCAGGCACCTGGCGCGCCAGCCGCGGCCCGATGTCACGCTGGCCTTCTTCGGCCTGCCCTCCGGCGCGGTTGCCCTGTTGCTGAGAAGGCTGTACGGCATCCCCTACGTGGTTTCGCTGCGCGGCGGGGACGTGCCGGGTTTCCGTCCCTACGACTTCCGGTTCTATCATCGCCTTGCCGCACCTCTGCTGCACCGCATCTGGAGGGGCGCCGCCTCGATCGTCGCCAACAGCCGCGGTTTGCAGGAGCTTGCGCTGGCTTTTGACTCGCACTATGAGATCCCCGTGATCCCCAACGGCGTGGATGCGGTTCGATTCACCGTCTCTCAACGCGACTGGTCCCCGCCGCATATTCTATCGGTCGGACGTGTGGTTTATCAGAAGGGCCTGGATCTGGCGATGCGGGCCTTGTCCCAACTGAAGGACCAGGAATGGATGTGGACAATTGCCGGCGATGGGCCGCAGATGCCCATGCTCAAGACCATGGCCCGGGAATACGGGATCCAGGAGCGCGTGCATTTTCAGGGCTGGCTTTCCCAGGAGCAGCTCAAGGTGCAGTACGCCGCGGCCAATCTGTTTCTGTTCCCCTCGCGTCACGAAGGCATGCCCAATGCGGTCCTGGAGGCCATGGCCAGCAGCCTGCCGGTCGTGGCGACCAGAATCTCCGGAAGTGATGAACTGGTGGTGGAGGGCGAGACCGGCCGGCTGATCCCCTCGGAAGACGTCGATGCGCTGCGCGGGGCCCTGCGGGTGCTGGTCGGAGACGCCGCGCAGCGTGAACGGATGGGGCACGCCGCGCGGCAGAGGGTCGAACGATCATTTACCTGGACGCGCGTTGCCGAGCAATACGAGGCCATTCTGCGAAAATCGACCGAGTGGTCGAAGGGATCCCGTGAGCCAGCCTAAGCACCCTGCCCACTACAGCTACAGCATCTATGCTGATTCTGCGACCGCCGAGCGCTTTGACGACTCTCATTTCGGCGGGCCGATCGGCCGGCTGGTCGGCGAGATGCAGGAAGGCGTTCTCCTGGACTTCCTCGGTGATCCGCCTCCCCCCACCGCTCTGGACGTTGGAACCGGGACGGGCCGTGCCGCATTTGCCATGGCGCGGCGGGGCTTGCGCGTCACAGGCGCGGATGCTTCGCGCGAGATGCTCAAGGTGGCCCGGGCTCACGCGGCGGAAGGCGGGTTGCCGCTTGCTTTTTTGCCCGGCGATGCTCACGCCCTGCCCTTTGCGGCTCGCTCATTCGATGTGGTGGTCAGCCTGCGCATGCTGATGCATACTCCGGATTGGCGCAGGTGCCTGGCGGAAATCTGCCGCGTGGCGCGTCACCGTGTGATCTTTGATTACCCGCCACTGATAAGTTTCGCCGCTCTCCAAGCCGGGTTGCGCAAAATTGCTCACGGTGCAGGCCGGCGGGTGGAGGCCTACCATGTGATCCCCGCCGGCGCAGTGAACTCGGTGTTGCGCGCAAACGGCTTTGAGATCACCCAAATCCACCGCCAATTCGCCCTGCCGATCGCTCTTCACAAACTGATCGGATCGCGCCCCTTTACCTTGAACGCAGAACATGCGCTTGCGGTCCTCGGTTTGTTGCGCCTGATCGGGTCGCCCGTGACCGTCATGGCGGAACGCCGTAGACAATAGCAATGTTACAGATTATTATAGCGCTCTGCAGGATCTGTTCATAGAACAACCACTGGCAGCCAGGAAAGGTCTCAATAGATTGGTGCAGATAAGATTTGGAATCGTTGGTTGTGGCCGGATTGCCCCCCGGCATGCCGCCGCCCTGGCGGACAATCCGCGGGCCAAGCTCGTTGCCGTGGCCGACATCCTGAGGAACCGCGCCCTGCATTTTGCGCAAACGTACAACGCAAAACCCTGCTTTGATTACCACGATCTGCTGGCCGATCCTGAGATTGATTGCGTGAACATCTGTACTCCCAGCGGACTGCATGCTGCGATGGCCCTGGAGGCCTTCCGGGCGGGCAAGCATGTGATCGTGGAGAAGCCCATGGCCATGGATCCGGACGATGCGGATCGCATGATAAACGCAGCCCGGGATGCCGGCCGCAAGCTGTGTGTGGTCCTCCAAAATCGTTACAATCCCCCCATGCAGGATCTGCAGCGGGCATTGCGCGCCGGCAAAATCGGGCGGGTGCTGCTCGCCAGCGTCACGGTGCGCTGGTATCGCCCGCAGGAATATTATGAGGATGGATGGCATGGGACGAAGGCCATGGACGGCGGCGCCTTGATGAACCAGAGCATTCACCATATCGATGCCCTTCAATGGTTGATGAACGAACCCGTGGATACGGTCTTCGCCTATACGGGCACGCTGGCGCATCGCATGGAGGCGGAAGACGTGGGAGTGGTGGTGATGCGGTTTGCCAGCGGAGCTTTGGCCACCGTGGAAGGTTCCACCATCACCTTTCCCCAGAATCTTGAGGCCTCGCTGGCCTTCTTTGGCGAAAAGGGCTCGTTGAAAGTCGGCGGGACGGCCCTCAACCGCAAGATCTTCTGGAAAATTGACGGCGAACTTGAGCATGAAAAGGAACTTCTGATCCACGATGAGATCGATCCGCCCTCGGTCTACGGAACCAGCCATACCCATGTCATTGAAGACATGATCGATGCCGTCCTCTCGGATCGCGAACCCGCGACGAACGGCAGCGAGGGCCGAAAATCGCTGGTCCTGGTCACAGCCATGTATGAATCGGCGAAAACGGGATCCCCCGTATCCCTCCAGGCCATGTCAGGATGACCTCGCAAAGGCTGGTCTAATGTCGTCTATCAGCGCACACAGCATCATCTATCCCAACGTTCAGCTCGGAGCGGACAGCCGCGTGGGCGATTTTGCGATCCTGGGGGAGGCGCCGCGCGGCGCCCTCCCGGGCGAACTGCAGACCCTGATCGGCCCGGGCGCCGTCATCCGCTCCCACACGGTGATCTATGCGGGCAATCAGATCGGCGGCGGCTTTGAGACCGGGCACGGTGTGATGGTCCGCGAATTGAATCGGATAGGCGATCATGTCAGCATCGGCACCCATTCCATCGTGGAGCACCATGTCGTCCTCGGGGACAATGTGCGTATCCATTCCGGCGTGTTCATTCCGGAATATTGTGTATTGGAAGACGACTGCTGGGTCGGGCCGGCTGTGATCCTGACCAACGCGAACTATCCGCTTTCGCCGGGCGTGAAGGACCGCCTGCAGGGGGCGCTGATCCGCCGCGGTGCCAAGATCGGGGCCGGGGCCGTGCTTCTGCCGGGGATCACGATCGGCCGGAACGCTTTGGTGGGTGCGGGCGCAGTGGTCGTGCGGGATGTCGAGGAAAATGCTGTTGTGGCGGGCAATCCGGCCCGCCTGATCAAGCGCCTGACGGATATACCGGAGTATCAATCGAAAGAGTGAGCATGAATAAGATCCCTTTGCTGGACATCAAGGCGGAATATGATGAAATCAAACCTGCCATTGACGATGCCCTCCGCCGCGTGGTCAGCAGCGCCAGGTTTATCCTCGGGGAGGAAGTGGAAAGCTTCGAACGGGAGTTTGCTGAATTCTCCCATGCTGACCATGCCATCGGCGTGGGGTCGGGCACCGATGCATTGTATGTGGCTTTGACGGCGTTCGATATCGGCCCGGGCGACGAGGTGATCACCACGCCGATGACCTTCATCGCGACCGCCGAGGCGGTCTCGCTGCGCGGCGCCCGGCCGGTCTTCGTAGATATCGATCCCGGGACTCACAACATCGATCCTGCCCGTCTGGAAGCGGCCATCACGCCGCGCACCAAGGCGGTCATCCCGGTGCATCTGCACGGTCAGCCGGCAGACATGGATCCAATCTTGGAAGTGGCGCGGCGCCGCCAGCTGATCGTCATCGAGGATGCCGCCCAGGCGCATGGGGCGGATTACAAGGGAAGGTGCGTTGGCACGCTGGCGGACATGGCCTGTTTCAGCTTCTATCCCGGGAAAAACCTGGGGGCTTATGGCGATGCGGGGCTGATCACCACCGATGACCCCGGCCTCGCCCGCAAGGTCAGATTGCTGCGGGATCACGGGCGTACCACCAAGTATGAACATGAACTGTTGAGTTTCAATTGGCGCCTGGATGCGCTTCAGGCCGCCATCCTGCGGGCCAAACTCCCCAATCTCGAGGCCTGGAATCGCCGGCGCCGGGAGATTGCCGCGTTGTACGCCATGCTGTTGAAAGGCGCCTCACTGCAGACACCCGTCGTACCGGAGGGCATTCATCCGGTCTGGCATCATTATGCCGTGACGATTGATCATCGTGATGACGTGCAGGACAAATTGAAAAAGGAGGGGATTGAGACAGGCGTACATTACCCTGTCCCGCTTCACCTGCAGCCGGCGTACGGATTCCTCGGCTACCGGCGCGGCGATTTTCCGAATGCGGAGAAGGTGGCCCAGACCACTCTTTCGCTGCCCATTTATCCAGCTTTAGATAACAATCGGGTTCAAATGGTCGTCGAGACGCTGGTGGAGGCGTTGTAGATCGTTTCGGCCGCGCCCCGGACGGAGCAAAAAGCCCGTGACTCTGGAAGCATTCAAGCTTTGGGCCTTCCTTTCTTTGGGGATTGGCTGAATCCTCTGGATCGGTGGGCTGATCCCATTTGAAACCGAATGTTTTTAACTGGAGGAATCCTCGTCACAATTGGTGAGGCGGGCAGGGCGGCGGCTGATGAAATGCTGCGGGCAACCGCAGTTTTGATGATCGCAAGACCGGTATTCTATGAGTGATGACCTGCAACCTCCTCCGATAAAAGCTTCTGCCCGGCAGACGAATTTCACGGGCGACGTATTCAAACTGGTTTCGGGGACAATGCTCGCCCAGGGCCTGTTGGTGCTCGCCTCACCCATTCTGACGCGCCTCTACGGGCCGGCTGCGTTTGGGGTCTTCGCTCTTTTTTCCTCCCTGACGGGCATCATTGATGCAGTCATCTGCCTGCGGTATGAACTGGCCATCATGCTGCCTGAGAACGATGCGGATGGGGCCAACCTGCTGGCCGGCAGTTTCGGAATTGCGACCCTGATCAGCTCGCTGACGATCCCCGCGATCTGGTTGGGCGGTCCGGCTCTGGCCAGGTGGCTCAACGCACCACAGATCGTTCCGTATTTATGGTGGATCCCTCTCGTGCTGTTTTTTGGCGGGATCGGGGCCGGGCACCCGGCCCTGAATGCCTGGGCCAGCCGTACTCGCAACTTCAAGGAGATCTCGATCACGCGGGTCGTAGGCACCATCGCGGTCGTGGGAACACAGCTTTCGATTGGGCTCTCCGGATTCAGCTCAGCGGGCGGTCTGATCGAGGGAACCCTGGTGGGGTCCATCCTGTCTCCGATATTGCTGGGCTGGCGGATCTGGCGGCAGGATCACCGGATCTTTATTGAGGGCATCTCCTGGAAGGGGATCTGGGAGAATCTGCAGCTTTACCGAAAGTTCCCTTTCTACAACACCTTTGCGACCCTGCTCAATACCATATCCTGGCAAGTACCGTCATTTCTCCTGGCGGCTTTCTTCTCCACGACCGTCGTCGGCTACTACGCGCTCGGCAATCAGCTGCTCCGCGTTCCGATGGATCTGATCGGTTATTCCGTGGGGCAGGCTTTTTTTTCTCACGCCGCCACTGCCAGAAATGACGGGACGCTGCCCGCATTTGTCGTCAACACATTCCGCCGCCTGGTGGAGTACAGTTTTTTCCCCATCCTGATCCTGATGGTCATCGGCCGGGAGCTATTTGTGATCGTATTCGGTTCCCAATGGGCCGAGGCCGGGGTGTACACGCAGATTCTCAGTGTTTGGATGTGTTTCTGGTTCATCTCATCGCCTCTCAGCGGTTTGTTCAGCATCCTCGAGAAGAACGAATATTCCTTTGGCATCAATATTGTCGTTTTGGTATCCCGGATCGCGGCGATCTGGCTGGGGGCATTCCTGGGCAGCGCACGCCTGGCCATCGCGTTGTTTTCGCTCACGGGCGTGCTGGTATACGGGTATATGAGCTTTTGGGTCATGGTGATGGCCGGGGTCTCCTGGGCGAAACTGGGTAGAATCCTGCTCAATAACCTCGCCCTGTTTGCGCCCGCCGGCGGGCTGTTGATCCTGATGCAGCTGCTGGGCTTCCCCGGGTGGGTTCAGGTTCTGGCGGCGGGTGGTCTGATCGGCATTTATTATTTGTATCGCTTTTATGAGAACGATGAACCCTGGTCGCGAAGTGTCAAGCTGTGGCTGCGTCGAAGGGTTCCTGGTTCTGGTAAAAGTTGATCGTACCTCGGGCTGTTTCAGGAACATGGATAAAAGATGAATCACAAGATCAGACATTGGATGGAAAATATCGCATATATAGGTCTGGGCCTGTTCGGCCCGGCGTTCGCCGATCGACAATATTCGGCGAAGGTCCTGCTTCAATGCGTGGTGGCCCAGAAATTTCTGCGGATCAATCATCATGTGCCCTGGCCGGTCCACTGGACATCGGAGATCAAGAGCCCTGAAAGGATCCAGCGTGGCACCCGCTGCCCGGGTTTGGGCATGGGATGTTATCTGGATGGACGCAATGGAATTATTTTTGGCCGGAATGTATGGATCGGACCCAAGGTGAGTATAATCAGCATGAATCACGATATTTATGATTATGACAATTACACCGCTGCCGGCCCCGTGGTGGTTGGTGATAATTGCTGGCTTGCAACCGGCTGCACCATCCTGCCGGGAGTGAAGCTGGGGAATCATGTGATTGTGGCCGCCGGCGCGGTGGTCACGGAGAGTTTCGATGATGACGACATTGTGCTCGGTGGTGTTCCAGCCAGGGTGATCAAACGGACTGCCCCTTATCGCGGCAGGCAATAATGCAAGGGGTCCGGCGATATTGACAGAATCGTTCTTTCGTTGGTTGTTCCGCCGATCGACCATGCTTGGAAGAAATCATGAACCCATTGTTACGCGGATTGCTTTCCGCACCCTATCGATTGCTGAACCAGGGGCTGCATGTCGTTGAATGCCGCTTCTTGGGCGGAAATATGGCTTCATTGCCATACGCTCCAGTATTCATTATCGGCGCGCCCCGTTCGGGGAGCACGGTCCTGTATCAGGTGCTGACGAATTATTACGACCTCGGTTTCCTCGCCAATCTCCACTGTTTCTTTTATGGGGGTCCCTCTTTGATCGAGAACATTGTTCATTCAAACCGGTCGGGCCGTCCTGCGGATTACACCTCGCGCTTTGGAAAAACGGAGGGCTGGTCCTCTCCGAGTGAGTGCGGAGAGTTCTGGTATCGTTTCTTCAGGCGCCGTCCGCCCTATGTGCCGCTCGAAGAGGCCGATCCCGGGAAAATGAAAGAGTTAAGGCAGGCCATGATTGCCTTGGGCAAAGCCTTCCAAAAGCCCATGATCTTCAAGAACCTGTATTGCGCTCTTCGCCTGAGGCCCATTGCAGCTGTTTTGCCCGAGGCGCTATTCATCGTCATTCGGCGTGAAATCATCGATAATGCTCATTCAATCCTTGAAGGCCGGGGAAACGTAAAGGGCGATTATTCAAGCTGGTGGTCGGCGGAGCCGCCTGGTGTCGAACAACTAAAACGCAGACCTCCAGCCGAGCAGGCTGTGGAACAGGTTCGGCATATCAATGACCTGATTGACCGCGATCGGCAGCAGATCGATCCATCCAGATTTATTGATGTTCAATACGAGGATTTCTGTGATGATGTCTACGGAACACTAAGCACACTTGATCGGTTCTTTGAACAGCACCGGCTGGTTATAAAAAATGGCGCCGCGGTCGTTCCCGGCAGGTTTGAGCGCCGAACCGAGATTCGGATTGACAAAGCACTCTATGATCAGATTGTGAACTATGTACGCAGATAACAGGGAGGTTGTAAAGGGAAAGGAGTTTTAGAAGTCCCGGACAATAGTTCGTTGAACCGGGTGAAAAGAATTGCGCGTTTGGCCCCTGGTCAAAAAGGCTCTCCGCTCCCTGGGATCGGGACTCCCCGGATACGCCAGAATGGACCTGTTCGGAGCTTGATATAATATCTCGGTCGGCTATGAATTTTCCGTTTTTTTCTCAGTCATGGTGGCTTGAGGCAATCGCGCCGGGCGCCTGGGGGGAAGTGCTCGTTGAAAAGGGAGGCACGCTCTATGCCCGCCTGCCCTATGTCTCAAGAAGAAAATGGGGGCTGCGGATCCTGGATATGCCGCCCCTCACTCAGACGCTGGGCCCCTGGCTGAGACCGCACGCTGGCAAATATGCGAGCCGGCTGGGGGAAGAGAAGGAGCTGATGACGGAACTGATCGAAAGGCTGCCGCCTTTCGATATTTTCCAGCAGCGATTCCACCCGTCCATTACCAATTGGCTGCCCTTTTACTGGAAAGGTTTTGAGCAGACGACGCGTTACAGCTATGTCATTGAAAAATTGACCGATCTCGACTCGATCTGGGAGGGATTGGAGAAAAGCGTTCGGACCAGCATCCGTAAAGCGGAAAAAGAAGTGATTGTGCGGGACGACCTTGGGTTGGATAAATTTGTAGGTCTGGAGGAAATGGTCTTCAAGAGGCAGGGCAGGGCCCTGCCCTATTCCGTGGAGCTGCTCGAACGCCTCGATCAAGCCTGTCTGGCTCACAATTGCCGCAGAATGTTTTTTGCCGAAGATGCTCATGGCAGTCTGCATGCGGCGGCTTATATCATTTGGGATGATCAGTCAGCTTATTACTTGATGGGCGGGGGGGACCCGGAGCTTCGCGGAAGCGGGGCCTCCAGTCTGTGCCTGTGGCGGGCCATTAAATTCGCGGGCAGTGTCACAAGTTCTTTTGATTTTGAAGGCTCCATGCTAGAGGATGTAGAGCATTTTTTCCGCGCCTTCGGAGCAAAGCAGAGACCATATTTCGATGTTCGCAAGATAAACTCGACCCTGGTCGGCGCTGCATTTGATCTTTGGCTGCGTACCAGGCATATTTACCAGCGAGGCGGCTCAAGGTGAAGGTTTCCGCCTCTGCCGAGGCCTATGCCTGGGACCAGCTGATGCAACGGGCCGGTGCTCAGACAGGCCAGGCTCATGCCCTGGAGGTCGAAGGGCTGGGCCTGTCGGTGTTCTACGGCGACTCACAGCGCGCCCGCCTGGCATGCCCCGCCCTGATCGTTTGCCGGGCGGACCCTGCGGATTGGGAAAAACTCATTCTTACCGCGGAGCGCAGCCTGCGATGGATTCCTGCGAGCCAGACGATTCCCTCCGGGGCCGGACTTCCCTTCCGCAATCCGATCCCTGTGCTGTTCTGGGGCCAGGGCGTTGATCGGGAACACCATCCGTTTGCAGAGCGGCTTCCGAACGGTTCGGTTATTTTTTATGCCGATATTCTGGCGGCCTGTTTGTTCATGCTTGCGCGCTGGGAGGAAACGGTCCTTCCTGACCGGGATAAATACGACCGTTTCCCCGGCCGGCGGTCGACCGCCTATCGGCAGGGCTTTCTAGACATACCCGTGGTGGATCAATACGCTTTTATCCTCCGGGCGTGGCTCAAGACAATGCTGCCCGGCTGGCAACCGAGACCCAGCTCGCCCAGGCTCAACTTGACTCACGATATTGACCATGTCTACCAGTATTCCACCCCGCTTTCCTTTGCGCGATCGGCAGGTATTGCGCTGGCATCAAAACATCCGTGGGCCAACTTGTCGCGCGAACTTAAGGCCCTGTCGGATCAGTGGTACCGACCCGAAGCTGGAACACGATATCGCGCGATCTTTGAGTTGGCCGAGATATCAAACCGAAACGGGTTAAAAAGCAGTTTTTACTTTATGGCGGCCAAACCCGGTCTATATCAGCAAGGCTACGACCCCAACCACCCGCTGATCCGGCGCAGTCTGCAGGCCCTGCGGGAGGACGGACACGAAATTGGCTTCCATCCAGGCTATTCCACATTTGAGAACTTCAGCCAGCTTACCGCAGAGAAAGAACGATTGGAGGCTGCCTGCGGGGGAAGGATCACAGGCGGCCGGCAACATTATCTTCGTTTTCGAGTTCCTGCCACATGGCAGGATTGGAAGGAGGCCGGCCTCACTTACGATTCAACTCTGGGATATGCGGACCAGGCCGGATTTCGATGTGGAACATGCCGGCCGTATCGCCCATTTAATTTGCAGCAGGACCGGGAGATCGATATCCTCGAAAACCCTCTGATCGTTATGGATGCCACCCTGATTCAATATCAGAAATTGGAACCCCGCCCTGCTCTGGCAAGCCTATTGGGCCTGGCTGAACGATGCGTAGAAGTGGAAGGTGTATTCACCTTGCTTTGGCATAATGCAACTCTGGGCGATCTGCACGCGCCCTGGAGGGAAATGTATGCGGAAGCAGTGCGTCGTTTGAAGGACCTTTTTTGATACCTTGGAAATACGCGGCGATCAAATGCGAATTGCGTATGTTTCGTTGCACTGGCCTCGCCTGCGTGCCGGCAGTGTGGGCCGGAAGATTCAAAGGACACTTAATGCCTGGCGGGCAGCCGGCCATGAAGCCCGGTTCTTCATGCACACCTCGGGATATGCGCCCGCCGAGGCCTTGCTCCCGGCTGAAATTTCCACGTTTCATGCAGCGAACCGACTGGGGCTGGAGCTAAGCCGGATGAAGGCAGCTCAGCGTCTGGTGGGGGCAGTTGGGACCTACCAGCCCGATTTGATTTACCTGCGGTATGGCATGTATGTTTATCCGATACACCGACTGGCAGGGATTGCGCCCGTGATTGAGGACGTGACCACCAATGACCTGATCCAGCATAAGGAATTAGGCTGGATTTATAGTTTATACAATCGACTGACGCGCGGCATACTGCTGCGCCGGGTGAGTGGGTTGGTGGCGATCAGCCGCGAACTGGCTGATTCGCCGATTTTTGCTCAGTATCACAAGCCGACGATTGTGATTGCGAACGGGATTGATTTGGCGAATTACGCGCCGCTGCCGGCTCCGGCGAATGCCCGGCCGCGCCTGGTCTATATGGGGACTCCCACAGCGGGTTTTGCCGCGCACGGGATTGATAAGCTGGTCACCCTGGCCGAACTCTGTCCGGATCTACACATCGATGTGATCGGCTACGACGGGATCCGGGCGCGCCGGGCACTGCCGTTGAATATCGTCTTTCATGGTTATCTATCCATGGAGCGTTACATACCTTTGCTGGCTGGTTCGGATGTTGCCGTAAGTTCCCTGGCGTTTCACCGGGTCGGGATGCAGGAGCAGTCTCCGCTGAAAAGCCGGGAATATCTGGCCTATGGCCTTCCGATGGTCGTGCCCTATAAGGACACCGATCTGGATGATCTGGATTGCGACTTTTTGTTAAAGATCCCCAACCGCGAGGATAATATTCGGACCCATGCGGGAGTGATCCGGGAATTTGCATATCGGATGAGAGGACGGCGGGCGGAACGTGCGCGGTTTGCGGCGCGTATCGATGTGGGGCCGAAGGAGAGGAAGCGGTTGGAATTCTTTCAGCAGTTGCTTGGCGCCTCCACTGCCAGGGCTTGATCGCCTGGAGGTGGGGTGCTCGGGTGGTGAAACGAGGAGCGAGGTGGCTGTGATGAAGAACTTCCCGAAGGGGACGCAGGCCAAAAGGTTTGTGCGAAACTGAAGCGATCTATGGCTGATTTCGATCCGTCTTCCGGACCCCCCTCCAATAAGCCCGCAAGTTTCAGGGGCGATGTGTTGAGATTGGTTTCCGGGACCAGCATTGCGCAGATCGCAAGCATCCTTGCCTCGCCGGTCCTGGCGCGCTTGTTTGCCCCCGAAGCTTTCGGTATCTTTGCATTGTTTTCTTCGGTGATAGGCATCCTGGCGGCGGTCTTCACCTTGGAATATGAACTGGCGGTCATGCTGCCCCAGGATGATGCGGATGCGGCCAATCTACTGATGGGAACCATGGGCATCAGTTCCTTATTCAGCCTGCTGACCGTGCCGTTGGTCTGGTTGGCAGGTCCTGCCCTTGCGCAGCTGTTGAATGCGCCGTCCCTGGCCTACTATCTCTGGCTGATACCGCCCCTGCTTCTTTTTGGCGGTATTGCGCCCGGACATCCTGCCTTGAATGTCTGGGCGGGCCGCACTCGCCGCTTTACGCAGATTTCCATAACGCGCGTTACCGGGACCGTCACATCCACCCTTGCCAAGCTTGCGGCCGGGTTTGCAGGCTTCAATTCCGGCGGCGGCCTGATCGGCGGCAGTCTAATTGGCTCCATCGTTACGCCGCTCATGCTTGGCTGGCAGATCTGGCGCGAGGATTCTCGATTGTTCTTGAAGACCGTCCGCTTTTCCAGGATCTGGGAAAATCTCAAGCGGTACCGCAAGTTCGCGATATACAATACTCCTTCGGCTTTGATGAACGCCGTTTCCTGGCAGGCCCCCTCCTTTTTGCTCTCGGCGTTTTTTTCCACGTCGACCGTCGGATTCTTTGCTTTCAGCAATCAGCTGCTGGGCGTTCCCATGAACCTGATCGGCGCTTCCATTTCACAAGCCTTTTTTTCCCATGCCGCCGTTGCAGATCAGAGAGGGGAACTGGCGCCGCTGGTGGAGTCCACTTTTCGCCGCCTGGTGGAGTACAGCTTCTTTCCGATCCTGATTCTGGCCGTTATCGGAAAAGAATTGTTTCTGCTGGTATTTGGCCCGCCGTGGACGGAGGCGGGCGTCTATACCCAGATCCTCAGTTTGTGGGTGGTGTTCTGGTTTGTTTCTTCGCCGATGGCTCAGCTTGTGAATATCCTGGAAAAGAACGAATTCTTCTTTGGTTGGAATGTGGCTGCCGCGGGGAGCCGGGCGCTTTCCATCTGGCTGGGCGCGGTCCTGGGAAGCCCGCGTCTGGCATTGATGTTCTACTCGATCTCCGGTGCGTTGGTCTACGGCTACCTCACGTTCTGGATCCTGCGGAAGGCGGGATGCTCCTGGCACCGAATCAGGGGGACCTTGCTTCAAAATCTGGTCATATTCGCGGCGGGCGGCGGCATCCTCCTGGTGCTCGAGGCCGTCCAGCCCTTGGCCTGGGTGCCGGTCATTGCCGCTGCGTTTCTCATCTGCATTTACTACGGATACCGCCTCAAAGATGAGCCTCGGATCCGAAGCAGTCTATTGCGAATCGGGGGCTTATTTGGTAAATTCGACCAATAGGCCTGATCTGTGATTCCCTGCAGGAGGAGTGGCACCGCCTTTCATGAAAAATATTTTGATCATGTGTAATATAGATCCGAATGCCAGCCCGCGTCCCAACCGGATGATCCGCTGGTTGAAGGATACCTACCGGGTAACCGTTGTTGGCCGCCGGGCCGTCCAGCTCGAAGGGGTGGTGGACTCCTTCGTGATCATTCCTTCCGGTCTGTTCGGCTCATTGATCCGGGGCAACAGCCTGCCCTCCAAGATCAAGACCTTCCTGTCCCGACTCTCTATGTTCATCCGGAGGGACTATGAAGGCTTGATCTGGGCAAGTCTGAGCGGGCCGCGCGAACTGCGGGATCTGCTGGCGGGCCGGGATTTTGATCTGATCATCACCCATGACTGCACCCTTCTGCCGCTGGCATTTTCGATCAAGGGGGATAAAGCCTCCCCCGTCATGCTGGATGCCAGAGATTACTATCCACGGAATTTTGACGATCAGCTGCTTTGGCGGATATTTGTCAAGCCGGTAAACCAATATCTCTGTGAAAAATATCTTTCCCTGTGCGACAAGGTGATCACCGTGAGCGACGGCCTGGCGCGCGAATACGGCCAGATGTATCGGATCGAGCCGGAGGTCGTGATGAGCATGCCGCAGGCTCGTGCCTTAAAGCCTGTCCCGGTGCGGCCGGGGGTATTTCGGATGATCCACCATGGGATCGTCAGCAGGTCGCGCAGACTCGATCTCATGATCGAAATGATGGATTACGTGGATGAGCGATTTTCTCTCGATTTGATGCTAATGGGGCAGGGCGAATACCTGGACAGACTTCATGCGATGGCGGCGCGTAGAAAGAATGTCCGGATCGTTCCCCCCGTGCCGCTCGCCGATGTGGTCACGGCCATCAACCAGTATGATATTGGCGTGTACCTGCTGCCCCCTACCAATTTTAATACCCGCTATACGCTCCCCAACAAGTTCTTTGAATTCATTCAGGCAAGACTGGCACTGGCGATCGGCCCCAGCATTGAAATGAAACGAATGCTGCAAGAGTATAATTGTGGGATTGTTTCCGAGGATTTCAGCCCTCGATCTTTGGCGCGAGCCCTGAACCTGCTCCTGTCCGAGGAGAGGATTATGTACTTCAAGGAGCAATCACACAAGGCGGCTCTGAAATTGAATGCCGAGTTCAATGGGGCGCGGGTGCTCCAAATTGTGGGCGAGTTGATTGAAGGAAGTTAGTTAACTCCTATGCGTATTGCGTATATTTCGCTGCATTGGCCTCGTCTGCGCACCGGCAGTGTGGGCAAGAAGATTCAGAGGACGATCAATGCTTGGCGGACGGCGGGCAATCAGGCCCAGTTCTTCATGCACACTTTGAAATATGAGCCCGAGCAAGAATTGGTCCCGGCTCAGGTCTTCACATATCAAGCAACGAACAAGCTGGGTTTGGAGCTCAGCCGGGTCAGGGCTGCCCGGCAGCTGGTGGAGGCGGTCGGAACCTATCGGCCCGATTTGATTTACCTGCGGTATGGCATCTACGTTTATCCAATCCACCGCTTGATGGGTATTGCACCGGTGATCGCGGATGTAACGACCAACGATTTGATCCAGTACGAGGAGTTGGGATGGGTCTACAGCTTCTACAATCGATTGACGCGTGGGATCCTGCTCGGCCGGGTGAAGGGGCTGGTGGCCATCAGCGATGAATTGGCGGCTTCGCCGGTTTTTGCTCATTATCACAAGCCGACCATTGTCATCGCCAATGGGGTTGATCTGGAGAATTACCAGCCTTTGCCTGCCCCCTCCAACACCGAACCGCATTTGGTCTATATGGGAACCCCGACGGCGGGTTTTGCGGCGCACGGAATTGATAAGCTGCTCACCCTGGCAGAACTTTGTCCGGATCTTCGCATTGATGTTATTGGTTATAATGGTCCTTCTGGAAACCATCGGATTCCTTCGAATATTGTCTTTCACGGTTATCTGCCGCCGGAGAGGTATCGACCCCTGCTGGCGGGCGCCGATGTTGCGCTGAGTTCCCTGGCCTTTCACCGCGTAGGGCTAGAAGAAGCTTCTCCATTGAAGAGTCGGGAATATCTGGCCTATGGTCTTCCGATGGTCGTGCCTTACAAAGATACGGATCTGGATGATCTGGATTATGACGTTTTCTTAAAGATTCCCAATCGGGAAGACAATGTCCAAACTCACGCGCAGGCCATCCGGGATTTTGCGTATCGGATGCGAGGTCGGCGGGCGGAGCGTTCGTTATTTGCTTCGCAGATCGATGTTGGTTTCAAGGAAAAGAACCGATTGGCATTCTTTGAACAATTTGTTGCCGATCCCCACGCCGAAATCTGAAGGTCGGGCCCAGCGCTCTCCGACGAAAATGAGAAGAGAAGATCAGCAGATATGACGGGCAATATGAATCAGCGCTCAAACATCAAATGGTTGTGGGGCGTGGGAATGACAATTTCCTGCCTGGGCGCAGGCTTTGACATCCAGGCCGCCTTTCGCGTTCCGCAAGACTGGTCCAAGCTCCTGTCCTGGGTGGGAACGGCGACGATCTGTGTTTATCTTGCGGTTCTGTTGTTAGGGTTGGCGGCCCTGCTGCTCCGCTTATTTGCGCCGATCTCGGCCGGCAGGTTCCTGGGGTGGCTTGAACGGCTCGGTCGGCTGCGCTGGCCCGGCGTTGGAGCGTTGATCGTCCTGGTTGTTTGGTTTTACCTTTATTCACCCTGGCAGGATGTATTAACCGGGCCGTGGCTGCAGTTCATCTTTTCGCTCGGCTTGACAACGTGGATCGTCTGGTTGATTGCGCCGCATCGCGCCCCCTTCGCCGCCGGGGAAGAAATCGTATTCGCCCTGTGCTTATTTCTTTTTCCGCGCATGGTCCTGGAATTGCGCCTGCTTTCGGCACAGGCTTTTATCTATCGCCTGGCTGTTTTGGCCGGCGGCTGCCTCATGGTCATTTTGGCCTTTTGCTTCTTTTCTTCTTTTCACTCAAGGATTCGCGAGGCCTTGATCGGATTCCGGAATCGGGCAGGATGGCTGCGCTGGCCTGCCGCGGCAATATTCGTGTGCGGCCCGTTGTTTTTTTATTATCTTGGCGGAACCCGGACTTATGTAACGGATCCCAATATTCGTTTTTTCCTCCTGTTGTTTGAGGTGTGTCTGACCTCCGGATTGATCTGGAGGGACGACCGACAGCTTGTTTCCCTGAAGACCGTTTTGGTCAGCGCTTTGGCGTTGGCCTGCACCTCGGCCCTG
>DATJBI010000109.1:0-8014 GCA_035515435.1 Anaerolineales bacterium
CCCCGCGCGCTTCCGCCTCTCCCGTATGTAACCCGATCCGGATCTTCACGTGGTGAGGCCGGATCTCATCCCACTTTGCTGCGACGAAAGCCTGTTGGACGTTCAGGGCTGCCGACACACCCTCCAGCGCGGTCCCGAACGCGGCGTGCACGCCGTCGCCGGTTGTCTTGATGATGTGTCCGCGATGAGCCTGGATGGTCTCGCGCAAGATCTCATCGTGCCGGGCCAGCACAGGCTGCATCGCCTCCGGATACTGCTCCCAGAGCCTGGTGCTGCCTTCGATATCGCTAAATAGAAATGTAACCGTTCCAGTGGGGAGTTCTGCTGCCATTCTATTCCATACCTTCTAAAGTCACGAACCGTCAAGAACATGAAGAGGGTACCCGATAAAAATCCATTCGTCAATTGTTTGATGAGTCTTTTCCGACGGACCGTTTGTGCCAGGCTGCACTTGCCCGCCGGGCAGTCCTTCCGTCCCCTCGACTTTTTTGCACCTTGACAGGTAAAATCAGGGAAAGCGGTCAGGAAATATTTAGAGGTACCCAATCGTGTTGGTAAAGCGCGTCACGACCCTGCTCAAGATCCAGCCAGAGGAGATCCGTCTGGTCTCTTTGGTCGCGGCGTTGTTCCTCTGCCTGCAGGCCGGCGGCGGCCTGGGGGACAATGCCGCGACCGCACTGTTCCTGCTCCGCTTTGGCGCAAACTATCTGCCCTACATGTATATTGCCCTGGGAGGGCTTAACTTCATCCTGGCCATCGCCTATGCCACGGGGCTCGGCCGCTTCCAAAAAGACCGCTTCTTTGCGGGATTGTTGTCGGGCTTTGCCATTTTGATCTTATTGGAGCGCCTGGCGGCGTTGCATCCTTTTCCCGCCCTCTATCCCGTCCTGTGGTTGACCATCAGCGGCATGGGTCTCATCCTCGGCACCTTCATCTGGAATCTTGCAGGCGAAGTCTGCGATGCGCGGCAGGCCAAGCGCCTGTTCCCTCTCTTCACCAGCGCAGGGATTTTGGGAAGCGTGCTGGGCAATTCGATCACCGGGATCATGGCCGGGGCCCTGGGCACCGAGAATCTGTTGATCCTGCAGGCCGGTCTGCTTGGACTCGTGCTCCTTTTAACCCTGCGCATCAGGCGCGCTTATTTCAAGCCGGTCAGGGGCTCTGCCGGAGGCGGCAGCCTGTGGGATGATCTGCGCGTCGGCTATGACTTTGTGCACGGCTCAGCCCTGATGAAACTGATCGCCTATGCCTCGATCCTGTTCTCGATCCTGTTCTTCGGGATCGCCTTCCCATTCAGCAAGGTTGTCTCCGTTTCCTTTCCCGACGCGGCGCGGGTCGCCGGTTTCCTCGGCCTTTTCAGCAGCATCACCACGGCCGTGACCTTCCTCGTATCGCTGTTCGCTGCCAATCGTCTGTATGCGCGTCTGGGGATCGTCAAGAGCGTACTGCTTTTGCCGATCACTTACATTTTCGGCTTTGGGTTCTTTGCGTTCAATTACAACCTGATCGGCGCAGCCACCGCACGGTTCACCCAGCTCGTAATGTTGTCGGGTGCGGGAGACGGCGGTTGGAATGCCCTTTTCAACGTTGTCCCGTCTCAAAAGCGTGGACAGGTGCTCGCATTCCAAAATGGCGTGCCCGCCCAAATCGGTGTGATCCTGTCCGGGGTCCTGTTGATCCTGGGCGAGAGATTACTGAGCACGCCGCAGATCTTTTTGATGTGCGGCTGCTTTGCAGTGATCTGCGGATTCGTCGTCTGGCGGATGCGGGGGGCCTACGCGGAGGCGCTGCTTGGCGCCTTGCGCGCAGGACGGGTGGAAGTGTTCAGCGCCCAGGAATCCGCCTTCACCGCCATCAAGACCGACCCGTTCGCAATCAGCGTCGCCGTCCAATCCTTGCATGATTCGAAATCAACGACGCGGCGCCTGGCGGCCGAGATCCTGGGCAAAATGGGCGCGGCCTCGGCGGTGCCGGCCCTGGTGAAGGCGCTCTCCGATCCCGAGGGGATGGTACGCTGCGCGGCGCTGGGGTCATTGGGCGAGCTGCGGGCTCAATCTGCTCTCAAAGACATCTTATCCTGTCTGGACGATGGGGATCCGGATGTCCGCATATCGGCCCTGCGGACACTGCCGCAGATCGCGGCAGAGGCGGATCCTGATCTTTTGACAAGGGTTGAAGGATTGCTGCGAGATCCACAGATCAAGGTTCGAATGCAAGCCGCGCTGACGCTGGCCAAGTATGGTCTGATCGAGCAGGGCGTTCCCGTCTTGATCGAACAGTTCAATCAGGGCGGGTCCGCCCATCAACTGCTGGCGTTGGAAATGCTGGGCGAGATCGCCGCGTCCCCATCCCGAACGAACGGACAAATTCCGTTCGATGTCGGACCCATTCTGAATGCGCTTGACCACCCTTCCGCAGCCATTCGCAAGCTGGCCTGCCGGGCGCTGAGAGATCTCGACGACGGGGCAATCCTGCCGGGTCTCATCAAATGCCTGTACGACAAGGACTCGGCGGTCCGGCAGGCCGCCTCCGGATCGCTGCGCGCTTCCGCACACTGCCGGGATCCGATCCTCCTTGAAGTCCTGCGATCCAATGATGTCCACGCGCAGGACGCGGCCCTGGAGGTCATCGCGCTTGACGGGACAACCACCCGCAGCGCGCTCCTGGATTACGTTCGGAGCCAGTCCTCTGCCATTCGTTTTCTGCGTCATCAACTCATGCATCTGGCCCCCGGCGGCCGCTCCGGCCGTCTTCTGCAGGAGACCATTCAAAACCGGATCAGCTCGCACGAGCAGCATTTGATCACGACGGTTGGAATTTTCGGCGATCAGCGGGCGATGGAGCTCGTGCGGAGAAGCGTGCACGCCGCCGATCACGAAACGCGCGCGGCCGCGTTGGAAACCCTGGAGACGCTGGGCAGCAGGGAACTGACGCGCGAGATCCTGCCCCTGCTCGAAAACGGGCCGTTGTCCCCGTCCGGCGGCGGGCCGTCCTCCTCCAGCGGGGCCCTGGGCGACCTTTTATCTTATCCTGATGAGTGGATCTGCGTGTTCACGATCGGCACGATTTCGGAGTCGGGCTCACGGACCTTTATTCCCAGACTGCGCGAACTGCAATCCGATCCGCGGCCCCTGGTCGCCCAATCTGCCGGTGCCGCGCTGATTCAATTTGGAGAGGAGAAATCCATGGATACCCTGCAAACCATCTCCACCCTCGAACGTATCCTGCTTTTACGGGAAGTCCCCATTTTCTCGGACCTTTCGCCCGAGGACTTGAAACAAGTTGCCGATATTGCGCGCGAACAATGGCTCCCGGACGGCGCCACTCTCTGCCGCGCCGGCGAGGACGGGAACGCGATGTATATCATCGTGAGCGGGAAGGTCCGGGTCCAGAAAGAGGCGGACGGAGACGAAAGAGATCTGGCTGTGCGCGCCGAGGGCGATTTCGTCGGGGAAATGGCCATTGTCGATTCCGCTCCGCGGATGGCCACCCTGCGGGCGCTCGGCGAACTGCGCGTGCTTGTCATTGACAGCCAATCCTTCATCGCCATCCTTCATGACCGGCCCGAGGTATCCATTGCGATGATGAGGACCCTTTCGCGCCGGCTGCGGGAGATGGTCCAGTGACAGGGGCGTTCCTTCTGCGTTTTTACGGATAGAGAGACGAGGTGATGAAATGACCAATCCAGTGATCCTGGCAATCGACGATGATGGGGCCGTTCTGAACGCGGTGGAACGCGATCTGCGCTCAAAGTTCGGACGCGACTATCGCGTGCTCAAGGCCGCCTCCGGCGCGGACGCGCTTGAGCTGATCAAACAGCTGCAGGCCCGGAATGAGATCGTGGCTCTTTTCCTTACCGATCAGCGCATGCCGCAGATGACAGGAATACAATTTCTTGAAAAGGCGCGCGCGATCTATCCGGAAGCCAAGAGAGTTTTGCTCACGGCCTATGCCGACACCGAAGTCGCGATCGCATCCATCAACCGGCTGCAATTGGATTATTACCTGATGAAACCCTGGGACCCTCCGGAGGATAACCTCTATCCCGTGCTGGTGGACCTGCTGGGAGATTGGCGCGGCAGCGTAAAGATGCCATTTGAAGGCATCCGGGTGGCTGGAACGTTATGGTCACCGAGGTCGCACGAGGTCAAGGATTTTTTGGCACGGCACCAGATCCCTTATCAGTGGCTGGATATCGAAGGGGATCCAAAGGTCCGGGCGATGGTGGAAGAACATTCCGGGGGCGCCTCGAAATTGCCGGTGGTCTTTTTCCCCGACGGCAAGGTGCTGGTGGAACCGGAGATCCAGGAACTCGCGCACCAGGCGGGAATCCAGACCAAGGCCTCGCTGCCGCTCTACGATCTGGTGATCATCGGTGCCGGTCCCGCGGGCCTCTCCGCATCGGTTTATGGGGCGTCCAACGGATTGCGTTGTCTTGTCATCGAAAGGCAGCTTCCGGGCGGGCAGGCGGGAAGCAGTCCGAAGATCGAGAACTATCTGGGCTTCCCGGCGGGCCTCTCGGGCATGGATCTGACGCGGCGTGCGGTAACGCAATCGAAACGCTTCGGCGCCGAGATCGTTTCGACGCAAAGCGTGAGCGCGGTCCGCGCGCAGGGCAACCTCCGCGTGCTCACGCTCTCGGATGGCTCCGAGATCATAAGCAAGGCGATCCTGATCGCGACCGGCGCTTCTTTCCGCAAACTGGAGGTTCCGGGGGCTGACGAATTCGCCGGTGCGGGCATTTATTACGGCGCGGCTTATACCGAGGCCGCCTATTACAAGGATCAGGGGGTATTTGTTGTCGGCGGCGCGAACTCGGCGGGACAGGGGGCCCTCTTTCTCAGCCGGTTTGCAAGCAAGGTGACCATGCTGATCCGCCGCGAGATGCAGGAGGGAACCTCGAAATATCTTCTGGATGCGATCGCGGCCGATCCGAAGATCGAGCGATTATTCAATATCGAGATCGTCGGGATCCAGGGCAAACCCGGAAAGCTGGAACAGATCGAGATCAAGAACCGGATCAGCGGCGAGCGTCGGACCCTGCCGGGCGCGGCCATCTTTGTCTTCATCGGCGCCATCCCGCAGAGCGATCTCGTGAAGGACCTGGTGCTGCTCGACAACAAGGGCTTCATTCTCACCGGCCGCGATCTGGTGAAAGATGGAAAACTTCCCAGTCAGTGGCCGCTGGAGCGCGAACCTTTTCTGCTGGAAACCAGCGTGCCGGGCATCTTCGCGGCGGGCGATGTGCACCTGGGCACAAATCATCGGGTGGCCTCCGCGGTCGGGGAAGGCGGCATCGCGATCGCGGCGATCGAGTCGTACCTCAAAACCCTATGAACAAGGAGTTCCTGCGCCACCTGCAGCTGTTTGAAAATCTCTCCGAGGCCGACCTGGACTGGCTGTTGGCCCAGGCGGAGAGCGTCGAGATCCCGCGCGGTGAAGATCTGATCGAGGAGGGAAAACCGGGGGACGCGGCCTACGTCATTCTCGACGGCGAGTTTGAAGTGGTCAAGAAATCGGACGTTCAAAATATCGTCATCGCGGTGCGGGAGCCGGGCGAGGTGTTCGGGGAAATGGCGCTGCTGGACCGGTCGCCGCGCACGGCCACCGTGCACGCCGTCCGCGACAGCCGGGTACTGAAGATCCGGGGCGAGACGTTCCAACAATTGCTCGCCCAGAGTTCTTCGGCGGCCCTGTCCATCCTGCAAACAGTGAGCAAGCGGCTCAGGCAGAACGAAGGCCTGCTGAGACAGAATGAAAAGATGGCGGCGCTCGGAACCCTGGCCGCGGGCCTGGCCCATGAGCTGAACAACCCTGCCTCGGCGGTGCGCAGGAGCGCGGATCAACTGCAGTCCGCTCTATCGGAATGGAGCCAGGCTTCGTCTGAATTGGAACGATTGAGACTCGATGAGCAGCAGCTCCGGATCATTCACAATCTGAGAGGGCAGCTCGAAACCCTTACGCCCTCCAATCCCAGTCCGGATCCTCTGGCCTTGAGCGACGCGGAAGCGGAAATTCAGAGCTGGCTGGAGGAGCATCATGTCGAGAATGCCTGGGAACATTCTTCGGCGCTCGTCTCGTTCGGCTGGAAGATCGGCGCCCTGAACGAGCTCACGGCCGCTTTTGAACCTCAGGCCGGTTCTGTCGTCGTCCAATGGCTGGCCTCCGGCAGCACGGCATATTTTCTGCTCCATGAAGTGAATATCGGAACGCAGCGGATCTCGGAGATCGTCAAATCGGTGAAGGCCTACTCCTATCTGGACCAGGCGCCGATCCAGGATGTGGATGTTCAGGAAGGACTGGAGAACACCCTGGTGATCCTGCGGCACAAGACGAAGGACGGCATCAAGATCACGCGCGATTATTCCGCTGACCTGCCGCACATCGAAGCCCACGGGAGTGAGCTAAATCAAGTCTGGACGAACATCCTGGATAACGCCATCGATGCCATGCAGGGTCGGGGCGAACTGATCCTGCGGGCCTACCCCCGGGATGGCAAGGTGATCGTGGAGATCGAGGATAATGGCCCCGGGATCCCGCCGGAGATCAGGCAAAGGATCTTCGAGCCGTTCTTTACCACCAAGCCGCCGGGGCAGGGGACCGGGCTTGGACTTCATATAGCCTATACGATTGTCAATAACCATTATGGGCAGATCCGCGTGAGCTCTGAAGCGGGGAAAACGTGCTTTCAAGTCACGCTCCCGGTTCGATTGCCGAGGTAAGGCGAGGCTTCTATGACCGTGAAAGGTGATGGCGAGTTAAAGCAGATCCTGGCCACGATCCGGACGGTGGCCAGCGTGGGCGTATCCTCCAGTGAGGAAAAACCCAGTTACTGGATATTCAATTATCTGAAGGAACATGGTTATCAGATGATCCCGGTCAATCCGACTGCCTCGGAGATCCTGGGTCTGAGGGCCTATGCGGATCTGAAATCCATTCCGCAGAAGATCGATGTGGTGCAGGTCTTTCGAAAACCGGACGATGTTCCCCCCGTTGTGGAGCAGGCGATCCAGATCGGCGCGAAAATCGTTTGGATGCAAAAAGGGATCGTCAATGGGGCCGCCGCCAAAAGAGCGGAGGCGGCCGGTTTGAAGGTTGTGATGGACCGATGTATGATGGAAACCCATCAGCGCCTTTTCCAGGGGTGAAGCCCTGCGGGCGTCCTGCGTCGCACCTTCATTAATGCCTTTGAAGACTGCAGCCAGAGGAATTGTCATATCATCGGTCTCTGCTTCCGGCGTGAAAGCAAAGAAGACGCTTGCAAAAGCCAGATCGACGGCTGTTACCCCAGTTCCAGAAAAGGATGGGCCAGCCCATTCGATTTGAATCCAATTGATGCAGCGATACAGTACCTTTTACGATTTCCCTGAAAGCCATTGGAGGTTCATTCGGACATCCAATATCATCGAACGTCTTTATCTCGAAGTGAAGAAGCGCAGCCATAAGATGGCGGCCGCCTTCCGCAACGAAAGCAGTTGCCTGCTATTATTCTTTGTTGTCACTCGTAGTCTCAAACTTGGAAAGATTACTGTCCCCGAAAAGGTTGCCGAGCCCCTTTAGAAATTACACAGACCTTGACATACGGCCATGCTTGGTGTGGAGACCGATTCTTGGAACAAGATTCACAAAAGTAGATCTAGCAAATTGTATAGATAATGACTTAGAGTGCTAAGCGTAGTAGATCTGCTTCGGAGGACAATAAGTCCTAGAATCAGACTTAGACAAGGCGTAGCTATCCAAAATACATATAGCTGACCGCTAAAAAGGAATTGATGGTGGGATATCCAAAACAAACAGCTCGTTAAGAAAAATGCCCCAGTATCAGTAAGTCCCAAGTCTCTTGAATATTTCCACAGCAATCCTCTAAACAGCGCCTCCTCAAACGCCACCGTCGGTAAGTCGGCGGCAAGGATAGTGCGAAAGACGGTTTGATAATCCAACGGTATATGTACTCCCAACAGTAAAGCGTACAGGTATCCCGGTATTGCGACTAACAAACCTAAAAAAGCAAAAT
>DATJBI010000110.1:0-12474 GCA_035515435.1 Anaerolineales bacterium
GGCGGCACGGAGTAAACGAGCAGGACAAACAAAGAAACGGCGATAAATAGAAAAGCGGGCGCCGGCAGGAGACGGTCCTTGTATAACAGAAGAGCAATCACAGCCAGGGCCGAGAGCGCGGCAATCGAAACATATAATGCCGCCTCACGGGTCGCTCGGCGCTCAGCGATCGTTTCATTAACCACGATGGGCTCATTGAACGGTCGGAATACTTCGGCCAGCAGACCCATGCTGAGTTGGGCAAACAAAACCCCGAGCAGACCGAGCCAAAAAGCAATCGGAGCCGGCTGCTTCCCCAGGAAACGCGCGACGCCCGCGCCGAGAATGTAGGTCAAGGCCGTGAGGAGCAGGTGGAGCGGGCGGGACAGGCGGAGGAGGAGGATGAGGCGCTGCATGGTTCTTATCGGATGGCAAAGAGGCAGGCAGATCAAGCGGCCTTTTCCAGGAACTCTTCGAGCCTATGGATGGCTTCCGGCAGGTTCCTTCTTCCGAGTCCGAGGCGGAAATGTTCCGCGCGATCATCATACATCGTTCCGGGCAGAAGCAGGACCGCGGCCCTCCGCACCAGATCATCGCAGAACGATTCTACACTACCGCCGAGATAACGCGGGAACGCCATCGAGCCGGCGCGCGGCCGGACCCACGAGAAAAGATGGCTGCGCCGCTCAAAGAATTCGTCCAGCACCGCAAGATTATACTTAATGATCCCCAGATTCCGATCGATCAGCTTTTGCCGGTTGCGCAGGGCGACCCCGGCCAAGAATTCACTGGGCGCCGAATTGCAAATGGTCGTGTAATCCTTAAGCGAAGCCATCCGCTCGCGGACGGCTCTGTTCGCGGTTGCGATCCAGCCCACGCGCAAACCGGCCAGGCCGTACGTTTTCGACGTCACGCCGAGCGAAACCGCGTGATCGCCCAGGTCGCAGGCGGCGGGCAGCCGCGCGGCGGGATCATATTCCGATTCGCGATAGACCTCATCAGAAAATAGCAGGAGCTGGTTCTCGCGCGCAAGGCGGTGAACGGATTCGTACACAGGGCGCGGCATTAAATAACCCGTCGGGTTATGCGGTGTGTTAAGGACGATCGCCCGGGTGTTGGGCCGGATCATTCCGCGCAGCTCCTGAGGGTCGAGCGCCCAGCCATTTTCTTCGCGCGCCCTCCACAAAGCGACCTCGCAGCCGATCGAGCGCGCCACCTCCGCCAGCGATTGATAGCACGGCCAATGGACGACGATATGATCGCCGGCTTCAAGCGCGGCATGCATGAAGAGGAAGATGGCTTCCTCGGCG
Source organism: Anaerolineales bacterium (assembly GCA_035515435.1). Lineage (GTDB taxonomy): Bacteria > Chloroflexota > Anaerolineae > Anaerolineales > Villigracilaceae > Fen-1038. Next base: position 1,290 of record DATJBI010000110.1, read on the forward strand.
CCGCTGTGAATCAAAATGTCTTCCGGTTGCATCGTTTCATACAATCCGCAGACCGCCTGGCGCAGCGCAGGATCCCCCTGAGATTCCGTATAGCCGAGCCACTGCGTTTGGAACTTCTCGGCCGCCCCGGGCTCGAGCGATAAGAGCTCAGCGATCGTCATGGCCTCGCAGTCGGAACTGCACAGCAGGTATTCCGTGTTAAATTCGTATCTGGCAAAATAACGCTCAAGCTTAAAGGAGGGAAGCTGCATAAGTCCTTTCCAAATACAAAGGTCCCGAAAAAGATCCCGACCCGGGCGCCCCTGGTCGTCTAACCCTTAAGCACGCGCCTCAAATCGCGATAGTGGGTCTGGTTGTGGATGTACACCATCTTCACCATCTCCCGCAAGGTCGTGATGCCGAGGAACGGATGCCGTCCGGTCTTCTCCAGGTCCGAATCGGGGATGCCTGAGAGCCAGGTGAGGGTTTCGGCCCGGACGGCTTTGTATTGATCCAGCAGGTCGGCGGGCGTCAGTGCTTTGGTCTTTTCCTGCTGACTGGCATTGTAGCGATCAATGACAAAATCCTCCGGGACACCCGCTCCGCCCTGGCGGATGCTCTCGAATAATCCTACCAGGGCCCGCTCGGAGGCCATCAAATGGGCCAGGATACTGCGGATCGTCCACACGGAACCTTCCGTGTAGACCTCCCTGTTCCATTGATCAGCCGTCAGGCCGCCAAAGAATGCGGCGAACTTCTCTCCCTCGAATTTCAGTTTCTGGGCCAACTCGGCAGTTTCAGGCATGGTGTCTCCTCAAGTCCATCGACGATGGAAAGATCATGGGTTTGGGTGGCTCGCGAAGTTCACCGCCTTGACACCACCATCGGCAGCCCAGGCATATCTGCCGAATTTCGAAATCAGACGCACCAGCGCCTGGCTGTCCGGGAAGCCGGGCCGGACGTAATAATAATGCGTGTCGTCGGCGGTCACGCCAAACACCGCGGCCAGGGTATAGTGACGGCTCTCCGCATAATCCTTGAGCGTCATGGTCATTTCAAACCAGGCCGGATCAGGATAATGGTCCGGCGTGGTCGGCGGAACGAACGGCGAGAAATGCGCGTGAAAAATGATCAACTCCGGTTTATAGCGGTCCAGATAATCCGCCGTGATTCCGCCTTGATGGGCGATCCATTCATCGTTCAGACCCCAGGTGTCGATCGCGTTCCACTGCGAATACAAAGGCAGCAGACCTGCCTCGGAAGTCGCCATGGTGTAGCCGCGACCGGAATAGGCCTGAAGCGCCTGCGCCATGTCATAACGCCCGTCGCGGAAGTAGTCGATCGACGCGCCCTGATCATAGGAAGAATACAGGATCAAAGCCGCGATCAGGGCGGAAGCTGCAATGAGGACGGTGCGGCTGCGCCCCTCCATCCGGCCCAGGGCGGGAGCGCCGATCTCCACGTCGAATCCGCGCACGAGCGGAAACCACGAGAGCAGGACGATGGGCAGCAGGGCATACTGGAACCGTCCGCCGAAATTGGTTTCATTCGAGACCAGAACAAAAGCCGCCGCAAATCCGATGACGGGGATGAGAAAGGCGATCGTTTGACGCGCCGTTTTCCACGAACGCAGGCCGATCAGGTAGGCCAGCAAGAATAATCCGCACAACGAGAAGAGATTGGTGAACGAGGCCTGAAGCCCGTCCCAGTGCAGGGCGCCTCCGCCCTTCTTATAGAACGGGTTCGGAAGCGGATAGCCGAAATAATTCCAACGCCACGCAAAATAGGCGCCGCCCAGGATCAGAAAGACAGCGAGGAAGACCGCAATCGTCCTGGCCGAGGCACGCCAGCCCTTCATGACGATCACCGCCGCCAGCATCAATCCGGCCAGGATCACTCCCTCCGGACGGATCAAGCCGGCGACCAAACCTGAAAGGGCGAAGAGCAGCGACAGCCACAGAGGCGGATCCTGTTGTTGCATCAGGAGCAGACCCAAGGTCCAGGCCAGCGCCGCAAAGAGCGCGAAGAACGGGGCCCCGAAGTAGGCGGCGACGTAGGTCAGGCCTGTGCCCACCAGCAGGAACAGCGCGGAGAACGCCGCCCAGACGACAGGCGAGCCCCAGAGTTTGCGATTCACCCAATAGATCAACAGAACCAGCGCGGCCACGGAAAATAATCCAAGCCCGCGCACCGCCCGCCCGAGCGGGACGCCGATCTTCATCAATCCGGCAACCGTGACCATGAACAGGAAATCGGTCGCCCCGTCCACCGGCGGCTCGCCGATGTTCCAGACGATGCCATAGCCGTGCGCCAGATGATCGGCATAACGCATGAGCATGGCCGCGTCCTCATAGGGAGGGATGTTGAAGTCAACCAGGAAGGTCCCGAACAGTGCCAGGCAGAGCAATAACGCGAGCGAGACCGTGAAATCGGGATGGCGTTTGACGAACGACATGAACTTATCCAAGCAGAGAATACCCCCCGTCGATCACCAGCGTTTGGCCGGTCACATATTCGTTCGTCAGCAGGAATTCCACGGCGGCGGCGATCTCTTCCACGGTGGCAGCGCGCTTCAGGGGGAGACGTTCAACCAGATGGTTCCAATCCTCCGAGGACACAAGGTCGGATTGTAATACGAGTCCCGGTGCCACGGCGTTTACGCGAATGGAGGGCGCGAAGGAGCGTGCCAGAATCTTGGTCAACACTTCCAGGCCGGCTTTGCTGACCGAATAGGATGGATACCGGCTCCAGGTCTTGTGAGCTCCGACATCGGTCACATTGACGATCAACCCGCCGTGGGTCATCCGCTTGGCCGCCTGCTGCGCGCACAGGAAGGGTGCGCGCAGGTTCAGGTCGAAGGCCGCGTCCCATTCCTGCGCCGAAAGCGTGTGCGGATCACCGACCGGAATGACTGCCGCCGAATTGACGAGCACCTTCAACGGGTAGGGAAGCTTATCCACCATCGCGAACAAAGACAGGATTTGTTGTGGATCGGTCAAGTCCGCCTGCGACAGAAAAACCGGCATGCCCAGAGTGCGGATCTCGGTCGCGGTTCTGGAAGCCTGCAGTTCCGCGGATCGATAATGCAGCAAGATGGCATAGCCTCTGCGGGCCAACGCCAGCACGAAGGCCTTGCCAAGCCGGTGCGCGGCACCCGTGACGAGAGCCAAAGGTTGATCAGCCATGGCTCTGTTTTACCACAAAATAAAAGGGCGGCATCCCGCCTGTCCGTACGGGCGCCGCTCTTGCAAGATCCGGCTCAGCCCCTGGCAAAATTGGAAACAAAGAACCAGATGTTTGCCGGACGTTCCGCCAGCCGGCGCATAAAGTACGGGTACCAGTGGGTCCCAAAGGGAACATACACCCGAACGGGATAACCTTCCCTGACCAATTGATCCTGCAGATCACGCCGGATGCCGTACAGCATCTGGAATTCCAGAGCATCTTTCGGAAGTCCGACCTTGGCCGCATACTGCCTCGCAAATTCAAGCCGTCGTTCGTCGTGGGTGGCGATCGCCGGGATGGGCGGGAACAGTCCATCCGGGGAGACTTTTGGCGAGTTGGCGGCCAGGGCCGCATCGATCAGGATCTTGGTCAGCAGATCAAAGTTGGCATCCACGTCGGCTTTTTTGGGAAAGGCCCGGTCGGCCGGCTCCTGATACGCGCCCTTGACCAGACGAATTGGGGTGGGATCCTCGAGCAATTTGCGGAGGTCCGCCTCGGTGCGATAAAGATAGGACTGCAGAACAATTCCAACGTTCCGGAATCCCTTCTCCCGCATCTGGCAAAACAAATTGATCGTTTTGTCCGTGTAGGGCGTATCTTCCATGTCGATCCGAATGAAATTTCCACGGCTCTTGGCGCGGGACAAGATCCGCTCCAGATTCTCAGCGCACAGGTTCTCGTCGAGGCTCAGGCCGATCTGTGTCAACTTGATGGAAACGCTGGAGCGCCCGCCGTCCCTTTTAATCTCATCAAGCGTGTTCAGGATCTCGGAAGTCGCTTCAGAAGCCTCGTCGGGTGTGCTCGTATTTTCCCCCAGATGATCAAGCGTAACAGTGATGCCCTTGGCGTTCAGGTCACGAATGGCACGCACGGCATCTTCGATCTTTGTCCCCGCCACAAAGCGGGAGGCGGTACGCCAGGCAACTCCCCAGCTGGTGACCATATTCTGCGCCCAGGCAGCTTTGGAAAGATAGATGAGAAATGAGCGAAGCATAGGCTCCCTTTCTTAACAAAGGCTAACCAATTCTAGCACAAGTGCCCGTTTTGCCTGTGTTATACTTTTTCGCGACGAATGTCATGTTTTTGGAGGCGCAGTGAGAAACCGCAATTCAAACATCATATTGCGAGCAACCGCGATTCTTTTATTGAGCCTCGCGCTGATCCTGGCGATCATCGCATTGATCGGGTACAGCCGGCAGCGGGATTATTATCCGGCCGGGATGACCATTGCGGGTGTGCCGGTCGGCGGGCTGGACCCGCAGGCGGCTTCCCAGCGCGTGCTGCAAGTTTACAACTCCCCCATCGAGATCCAATACAACGGCGGCATTATTCATGTGGACCCGACGGTGATCGGCTTTCAGATGGATATCGAATCGATGCTGGCCGCCGCAGACCTGGCCCGCACCGGCGGTTCTTTCTGGGGCGGATTTTGGGATTACCTGTGGAATCGCTCTGCCCAGCCCATCCCGGTCCCGCTGCGCGCGACCATCGCCGAGGACCGTCTGCGTGCCTATCTGCAGCTCGAAATCGCACCGCGCTACGATCAATCTTCCACACCTGCCCAGCCGATCGCCGGCACCCCAAACTACACGGCGGGCAGGCCAAGCCAAACGCTGGACATTGACCGGGCCGTGCCGCTGATCGACGGCGCGCTGCAATCACCCACCAGCCGGACCGTGATCCTGTCCTTCACGCGCCAGGCCGTGGCGCGTCCAACCATCCAGGACCTGGAACTGCAGCTCAGACAGATCATTTCGACGTCGGGATTCAACGGCGTCATTGGCCTGGACGCGATCGACCTGCAGAATGGACAGGAAATTCATTTTGCGCTCAATCAGGGCCAGCCAATCTCCGTCCAACCCGATCTGGCGTTTGCCGCACAAAGCACCATGAAGATACCGATCCTGGTCTCGTACTTCATCAAGCACGGCACCGCTCCGGTGGACGCGGATACCGACGCAAAAATCCTGGCCATGATCCATGCCTCCGATAATCCCTCCTCGGACGATATGATGCGCTTGTTGGACCCGACGATCGGCCCGCTGATCGTGACGCAGTATATGCAGAAGCTGGGCCTCATCAATACATTCATCATCGCCTTCTATTGCAGTCCCGAGAACCCATGCGCACCCCTGCAATCCTACAATTCGCCGGCCAACCAGCGCTCCGACAGCAACCTGACGAATCCCGATACCTACAATGAGACCACCGCCTCGGACATGGGGATGCTGCTGGAGGATGTCTATCAGTGCGCGCAAGCCGGCGGCGGGCCGCTGGTGGCTGCTTTTCCGGACAAGATGACCAAGGAGGTCTGCAACAGGATCATCGATTACCTGGAACAGGACAAGATCGGACAGCTGATCGAGGCCGGCGTGCCGGATGGCACCGTGGTGGCGATGAAGCACGGCTGGATCTCGCGGTGCGTCGGGTGCGGCCTCACCGATATCAGCGCCGCCGGGATCGTTTACTCGACCGGAGGCAACTTTGTTCTTTCCGTTTATACCTATGAGGCCCCCCAAAACGATTTTGACCCAACCAACCTGCTGATTGCAAATTTAACCCGGGCAATTTACAATTATTATAATCTGCCGACGCAATGAAGATCCGGCCTCTCGTGAACAAGAGAGGAGTTCTTTTTCGTATATAATCAGCATATGAGTGCGTCGCTCGGACTTTTCCGCCTTCAGCAGATAGACAGCCAGATTGCACAGATCGAAACGAGCCTGGCGAAGATTCAGAAGACACTGGAGGATCACGCCGGGCTGCAGGCGGCGCTGGAGAAGCTTAACGCCGCACAGGCGGAAGAGCGCGCCGCGCAGCGGACCCAGCACCGCTCCGAGGACGAGGCCCACAGCCAGCAGGTAAAGATCCAGCAGGCAGAGTCGAGCCTGTACGGCGGAACGGTCCGGAATCCAAAGGAATTGCAGGATCTTCAGGCAGATATTGCATCCCTAAAGAAACACCTCGCTTCATTGGAAGAACGGGAACTTCAGGACATGCTCCGGACCGAAGATGCACAGGCGGCGGTAAAGAGAACCCAGGGCGAGTTGAACGGAGTCGAAGCGAGGCTGGGCAGCGAACATCGCCAGTTGTTTGAAGATCGAGAATCGCTGACCCGCGAGCTTAATCGCCTTCAGGCGGAAAGGCAGGCGGCACTCAGCACCATCACGGCGGACGCGCTCAAGATATACAACGAACTGCGCGAACAGAGACGCGGCGTGGCGGTCGCGGAGGTTTCAGACAACGCCTGCGGTGCGTGCGGCATTACCTTGACCGCCGCAATCCAGCAGAACGCGCGCTACGCGGTTGAGCTCGTGCGCTGTCCCTCGTGCGGAAGAATATTATACGCGGTCTAACCATCCATGAATTTCTCATTCTCAGTTGACGCGATCTCCTTTGCCCTCGGCTTCATCGCGGCCAGCCTGTTTTGGTGGCTGGTGGGCCGGGCCCAGCCACTGCTGGCAGAGATCTCTCAAAGCTCCAAACAACAGCGGGAGGAAAGCCGGGCCAGACGCACCAGCAGTGTGGAGGAAAACCACCGCCGCACTACCTTGCGCCGCGCCCAGGGGATGCACCTGGCCGCGCCCCTTTTCTCATTGGATGAGGTCCTTCAAGAGCCGCGCGTGATGGCACCGCCGCCTCACATCGAACCGGGCGGCCCGATCGCGGCCGAAGACGCCGTCACACAGACCCTGCCGTATCTGCCCGGCTGGCCGGAACTGGCCGCGATCTACAACGCGCCTTCGTTGACGATCCCGCAGGCACTTTCGGGCGGAAGAAATATCGTGCTGATCGGTCAACCGGGCAGCGGAAAAACGGTCGCCATCGCGCATCTGGCCTCGCTGGTTGCGAATCGGATGGAAGGGCTTGGAAACCTGAAGGACCGGGTTCCGTTCCTGGCTCACGTTGCGGACCTGAAGCTGCCCGTGAGTGACCCGAAGAACCTGCTGGATCCGATCGTCGACATCGTCTCGGAAGGCGCGTCCATGTTTGACCTGGGGCGGGTTCCCGCCTTTGTGGAAACCACATTTCGGTCGGACCGGGCACTGCTGCTGGTGGACGGCTACGATGAATTGACGGCGGAGGGTCAGCAGGCCATCTGCACTTATCTGAAGATGCTTCTGCAGAATTATCCCAAGGTACGCGCCGTCCTCACCGGCGCGCCGGAATACCTGGATGGGCTGATCGAGCTGGGTTTTGTGCCGCTTGCCATGACCGGCTGGAACAGAATACAGGTCCGGCAGGTCATCCAGAGATGGGGTGAAGTCTGGAATCAATTTATTGCCCCGGAAGCCTCGGCACAGACAGGGGCTGAACAGGTGGATCCGATCCTGCTCAACGCCTGGCTCGGGGCCGATGACCACAAGCTCACTCCCCTTGAGCTGACGTTGAAAGTGTGGGCCGGCTATGCGGGCGACAGCCTGGGTCCGCACGTTTTGGAGGCCATTGCTTCGCATGTGCGCAGGCTGGCACCCCACAACACCCCGCTGGCCGCGCTGGAAACGCTGGCCCTGCAGGTGGTCGTGAACGGACAACCTGTCTTTGATCCGCGCAGCGCGCGCGACTGGGTCAAATCATTCGAGCCGCCGGAGGAAACCGGCGGCAGCCAGGAAATCCAGGCCGCCTCTGCTGACGCTGCGGAAGAGGAGGGGCCAGCCGAAAAAGTCAAAGAAAAAACGAAGAAGGAAAAGAAATCCAAGACGATCACTCCCGCGCCCAGGCCCGGGTTGCTGGGAAAAATGTCCTCGACGGGATTGATCATGGTGCACCCGAACAACAAAATGCGTTTTGTTCATCCGGTCATTCTTGGATTCCTGGCGGGCCGGGCGTTGAGCAATTACAACGCAACCGAAATCCTGTTGAATCAATCGGATTGGTCCGGCAAATACCTGGCCATGCATTACCTGGCGGCAAACGGCGATGTGAGCAAATTCATTCAGAGCATGCTGGAATGGTCGCGCCTGCCCATCCATCGCCCCTTGATCTCCGCCGCGCGCTGGTTACGCGACGCGCCGCGCGATGCTCCCTGGCGCGGAAAAATCATGGGTGCTCTGGCCCACCTGCTGCAGACGGAAGGCCTGCCCTCAGCCCTGCGCGGCCAGGCGGTCGCGGCCTTCGTTGCCAGCGACGATCCGGCGGTCACAACACTGTTCCGCCAGATGATGGGCACCCTTTCATTTGAAGTGGTCAAACTGGCCGCGCTGGGCAGCGGGGCGATGCGCGACGTGAAATCCATCAAGCTCCTGGAGGGCATCCTCGAGTCGCCCAGCCTATCGGCGCGCCGGGCGGCCTGCCTGGCCCTGGTCGCCATCGGGACGAACGACGCGCTGGAAGTCGTGGCGCACACGCTGCTGAACGCCGATGAAGATCTGCGCCGCGCCGCGGCCGAGGCGATCGCCAACGATCCAAGCGAGGGCCATGCCATGCTGAAGGATGGCGCGACCCTGTCCGATCTATTGGTCCGGCGCGCCGTGGTCTACGGATTGGCACGCGTGGGCGAGCCCTGGGCCACCGAGTTGCTGCAAAAACTGCAGGTGGGAGATCCGGAATGGGTGGTGCGCAATTCCGCCAACGAAGTGCTGGATGCGGCCAACCAGGCAACGAATCCACGCATACCGCGGCCGCTCCGGCCGCCGTCCGAAGCGCCCTGGCTGATTGAATTCGCGAGCACCCAGGGCGTTGGCATTCCGCCCGGCTCGGCAGCCACTGACATCCTGGTCTCCGCCCTGCGGGCAGGCAAGGGCGAGGAGCGCCTGGCGGCTTTATCGTATTTAAGAAAAGGCGTCACGGATGGAATGATCAAGGAAATCTACCAGGCCATGTACGGAGACGATCCTGAGCTCCGGGAGGCCGCTTATTTTGTTCTGTGGGAAATCGGGACTTCGGGTTACAAACTGCCCGATCCAACTCGATTTGGATTTACATAACACATGCTGATCACAAATGCCACTCTCGTTACCTGGGAGACGCCCAACCGCGTGCTGGAGCAGCATGCCCTGCTGACCGAGGGCGACAAGATCCGCGATCTGGGCCCCTCGGCCAGGCTGGAAGCGCTGTATCCCAAGGCGAGGCGCCTCGACGCCCAAAATCAGATCGTCATGCCCGGCGGGATCTGCGCGCACACGCATTTCTACAGCGCGTTCGCGCGCGGCCTGGCAACTCCTCCTCCCCCGCCCAAGGATTTCCCTGAGATCCTGGAAAAACTCTGGTGGCCGCTTGATCGATCCCTGCTGGAAGATGATATCCGCTATTCCGCTTTGCCCAGTCTGGTCGATGCGATCAAAAACGGCACGACCACTTTAATCGATCACCACGCCTCGCCCAGCGCGATTGACGGCTCCCTGGATATCATCGCGGATGCGGTGGATAAATCCGGATTGCGCGGTGTGCTTTGCTACGAGGTCACCGACCGCGACGGGCCGGAGGGGGCCACGGCCGGCATCCAGGAGAACGTTCGGTTCATCAAACGCCTCGCGGCGAACCCCCATCCGCGCCTGGCAGGCACCTTTGGCCTGCACGCCAGCCTGACGCTTTCGGGCGCCACCCTGCAGGCCTGCCGCGCCGCGGCGCCCCAAGGGGCGGGCTTTCACGTTCACGCCGCGGAATCCGATGCGGACGAGTGGGACAGCCTCAGCAAATCCGGAATGCGCGTGATCGACCGGCTGCAAAATCATGGGATCTTGGGACCCCGGACCATCGCGGCGCATTGCGTCCACATCGATGCCCGCGAGATGGAAATCCTGGCCGCGACCGGGACCTGGGTCACGCACCAGCCGCGCTCCAACATGAATAATGCGGTCGGCGTGGCGCCGGTCGAATCAATGATGCGGGCGGGCGTCAAAGTCTGTTTGGGCAACGACGGATTCTCGAACGCCATGTGGGAGGAATGGAAGGCGGCCTATCTGGTGCAGAAGGTCTGGAACCACGATCCGCGCCGCATGGGCGGGATGAGCGTGGCCGAAATGGCAATTTCCAATAATGCCGCCCTGGCAAATGTCTTCTTTCCCTCCGCACCGATCGGCCAGCTCGTGCCCGGGGCATTCGCGGATTTGATCCTGGTCGATTATCAATCCCCGACCCAATTGACTCCCGAAAACCTCCCCTGGCATATCATCTTCGGATTCCAACCAGGCATGATCACCACGACCATTGCAGGCGGAAAGGTCTTGATGAAGGACCGCAAACTCCTGACGCTGGATGAAGCGGAGATCGCGGCGCGAGCGCGCGAACTGGCATCCAAGGTCTGGAAACGATATCAGGATAAGTTCAAACCATGAATGAATCATCCCATCCACTTTCGGTAGCCGTGCTGGGCGGAACCGGCCGGGAAGGCAAGGGCCTTGCCTATCGCTGGGCGAAGGCAGGCTATCGGGTTCTGGTCGGCTCGCGCAGCGCGGACAGGGCCAGGGCCGCCGCACAGGATTTGCGGACGATGCTCGGCGGCGGCGCACACGTTGAAGGATTGAGCAACCAGGAGGCGGCGCAAAGGGCGGAGATCGTTGCGGTGACCGTCCCGTATGCGGCTCATCGCGAGACGCTTGAATCGGTGAAGGAATTCGTGCAGGGCAAATTGTTGATCGATGTGACGGTGCCGATTGTCCCGCCGAAAGTCACCCGGGTCCAAATGCCGCCCGCCGGTTCCGCCGCGCAGGAGGCGCAACAGATCCTGGGCGCAGGGCTGGAAGTTGCGGCGGCCTTTCAGAACATTTCGCACGAACATCTGCTGCGCGACCAGGCTATCGAATGCGATGTGCTGGTGACCGGCACAAGCCAGCAGGCGCGCGCCCGGACCTTGAAACTGGTCGAGGCCGCGGGCTTGGCAGGCTGGGACGCCGGCCCGCTTGAAAACTCGGTTGTCCTGGAAGGATTGACCAGCGTCTTGATCCACATCAACAGGCAATACGGTTCAACCCATGCCGGAATCAAGATCACCGGCGTTCACAAGACCTAAGAGCATGACGCTGACCCTCACCCCACTCAA
>DATJBI010000111.1:0-58999 GCA_035515435.1 Anaerolineales bacterium
CGGTGGATATTATGTGCTGGCCCATCACTGGGATTGGAACGTGGTGATCGCAAGCATCCCGTATGTTCTGGGCGTCACCACGGTGATCTTCGGCAAGCATATTGATAAACAGAAGATTGATCAGCAGAAGAAGATATTTACGATTCCCGTATTGGTCGGAGAGGGGATCTCACGCTATACCGTCCTGGCCATGATGATTCTGCCTTATCTCTTTACGGGATATTTGATCGCGACCAAATTCTTTTCACCGATCATGGCGATTGTTCTGTTGGCGATTCCGACGTTTCTCCAGACGTATCCTGCGTTGTTGAAGCCCAAGCCTGAGACTCGTCCCGAGGGGTTCCCGGACGGACAAGGGGGCTGGCCGCTTTACTTTGCGCCGCTGGCGTTCCGCAATAACCGCGCATTCGGAATCTGGTTTATGCTGGGATTGATCTTGGATGTGGCTTTACGGCTTATGCCAGCCACCTCAAATTTCTGGCGATAGTTTTGGCCTCGGCTCCAAAAACAGAAGGTCCATCCCCGTCCTTTTCTTTTCGATCTGGCTTTGCTCTGACAGATCGGTCGTATACTGCGTCCGGTTTTGGAAGATCTGAAGGAGGATTGTGTGAAAATCAATCTCGCGATGTGGCGTACTGCCATCTGGCAGCTTGTGAAAATGGAGGATAAGAAACAGTGGGATGCATTGGATGTCATTTCCAAATGGCTGATTGCCACCCGCTCCGCGGTGACGCTGGTGACCGTTTATTCCTGCATCATCGCGGGCAGCCTGGCGTGGCGTGATGGCTATTTTTCGTGGCTGCCGTGGGTTGTCCTGACGCTCGGCCTGTTCATTGCGCATGGCACGAATAATCTGTTGAATGATTTCACGGATTACAGCCGCGGGGTGGATAAGGATAATTATTTCCGCACCCAATATGGAGTTCATCCGCTGGTGCAGGGCTTTTGGACGAAGAGCCAGCAGCTACAGTGGTTCCTGGTGAGCGGTTTGATCGCGACCCTCTCAGGCTTTTATGCCCTGTTCTACACCGGCTTCAATCCGGTGGTGGCCGGCCTGTTTGCCTTTGGCGCCCTCGTTCTGCTGTTCTACACCTGGCCGCTCAAATACTGGGCGTTGGGGGAACTCGCCATCTTCCTGATCTGGGGGCCGATCATGATCACGGGCGTATATTTTGTCCTGGCACAAGGCACCACACCCAACCTCTGGAATGTGGCGTTGGCCGGAGTACCGTTCGGGCTCAGTGTGGCCAGCATCAATGTGGGCAAGCATATTGACAAACGGAATGACGATCTCACGAAAGGCGTTGGCACCTTCCCGGTTCGGGCCGGAGAACGGATCGCCCGCCATATCAACCAGGCCGTCCTGATCATCATCTATCTCGTAATCGCCTACCTGGTGTTTGTGCCGCGCTATTTCTCGCCGATCATGCTCATCGTTTTCTTCGCGTTCAAGGATGCCATGGCCGCGATCAAGATTTTGAACAGACCGCGCCCGTCCCGGCCGCCGGAGGGGTTCGTGGCATGGCCGACGTGGTTCTCCGCGGTTTGTTTTGTCCATAACCGGAATTTTGGCGGGTTATTCATTCTCGGCCTGGTCATTGACACAATCGTACGGGTTGTTCCCTTTACGAATCAATTCGTTTTGCATTACTGGCCTCTCCTGCGCTGAACCCAGCGCAGGCTAGGATCTGCCTTGGGTTCTGAGTTCCAGATCCTCTATTTCCAGCCATGCCTCGGTCAGGTTTTTTTCCAGACCCCATTTCAGTGTTCCGTCCGGCATAAAAGCCGCGTACTGATTATCCATCCATAGGACCAGACCCAGCGGCGGACGCGGACTCACCGTCGTTTCCAAAACCAGGGCTTCGTCCAACCAGAACGCGGACCCCTTCGGACTCCACTCGAGTCGGTAGCTGTGCCATTGAGTCGCATCTGCGCTGACGATTGCCGAGTCTTCGTCAATGATGCGGCCCAGTAATTGGCGCGCCCTTTTCCTTGAAAAAGGCAACATGAAGCCAATCAGGACTTGCATTGGATGAAACTGCGGACTGCTGAACGTCTGCGCGAGAAAGCCGTGCGCAGGCTTGTCATCCCGAAAGGAAAGATAGCTCCTGGGGGAGGCATGGAAGAACCAAACGGTATTCGGTAAGGCGGGCAGACTCGCTGGATTGCCTCCGAAGCCAAGCGAGAGACCCAGGGGATCGTTCCACAAACCAAACCCCCATGTGCCAGGGATCGATTCGGAAGAAACGCGCGCCCGCAGCGCGACGGTCAAGGGAGGACGTGCGGAGAATCCGCGGCGCGGCAAACGCGCATAGCTATCCACCTGCGCAAGTCGAAAGCGCTCCAGCCGCGATTCGGGAATCGTGAATCGGAAACCGTTTGAAGTCGAGGAGACCGAGGCGCCATGGCTTGATCTAGGAAAAAGATTCATTTATCGGTTGACAAGATATACGCCTGCGATGATGATCGCGCCGCCTGACACAACCACCAGCGTGATCGGTTCGCTCAGCAGGGATGCCGCAAGCAATGTTGTGACCAGCGGTTCGATATTCAGGAAGACGCCAAGTTGTGAAGCAGGCAAAACTTGAAGTGCATCATAGTAAGCAACGTAAGCCAAGCCCGAGCCAAAGAGGCCGAGCACCAGGATGGCGCTCCAGCCTTTGAGGGTGATGTGGGCGATCTCGCTTAATCCCGGCCCGAATCCAAAAATCCAAATATTCGTAAAGAGCCAGCCCAACAGCATCACATAAAACATCATGCGCGCCGCGGGATGCCGCGCCAGTTCACGCCGGGACAGAACAGTATAGATCGCCCAATTCGGTGCGCTGATCAGAATCAAGATGTCACCGATCGTTCCTTCTTTACCGGCAAAGAGCGCGCGGAGGTTGCCGTCGCTGAGGATCAGCAACACTCCGCTTGCCGCGAGCGCAATCCCGCTAACCTTCAGCCAGTCGAATTTTTCCTTTAATACCAGGGAGCCTAATAGTGCAATGAAAATCGGCGTCGTTGCCACAATCCATGCGGTGGTCGTGGCTTGTGCGGTGACCAGACCGTTCGCCTGCAGCCACTGATGAAACGTTACGCCGATGAAACCCAGTGACGCAAAGTGCAGCCATTCGTTTTGTTCAGGAAAAGCAAACTGTCTTCGCTGCGCAACTGCCGCACCGAGGATGATGACGCCCATTCCGAATCTCAGCCACACCACGGTGGCGGGCGAGACCTCCTGCAATGCGGTTTTTGCGGCGATAAATGTCCCGCCCCAAACGACAACCGCAAAGGTCTCTTCCAAAATTGGAAAGAGGCGTTTCCGATTCATTGGCTCAGAGTTTACCATGCAGAGTAAAATGGAGGAAAGTGAATCCCATGCCTCCCATCAATAATGTCACCCGGCTGCTCGACTCGCACAAGATCAAGTATAGGGCGTTTGAATTGCCCATCGAGAAACTCGGCGCGCTCGAAACGGCGCACCTTCTCCATATTGAGCCGGCCGCCGTTTTTAAGACCATCGTGGTCACCCGCGAGAGACCCAAGAAGCCTTTGCTGGTGGTTGTCCCCGGAAATTCAACGGTCGATTTGAAGCTGCTCGCCGCGGCGCTGAGCGAAAAAAAAGTTCGCCTTCCAACCGAACGCGAAGCAGAAGAATTGACCGGGTTGCAGGCAGGCGGCATTTCGCCGTTGGCATTGATCAACAAGGGCTTTCAAGTCCTGATCGATTCTTCGGCGCAGAATTTTGCGGAAATCCATGTTTCAGGCGGCCAGCGCGGCTTGAATATTCAATTGCCCGTGGTGGATTTGGCGAAGTTGACGAATGCGCGTTTTGCCAAGGTCAGCTGCCCCGCTCATTAGCCTTTGATCACCGCCAGCGGTTTCAGCCTGGCGACCTTGCGCGCAATGCCGGCCTGGCTGACGGTTTCCACCACCAGATCCACATCCTTGTAAGCAGAAGGTGCTTCTTCGGCCAATCCGGACATGGATCCCGCCCGGATTTGGATTCCGCTGTCTTCCAATTCTTTTCTCAGGGTCTCGCCCCGGACTTCATGCTTGGCCTTCGAGCGCGACATGACCCGTCCCGCGCCGTGACAGCTCGAACCGAATGAACGCGCCATGCTGTCTTCGGTTCCAACCAAAACCCACGAGGCGGTTCCCATTGAACCTGGGATGATGACGGGCTGACCGATGGCTTGATATTCCGGCGGCAATCCGGGTGTCCCGGGGCCAAAGGCACGCGTCGCACCTTTGCGATGCACGCAGACCTTCATGCGCTGGCCACCTACTTCGTGCGTCTCGAGCTTGCCCATGTTGTGGCAGATGTCATAAACTTGATGCAGATCCGCGTCTTGGCTCTTGAACGCTGCCGCAAATGCGCGCCGCGCGGAATGCGCCAGCAATTGACGATTGGCAAAGGCAAAATTGGCCGCGGCGCGCATGGCGCCGAGATATGATTGTCCTTCCTGTGAATCCATGGGCGCACAGACCAGTTCGCGGTCAGGCAGATCAATGCCATATTTTTTCACGACGCTTTGGAATTGCTGAACATAATCAGTGCAGACTTGATGTCCCAGCCCGCGCGACCCGCAATGGATCTGAACCGTTAAATAACCTGTGTGGAGTCCCATCGCGTTCGCAGCTTGTTCATCGAAGGTTCTGTCGACAACATCCACTTCAATAAAATGATTGCCCGCGCCAAGCGAACCGATCTGTTCGCGGCCGCGCGTTTTGGCGCGGTCAGAGACTTGTTCCGGATTCGCTCCGTCGAGAGAGCCGCCCTCCTCCGTCCGGGAAAGATCCGCTTCGGTAGCATAGCCGTTCTTCATTGCCCAGCGCGATCCGTCCCGCAGAACGTGATCCAGCTCTTTCACCGTTACAGTGATCGCGCCTGCTTTGCCAACGCCGCTCGGACAGTATTGGTTCAGCAAAGTTGCCAGCGCCTCCATCTGCAAACGTGCCGATTCAAATTCGATGTTTGATGCGAGCAAACGCACGCCGCAATTGATGTCGTAGCCGATGGCGCCGGGCGAGATAACACCCCCCGGAAATTCCGTGGCGGCCACGCCGCCGATGGGGAATCCGTAGCCCTGATGCATGTCGGGCATGACGATCACGTGGCCGACCAGGCCGGGAAGCGTCGTTGCGTTGATGGCCTGATCGATTGACCTGTCGCCGGCGATCTGTTCGAGCGACGCGCGCGTGGCGAACAGGCGTACGGGCACGCGCATGTCACTGCGAATGGACATTGGAATCTCCCATTCATAATCAGAAATTTGGATCAAGTTTTCGAGGTTCATGGTGGTCTCGGAATCCGGGAGTCGGGATGCGTGAGGGCTGTTGGGCAAGCCGAACGATCCCCGAAGCCCACGGCCCGGCTTCCCTTAAACGTCAAACACGATCTCTGCTTCCAATCCTCGCGCAGTTTTTGAAATTTTCAAGTTGTGAAAGGTCGCAGCCTTGATGGCTTTATCGATGGATTGAATCCGCGCGCCTTCCATGTTGGCTGAGATTCGAGACTCGAGTATTCGAATATCGAATTGCGAAAAGCCAAGATTTTGCTGTTCTTGGGAATAGATCAGTTCCGACAAAAACGCGATGAGCAGGGATTCGGGATCGGGGGCTTCCGTCTCGAAATGCTTTTTCACGGGCTCGTGGTCAGCCAGTTTGACGCCTGCCAGGGCGTTCATTCCCATTGCGGCTTGCTGGAACAGCGACGGGAGATCGGTGGCCCAGACGCGCAGGGCCCAGTCGGCCGTGTGCGGGATCTCCTCGAAGCCCCTATCCTTCATGAATCAAGCCGACCTTTCCAAATAACTGCGGCGCGACGACGTAGATGCCGCGCCCGCTCACGGCGGTGGTTCCATCTGCCAGTTTAATTTGGCCAGTACTGAAAATCTTGTGCTCCTCTTTTTCCGAGATGCGCGCCTCCACCGTCAGCGCCTGGCGGAGGGGCAGGGGTTTGTGATAATTGATCTCCAAATTGACCGCGGCCACCTTCAGTCCCGCCGCCCAGACAACAAGTCCCATGGCTTCATCCAGAATGGCCGCCGATGCTCCGCCGTGCGCGTGATCAGGCGGACCCTGCTGCGCGGCGGTCAAGCTAAATTCAGAGGTGAGGATGCCGTCGTCGTCCAGCCACCACGTTAATCCGATGCTGTGCGGATTCTCGGAGCCGCACACAAAACACCAGCCGTGTTCAGGAAGTTTTTGTCTGCCCATATTTTGATTGTAATCGTTTTGGGATCAGAATTTGAAAAGTGATTCGGCCTCGGCGTGGGAGAAAAAGTTGCGATAGGCCGATGTCTCCTGGCGCAGACCGTTCACCGCGACATAGAACTCGCGCTGCAGATATGGATGGGCAATACCATCCCCGGCCGCGAGGTTGAGTTCGCCGTTCTCCGCGCCGACTTTGAGATGTCCGCCCGCTCCCAGCCATTCCAATCCCGTGCGGATCGTTGCTTCGCGTTCGGCAGTCGCTGCGGCCAGTTCTCCCAGATTTGCCTTTCCGCCGCGCTGGTTGATTACAAACTTTGCCAGGCCGGCCAGCCGCGATAGGAATTCATCTGTCTTTTCGCTGACAGGCGGGACTGCAAAAAGATAGATCGTTCTCGGCCTGACCATTTCCAGCACCGCGCGCAGTTCCGCGGGGGAGGGGGGGCTTGTGTAAATCGCGAACTCATCCGCCGGATGCAGGTCCAGGCGTGACCTTCCTTTCGACCCTTCGCTGCCCTCCGCCCAGATCAAAACGCCCGGCGGCAGCTCATGGAATTTTCCGTTCTCGAGCCTCCAATCCCTGATCTCCAATTGCAATTTGCGAATCTCAAGGGGTTTTTCTTCAAGAACATGAAATTCTTCCAATTGCAGCATCAGTTGTCTTTGCCCGCGATAGGTGCTGGCACGCAGCGAATACGCTACGTCAATCTTTGTTTCGATCTCAGGAACTTCCTCGCCGGCGCCGTTCCACCAAAACAGATCCCGTTCGGCGCCGTTCTCATCCACCACGACCAGGCGACGATGTTCTCTTGTCTTTCCAATTTCCTTGACGGATTTCAGAGTCATGTTGCGAGTCGCCAAAATCAATTGGGGATTGCCTGCCCCGAAGGGCGCGAGCGACTCGAGCGATTCAGCCAGCGGATAATTGACTTCGTCCGCGGCAAGCCAGGCGTCGATCTGCAGGGCGGGCTCCTCCGAAATGCCCGGCCCGAGCTGCTCTTCGATCGCCCTGCCCAGACCTCTTTTAAAGGCCGTGAGCTGATCGGCCCGCAAAGACAACCCCGCCGCCATCGGGTGGCCGCCGAAGCTGATCAATAGATCGCGGTTGGCCGCGATGGCTTTGGTGATGTTTAATCCCTCGATGGAGCGGGCCGAACCGCGCCAGAGGCCGTCCTCGGATTGGGTCAAGAGCAGGGCGGGCTTGTGATACCGCCCGACCAGCTCGCTCGCGACGATTCCCACCACGCCGCCCGGCCAGCTGCCGTGGGACAGGACGATCGCGGGTTCTGTCAGCAGGGATGGATTCTCTCGTATCTGTGATTCGGCGGCTTGATGGACCTGGCTCGTAAGCAGTCGCCGTTGGGCGTTCAAACCCTCGATCTGTGCGGCTAGGATTCTTGCTCGAAGGGGATCTTGGGTCAGCAGCAATTCCACGGCGGGATTGGCATCCCCCAATCTTCCAAGGGCATTCAGGCGCGGAGCAAATGTGAATCCGATGGTTTCTTCGTTCAATGTTTCGAGATTTGCCCCGGCGAGTTCCGCCATTGTTTTCAAACCGAGTCTTTGTGTATTGCGGAACCTCTGAATCCCTTTCTGCGCAAGTGAACGCGTTTCGCCTCGCAGCAAAGCAACATCGGCGATCAAACCCAAGGCGACCAGGTCCAAAAGGGAATCGCGGATCGAGATCTGGGA
Organism: Anaerolineales bacterium; assembly: GCA_035515435.1. Taxonomy (GTDB): domain Bacteria; phylum Chloroflexota; class Anaerolineae; order Anaerolineales; family Villigracilaceae; genus Fen-1038. The sequence goes on from DATJBI010000111.1 coordinate 7,894, forward strand.
GCCGGAGGGGGATCCAATTCCCAGTTCCTGATTCGCCAGCAGCGCCTCCGCCAATTTGTAGGCGACTCCCACACCGGCCAGATCTGCCAGGGGATGACCGGCCGCCAACAGCTTTGGATTGATGATTGCTTTTGCCCCTGGAAGGGTCTCACCCAAATCGTGGTGATCGGTGACGATCACCTGCACGCCGCGCGAGTTGGCGTACTCAATCGCTTCGTATGCGGTGATGCCGGTATCACACGTGATGATGAGTTTCGCGCCGTGATCGATAATGGACTTGAGACTCCCCAGGTGGAGGCCATGACTCTCTTTGCCGCGAATCGGAATGTAGTAGGTGACGTTCGCGCCGGCAGCTTGCAGCGCTTGGACCAACAGTGCGGTGGAAGTTTGTCCATCGGCATCGAAATCGCCCCACACGCAGATCGGGTCGTGGGAGCGCATAGCCAAAACAATGCATTCAACGGCTTTTTCCATTCCCGGAAATGGAACCGGCACAATCGCATCAGGATGGAGGAATGCGCGGGCCCGATCTGGTTGGCTGATGCCGCGCCGGACCAGGGTGCGCGCGATGAGAGCAGGCAGGTGGAGATCCGCGAATGAGGCGGGAATATCAACGGGCTGAGGATCAAGCCAACGGGTCATCTTAGGGCTTGAGGGCGCGTGTGGCAATGTAGGTCGGCGTGTAGTCGCTGATGACGGTGCCTGAATGATGGCTTTCGTACAGGCCGATCAGGTGGAACCCCGCATCCATCTGACCTCCCAGCTGGTCGCTGAGCGAATGACTGTGTTCCAAGGGCCAGCTTTTCTCCATCATCTTCTTCATGATCTCCGGATGGTCTGAATCGGCATAGGGGAGTTTATGGGCGACTTCCAGAATCCCACGCTCAGCCTTTTCCCAATCGAAGATGTAAAATATGGGATTCATCATTCCGGCCAGCATCGTTCCCCCGCGCCGCAGGACGCGGAAGCACTCTTCCCATACAGGCCGCACTTCCGGCACAAACAGATTCGATACTGGATGAAAAATGAAATCGAAGGATGAATCTGCAAACATCGAGAGGTCGCGCATGTCGCCTTCGATGAGTTTGAGGTGCAGACCTTCGCGCTCTGCAACTTCGCGGTCGCGGTCGAGTTGGCGCGGGGAATTATCGAGCACGGTGACCTCCGCTCCAGCGGCCGCAAAGATCGGAGCTTGTTGTCCGCCGCCCGAGGCCAGGGCAAGAGTTTCCAAGCCCCCCATGGGTGGAAACCAGCCAGGCGGCGCAGGCTTTTGCTCTGTTAACAGCACGCGCCAATCCCCGCGTCGGGCTTGTGCGATCTCCTCGTGACTCACGGGGATGGTCCACGGGCTGCGCTTCTCAACTTCCGCATCCCAGGCTTTGCGGTTGTAGGCGCGAATATCCATTCTTATAAAGGCGCAAACCGCGCCGTGAAGTGACGCAGTAATTCCGGCGCGTAGATGAACCGGTAACCGCGAATCTGTTTGGCGCGCGACTTGATATTCACAAGCGTATCCACAACATAGTCCATGTGAGTTTGGGTGTATGTCCTGCGCGGAATGGCCAGTCGCAACAATTCAAGTTTTGGATAAACCATTTTTCCTGAATCCGGATCGGGATGCGCGAACATGACCGAACCAATTTCCACGCCGCGGATCGCGCCTTCGCGATAAAGCTCAACGGCCAGGGCCTGACCGGGAAATTCGCTTTGGGGAATCTGCGGAAGAACCGCCTGCGCATTGAGATAAACCGCATGTCCGCCGGCAGGCTGAATGGACGGAATGCCTGCTTCATTGATCCGCCCTGCGAGATACGCGGTTTGGGCGAGTCGATATGCTAGATACGCTTCGTCAAGTCCCTCGTACAAGCCAACCGCCATGGCCTCCAGATCGCGTCCGGCCAGGCCGCCGTACGTTGGGAAGCCCTCGCGCAGAATCAATTCATTTTTCACGTTTTGGAAGAGCAACTCATCGTTGAGGCAAAGCAATCCGCCGATGTTCACGATGGCATCTTTCTTGGCGGACATGGTCATGCCATCGGCCAGGGAAAACATTTCCCGCGCGATCTCTTTAACGGTCTTCGACTCATAGCCGCGTTCACGCTGTTTGATGAAGAAACAGTTTTCGGCGTAGCGCGCCGCGTCGATGAAGAACGGGATCTTATGGGAACGATACACATCTGCAATTGCTCTGAGATTCTCCATCGAAACAGGCTGTCCACCGCCGGCGTTGTTGGTAACCGTCACCATGCCAAACGGGATTTTGTCGGCGCCGGTTCTTTCGATGAAGGCTTTCAGCTTGGCGATGTCCATGTTGCCTTTGAACGGATGTGGATTGGCGGGATCGAAGGCTTCATCAATGACGAGATTGGTCGGGCGTCCGCCGCGGGCGCGGATGTTGGCGTCGGTGGTGTCGAAGTGCATGTTGCTCGGCACATATTGCCCCGGCTTGACCAGACAGGCCGACAGGATATTTTCAGCGGCGCGTCCCTGATGCGCCGGGACAAAGAACCTGAATCTGAAAATATCCTCGACCGCGGCCCGCAGGCGATGGAAGGAGCGCGCTCCGGCATACGACTCGTCGCCGCGCATGACCGCCGCCCATTGATCCTGACTCATCGCGCCCGTGCCTGAGTCCGTCAGCAGATCAATAAAGATGTCTTCGGCTTTCATTGAGAACAGGTTGTAGCCTGCTTCCTTGAGTTTGGCTTCGCGCTCTGCGCGTGGAACGAGGCGAATGGGTTCGATCACTTTGATCCGAAAAGGTTCCGCAGGATAGGTCGGCATAGCAATCCTTGTCTTTTTGGCTGGGTCGGAGACCGGAAAGGTTTGGCAGACCGTCCACGTCCGTTCTTTAAGATCGGTTCGGGTCGATCGGCGACGACGGGGCTCCGCTTTCCGGGAGGGGTTCTCGCTTGACAGTTTAACACGTTTCAGCAGAACCAAGCTAGACCAACGTTGCAACCTGCCCGCTCTTAGCTCCCTGTCATCAGCCAGAGGGCTGTCCGCTTGCAAGTTGTTTTGAGTCTTCGTGGTCGATGAACGCGCCCCGTCCGTTTTCCCCGGATTGCGGCCTGGAAGCTGCAAGAACGGCCTCGAGCAAAGGCAGAAAGCCAGCCACCCTCCTTGCTCGGATCACCCCAGCCCACAGCGGCTCGAACTTTTTCCATCCGCCCGCATAACTGATATGGCGGAGTTCTTCCATCAGACCCTGGTGGGTCTGCGCAGATAACAGGATGTTTTTCCAACGATAGAACTCGCGGTAGGCCCGCCAGTAGCCTGCTTCAACAGTCTCTGCGCTCATGGACGGGTGACGAATGATGGCGTGCCTGGTGTCATACAGATCCCAGTTGGAGGTTGTGATCCTCTGTGAGGCCAGCATCCTTTGATGCAGCGCCGTGCCGGGATAGGGGGTGAGAATATGGAAGGTGCAGGTCTCGATCCCCTGCGCGACCGCCCATTCAACCGTCCGGTCAAAGACTGTTTCTTCGTCATCGTCCATGCCGAAGACGAAACTGGCGTTGACCATGACTCCCAGATCATGCAGCCTGCGTATCGCGGCCGAATAATCCCGATCGAGGTTCTGGTATTTGTGTTGCTCTACAAGATTTGCGGGATTCAGGGTCTCGAATCCAACGAACAAACTGCGCAGTCCAGCCGCGACTGCCTTTTCGAGCAGTCCGGCCTTGAGGATCGAGCGGACGGTTCCGGCGGCCTGCCACAATCGTCCCATGCCGCGCATTCCATCAAAGAGACTCTCCGCAAAATGCGGATTTCCAAAAAGATGATCGTCCAGGAAGTATAAATGCCTCCCGGGCAGGCCCTCAATTTCTGCCAATGCTCGGTCTGTCGTGAGCGTGTAAAAGGATTTTCCTCCCTCGAAAAAAGCCTCTTTATAACAGAAGTCGCAGGCATGTGGACAACCGCGCGAAACCACGATCGAATTTGGCACGAGATACAGGTTGCGTTTGATCAAGTCGCGCCGCGGAAAAGGCAGCTCCGCCAATGTGCGGATCCGGGAGATATATCTCTTTTGTGGACGCCGCGCACGAAAGTCACGAAGGAATGCGGGCCAGGTATCTTCGCCCGGGCCGATAAAGATCGTGTCTGCATGCCCGGCTGCTTCCTCCGGACAGGACGTGACATGCAATCCGCCAAGGCAGACCGGGATCCCCTTGCCGCGGTAGTGATCGGCGATTTGGTAGGCCCGATAGGCCGAGGTGATGTAGACCTGGATGACCACGAGGTCAGGCGCATCATTGAGGTCCAGGGCTGCGACGTGTTCATCGTGAATGGAGGCTTCATCGTCCGGGCTCAGATAGGCGGCGAGCGTAGCCAGTCCCAGGGGAGGAAATAGAGAATACTTGATCGGCCTCCAGAACGGGCTGGTCGCCTCGGTCAGTGCGGGCAATATCATTTTGACCTTCATGCGGTCTCTCCTTTCAAAAGGACACCTGCTCAGGTGGTTGGAGTATCTGGGAGAGTCTATCGCAAACACTGTCAAAGAACCATCAAATCGTATCAGCTCCGGCCGGCGGCCTGACCAGGAGGGCGCCCCCTTTGAATCCGGCCGGAAGGGTTGCCCGATCATGCGTTCTGTGATAAGGTTCGGCACAGAAAAAGAGGTGAGCGATGCGAGTCTGCGTGCTTTATGATGACGAGACCTGGGGCTTTACTCCCGCCGAGTTCATCGCGCATTACCCGTGTGAATGGGAAATGCTCACGCTGAGCCGTCCGGTGTTTGATAAGCTGAAAGCCATCCAGGAGCAAAACCGGTTCGATGTGTACTTCAATCTATGTGACGGCGCCGCGGATGAGGATTATCCCGGACTGGACGTCGTGCAGGCGATGGAAGAATTGAATATGCCGTTCACCGGCTCCGATAGCAACTTCTACGATCAGTCACGCGAAAGAATGCAGGCGCAGGCGCAGGCGCATGGCGTTGGATTCGCGAAAGGCTACAACATCACGAACGAAAGCGAGCTGGATGGCCTCGTCGGAAATCTGCGCTTTCCACTGATGGTCAAGCACCCGAAGAGTTATAGCAGCATTGAGATGACGCGCGATTCGCGCGTGAATACCCTCGAACAGTTGCATGTGCAGTTCAAGCGCATCGCCTCCATGTTTGGAAGCGCGCGGGTCGAAGAGTTTATTGTCGGACGCGAGTTCAACGTCTTTGTGGTGGATAATCCCGATGATCTCAGCCGTCCGTTTGTCTATCCGCCGACCGAATTGATTTTTCCGCCCAATGAAGATTTCTGGCACACCGATATTAAATGGGATTATTCGGTTCCGTTTGAATTTCGGGAAGTCCAGGATGCGGTCCTGGCTGCCAGGCTCCAACAGGCGGGCCGCCAAATGTACCTCGCCTCCGGTGGAACCGGATATGGCCGCTGCGATGTCCGCCTGAACGCGCAGGGGGAGATCTATATCCTGGAGATCAATTCGAACTGCGGCATCCTGTATCGCCCCGAAGAGTATGGCCCCGCCGACTACATGATTCTATATGACGCGGACGGCTATTACGGATTCTTTGACCGCATCTTCCGGTCGGCGGTCGTGCGTCAAAAGATGCGCCTGAAGAAGCAGGCCCCCTGATCGATAAAAGGCAGGAGGAGCGGTAAGCTCCTCCTGCCTTTTATAGCGCAGTCCTTAGCAGCAGCCAGTACAGTCCGGCGGCCAGCGCCGCGGTGCAGGGAATGGTCAGGATCCACGAGACCAGGATATCGTTCGCAACGCTCCAGCGGATCTTGCCCAGGCGCTCCGCCGAACCCACGCCGATAATGGACGAACTGATCAGCTGGGTTGTGCTGACCGGCAAACCGAGAAAGGAAGAGGCGATCATCAGAAATAACGAGGAGCACTGCGCCGCGAAGCTGTGCACCGGGCGTATCTTGTAGAACTTGCCGCCCAGCGTACGGATCAGCCGGGCTCCGGAAAAAACCGTTCCAAGCGCCATGCCTGCCGCGCTCAGCGCCATGACCCAGAGTGGAACGTTGAAGGCGAACATGTTCTTGTCGATGATGAGGCTCAGCACAATGATGCCCATTGCCTTTTGTGCGTCATTCGATCCCTGGCTTAAGGCCAGGAACACCGCGGTCACCAATTGGCTGCGCTTGAAGAAATCATTGATGCGCGGTGAAGTGCTGCGCGCCAGATAGAAGATCAACCTGGTGACAAGAAACCCGAACCCGAAACTGACGAGCGGGGTGATGAACAGGGCGAACAGGACCTTGGTCAATCCCTGTATTCGCAGCGCGCTGAAACCCGCCCCCAGCAGGGTCGCTCCGATCAGGCCGCCGACCAATCCATGCGATGGACTGCTTGGCAGGCCCAATAGCCAGGTTACAAAGTTCCAGGCCACACAACTGATCAAAGCGGCCATGAGAATGTCGTACGTAATGACCTTGGTATTGACAATTTGTGCGCCCACTGTCTTGGCGACGGCCACTCCGAACAGGAATGGACCGGTGAATTCCGCCGCCCCGATGATCGCGAGCGCGACCGGCGGCCGAAAAGCCCGCGAGGTTACCACGGTGGCCACAATATTGCTTGAGCCATGCACCCCGTTCAGAAAATCAAAAATGAGCGCCAGCGCGACGACCAGGATGAGTTGTAAAGGCATGGTTTTACGTGCGTTTTACAACGATATCGGCAATCACGTTCGCGGCTTCATCTCCTCGATCGGCGGCATTGCTCAAATGGCGATACACTTCCCGCATCTTCAGCATTTCCACAACATGCTCGATGTTTTCCGGACCGCTGAACAGATCGGCGATGGCCTCCCGGTAGACTTGCTCGACCCGGTTCTCAAGCGCCTTGGCGCGCTGGGCATGCTCGGTCGCCACGCCGGGATGATTCTCCAGGCGCAGCACACCCTGCTGAATCTCGTAGGCTGCGTCTTTCAGGAGCGAAGCGATCCGCTGGATGTACTTGGTGGGTCTGACGTTCAGAATTTCCATCTCGTCCACCGTGCTGTAGGCATAATCGAGCACATCGTCGATGGTTCGGGATAACGTGAAGATATCCTCGCGGTCGAACGGCGTGATGAAAGTGTGATTCAATTCATCGATCAGGATGCGGCGCGCTTCATCCGCTTCCTTTTCCTTGAGCGAAAGCTGTTCTGCCACTTCGGGGCTCTGCGCTTCCACATATTTGCACAGCAGCGTCAATCCTTCCACGGTCAGGAAGGCCTGCTGGGCGATCAGGTTGTGAAATATATCTTTCTTGCCCTTGAAAAAACTGGACATGATTGCCTCTGTGTCGCTTCTCTTTTTCTTAATGTAACCGCCAATAATACCATAATGCAGCTTTATGGTATATAATGGGGCATGCCAAGCTTGAGATTGACCCTGAGCATTCTCGTTCTTGCAATCTCGATTGCTTTGTTGGTCTGGGGGTTTTGGCCCGTCGGGCACGTGCAGCATGTTCTACCCATCGATCCGTCTCGGCTGAGCCTGCCGTTTGCTAGGCTTCTTAACCCATCTGTACAATTCTCGCTCTGCGCAGGTTAACGTACTTTTAATGATTGATTGATTCGGTTTAACAGGTATATAATCGGAATCAGGAAGAGCGCGTTGCTCTTGCCACATATGCACGAAAAGGAGAAAAGGAGAAAGGTTATGAATAGAAAGAGTTTGCTTCTTGTTCTGTCCCTGTTCGTGGTTGGCGCACTGCTTGTTTCGTGTGCCCCGGCCGCCACGCCGGCACCGACCGCAATGCCCGCCCCCACAACGGCCCCGGTAGCCACGGCTGTGCCGCCCACTGCTGCACCTACCGCAAGCGCGATGGATGCGTTGGTGACCGCTGCCAAGGCGGAGGGTCAACTGACCGTGATTGCGCTGCCCCATGATTGGTGCAACTACGGTGGCGCCATTGATGGCTTCAAGGCCAAGTATGGGCTGACGGTCAACGAGCTGAACCCGGATGGTTCATCCGGTCAAGAGCTCCAAGCCATTGTTGCCAACGAAAGCAACAAGGGACCCCAGGCGCCGGATGTGGTCGATGTGGGTTTGGGTTTCGGTCCTCAGGCGATGCAGCAAAACCTGCTCGCGCCCTACAAGGTATCCACGTGGAATGATATTCCCGACTCGGCGAAGGATTCGGGCGGATACTGGTACGGTGATTACTATGGCGTGATGGCGTTTGAAGTCAACTCCGATGTCGTCACCGATCCGCCTCAAGACTGGTCCGACCTGCTGAAACCGGAATATAAGAACGATGTCGCGCTGTCCGGCGATCCACGCCAGGCCGCCCAAGCGGTCCAGGGAGTATTTGCCGCAGGTCTTTCTTCCGATAACGGCGATGTGGCTGGGGCTGCGCAAGCCGGCCTCAATTTCTTCGCCCAGCTGAACAAGGCAGGCAACTTTGTGCCGATCATCGCCAAGACCGGTCAGGTTGCCAAGGGCGAAACCCCCATCAGCATCACTTGGGACTATCTGTCACTGGCAGATGCGGACACCCTGGCGGGTAACCCTAAGATCACGACCATCGTGCCCAAGACCGGAGTGGTCGCGGGTATCTACGTCCAGGGGATCAGCGCGTACGCGCCTCATCCCAATGCCGCCAAGTTGTGGGAAGAATATCTCTATTCGGATGAAGGTCAGTTGCAATGGCTGAAGGGCTATTGCCACCCGATCCGCTTCAACGCCATGGCCCAAGCGGGAACGATTCCCTCAGACTTGCTCGCAAAATTACCGCCCGCTGCGAACTATGCCAATGCCGTTTTCCCAACGTTAGATCAACAAACCGCATACAAGACCGCGATTACCACAGGTTGGGATACTGTCGTCGGTGCGAACGTTCAAGCTGCTCCTACACCTTAACTTCCTGTCTTTACAGCCTCCCGCCCTTCCTCCACAACCTGGGGGAAGGGCGGAAAAACATGGAGTTCATGCATACATGGCAGACCCAACTCAAGCTGATTCTCCAGGACAGCCGCTGGTTCGTTCTTTCCTGCCCACCGATCTGCTGGTCTGGCTGGGCGTGCTCCCGTTCTTTCTGTTTGCCATTCTTTTCATATTATGGCCCTCCAGCTCACTGGTCGTGGGCAGCTTCCAGGATATCCAGGGTCATTTCACGTTCAAAAATATCGTTGATCTCTTTACGCCCAGCATCTTGAATTCGTACCTGCTCAGTATCCAGATCAGCCTGGTCACTGCCGTAGCCGGGACGTTGTTTGGTTTTATGCTGGCATACGCCGCCGTCCTCGGCGGGTTGCCGCGTTGGGTTCGCACGGCGGTGATGACCCTGTGCGGCGTGGCTGCGAACTTCGCGGGCGTGCCGCTGGCCTTTGCCTTCGTAGCCACACTGGGCCGCACCGGCATTTTTACAGCTTCGTTGAGGGACGCCTTTCATTTCGATATATACCAACATGGCTTCAATCTGTACAGTTTTGGCGGATTGGCCCTGACCTATCTGTATTTTCAATTTCCTCTGATGGTCTTGATCATCGCTCCATCCCTGGATGGTTTGCGACGCGAGTGGCGCGAAGCCTCGGAAAACCTCGGTGCCAGCACGTGGCAGTACTGGCGTCATATTGCTCTGCCGATCCTGTTGCCGTCCCTGCTGGGCACGATGATTCTGCTTTTCGGCAATGCCTTCGGGGCCTATGCCACGGCCTATGCCTTGACCGGCGGCTTCCTGAATCTGATTACGATCGAAGTTGGAAATCAAATCTCGGGGAATGTCTTATACAATCCCAATCTGGGCTTGGCGCTTGCCCTGGGAATGATTGTTGTCATGTCTGTTTCGATCGGCCTGTATACCTGGCTTCAGCGCCGTACCGCAAGGTGGCTGCGATGAGAAAAATCAATTTATGGGCCTGGTTATGGATTATTCTTGGTGGATTGTATTTCTTTGGGCCCCTCTATGGCGCATTGGATTTTTCCATGCGTGAAAAGCGCGGAATCTTGAGTTTCGTGGCTTATGAAAATGTATTGAAGGATCCAAACTTCCGTGATTCATTTACTTATTCGACCTTGATCGCCCTGGCCACGATCACGGTCGGCCTGATTCTCATCGTTTCGACTGCGTACTGGGTACATCTGCGACTGCCTCAGGCACGCCCCATTGTGGATTTCATCACTTTGTTGCCTTTTGTTGTTCCTGCGATCGTCCTGGTGGATGGGTTCATTCAGATTTACAGCGGTCCACCATTTGCGCTCACCGATACTCCGCAGGGCACAAATGTCCTGCTGATGTTTGGATATATTGTGACAGCCATGCCGTATATGTATCGGTCGGTGGATGCGGGCCTGCGCGCAGTGGATGTGCGTACGTTGACCGAAGCCGGGCAGAGTCTGGGTGCAGGCTGGATCACAATCTTATTTCGGGTGATCCTGCCCAATATACGCACGGCGCTGTTGAGCGGTGCCTTTCTAACATTTGCGATCGTCATCGGCGAATACACATTTGCGAGCCTGCTGGCCCGGCCTGCTTTCGGTCCCTACATGGTCTTGCTTGGCCAGGACCGCGCCTACGAACCGGCGGCGTTGTCCATCATGAGTTTTGCGCTGACCTGGGCAGCGATGATGTTGATCCAGTTCCTGGGACGCGGCGCACCTGGGCAGGGTCAGGTTGCCGGCGCACACTAATTCACGGAAGAGAATCAGAGATGACGCACCTATCCCTATCCAATGTCTCGAAGAAATTTGTAGAAACGTTTGCCGTAAAGGATTTCAATCTGGCCGTGGAACGAGGCGAGTTTGTTTCCTTCCTTGGACCCTCGGGGTGCGGCAAGACCACCACCCTGCGCATGATCGCCGGATTCGAGGCTCCTACGGCTGGCAAAGTCATCCTGGATGATGTCGATGTCACCAGCAAAGCGCCTAATCAACGGAACGTAGGGATGGTCTTTCAATCCTACGCGCTCTTTCCAAACATGACGGTCGCGCAGAACATCGGATTCGGCCTTCGTATCCATCGGGAATCGGAGGCCGCCATCAAACAACGCGTAAGCGAGATGCTGGCCCTGATCCATCTGGAAAAAAGGGGAAGCAACTATCCGCATCAACTTTCCGGCGGCCAGCAGCAACGGGTTGCGCTGGCCCGTGCCTTGGCAATTCATCCGCAGGTGCTGCTGCTCGATGAGCCTCTCTCTGCCCTGGACGCCAAGATACGCGTCAGCCTGCGAGCGGAGATCCGCTCCATCCAGCGGGCACTCGGCATTACCGCGATTTATGTCACCCACGACCAGGAGGAGGCTCTTTCCATTTCGGACCGCATCGTGGTGATGAACGCCGGCGCGATTGAACAGGTTGGGACTCCGTTTGAGATTTATAACTTCCCCCAGACGGCGTTCGTGGCCAATTTCGTTGGAACGCTGAACACCGCCGAGGCAGAAGTGATTGATCCGTCGAAGGGTTTGATCAGGATGGACGCAGTTCAGCTGGAATCGGACTCGCCGGAGATCAAGAGCGGACAAAAGGGGGAGAAGATCACGATCGCGATTCGGCCGGAACGGCTGCACTTCTTGTCCGAGGGCAAGAGGGCAAATGTATTCGAATGCAAGATCGAGAATATCACGTTCCTCGGTTCGGTCGTCCGGGTCCAGGTTTCGGTTGGCAATGTAAAATTCAATAATGATACCTTCAACAATCCGTTCCTGGAACTGCCAAAGATCGGTGAGAAAACGCAGATCACCTGCGCGCGTGACGCCGTCTTAGTATTGAAGAATTGACCGGACCCTGTTTGGCCGGCGCGGCGCGCGAAACGTTTTTGCGCCGGAAGCTTCTTCTTTTGTCGGGGGCCGTGCTCTGGCTCGCGGCGGGCCTCGGTTGTGGTCGGAGTGAAACCCTGGCCGGACCCGGGGCCCCACGGCAGGGGGTGCAGCCCCAGGGCGCCCGGGCAAATGCTCCAGTGAGGGGCGGCGCGGCCTGGGCCGCGGCAGGGCTGCCGTTGACTGTTGGATCTCAGCCGATGGCCGCGCCAACAGCTGCGCTGCAGCCTGCCCTTCCTGAATCGAGTAAATTGACTCTCGATTACCCGCCTGACATTCGCGTGGGCGATTCGGGCGTGGTGCGATTGACTCTCGAAGTGGACACATCTGGCACCGTTGCGCCTCCGGCGGAGGAGCGGGGGAATGCCGTCCGCGGCAAGGTGGTCCAATTTTCAAATGTGTACGACACGCACGATGTTTTCGCTGAGGCGCGCTTCGACCTTGCCGGAGTGGATGTCCAGCCGCCGGATCTCCAGAGCGAAGCTCTCTCTCAGGGTCAAGCGGCCATATTTTATTGGAGCGTTCGACCCGCCGCCGCCGGTACCTTTCGCGGAACAGTCTGGTTCTATCTGCGCTTCGTGGACAAGCTCAGCGGAGCAGAAAGCCGGCAGACGGTGTCCGCCCAACCCCTTGAGATGGAGGCCGGGGACTTTTTCGGCCTCTCGGGCAGTTCGGCTCGCATCGCGGGCGGCGTCGGATCCCTCATCGGCGCGGTCCTGGGATTCCCCTTCCTGGACGACATCTTGAAGCGGCTCTTCGGCCGGTTGAAGAAATCCGGCTGAGCCATATATTTGCCTGAAAATAGAGGACGAAAATCACCCAAAAAATTGACACCGATTTTGGGTGTCCCTTTGTCATTAATGGTACAATTTCGCCCGTGCTTTTTGGCACAGGCGAAATTTCCTCCCGGAGCAGATATGCAAAACGACTGGCTATATATCGGTTTGTTTCTCGTGATCGCAACGCTCATCCCGGTTTCGGCCCTTTTGGCGTCCTGGCTGGTTTCGCCGAAGAAACCCAATCCCATCAAGCAGAGCACATATGAATGCGGCATGGAGACGGTGGGCGAGAATTGGGTGCAGTTCAAAGCCCAGTATTATATTTTTGCGCTTGTGTTCCTGGTTTTTGATGTAGAGACGGTCTTCCTTTTTCCATGGGCGGTGTCCCTCGGCCGGCTTTCGTTGTTTGCGGTGCTCGAGGGCATTGTCTTCGTTTTGATCCTCGTGGCGGGATTGGTCTATGCCTGGCGCAAAGGGATGCTGGAGTGGGTCTGAATTGGCCGATATTTTGAAAGGCTGAAAGGCGTGAGCCTTCCAGCCTTTTCTTTGTGTTGAGGAGCACCCATGAATTTTTGGTTTGACCCTGTCAATTTCATTGCTCATTGGCTCACCGGCCTGCTCACCGGCTGGGGCCTGGCACCCTGGCTTGCCGGGGCGATCATCCAGTTGATCGGCGTCGTCGTGCTGATCTCTTTGATGATGGTGTTCGACATTTTCCTGGTCTGGGTGGAGCGCAAAGTGGTCGCACGTTTTCAGGACCGGCTGGGACCGAATCGCGTTGGCCCCTTTGGCATCTTCCAGCCGTTTGCGGATATCATCAAACTGATCATTAAAGAGGATATCACACCGGATGGGGCGGACCGGGTCGTTTATAACCTGGCACCCATCCTCTCCCTGATGTCTGTGCTGTTGCTCTGGGCCATCGTGCCGCTTGCCCCTGTGATCTTTGGCGTGGACCTGAATGTGGGGGCGTTGTACATCGTCGCGGCGGGCTCGATCGGGACGCTTTCCATTATTATGGCGGCGTGGGCCTCCAACAACAAATATGCATTGATCGGAGCGTTCCGTCAGGTGGCGGTGCTGGTCTCATTTGAAATTCCGATGATCGCCACGATGCTGATCCCGACGATCCTGGCGGGCTCCATGGGCATGAACGAAATTGTGCAGGGCCAGCAAAACGTCTGGTATGTCGTGCTGGCTCCGCTGGCCGCCCTGATCTTCATGATCGCGGCCATTGCCGAGTTGGGCCGTTCGCCGTTTGATTTGAATGAGGCCGAATCGGAAATTGTCGCGGGCTTTCATATTGAATACACCGGGATGAAGTTCGGTCTGTTCTATGCGGGCGAACTCCTGCATGCCTTTACCTTCGGGGGCTTCTGGGCGATCCTGTTCCTCGGCGGCTATCGTTTCTTCGGCTTGGAGAATCTCGGCCCGCTGGTGGCGGTCGTGATCTTGTTTGCCAAGGCGATGTTCGGTTACTGGGTCATCATGTGGGTCCGGTATACCGTGATGCGCATCCGGATTGACCAAATGCTGGCCTTCAATTGGAAGTTCCTGACACCCGTTGCGTTCGTATTATTGATGTTGACTGCCTTGATGAACACGCTCCTGCGCGGGACTCCGGTCGCAGTCTATATCTGCGGCATGCTCCTGACGAATGTCCTGCTCGGCTGGATCATCGTCGAGATCCTGCGCGGTTACAGCCGCGGTGAACGCGAAAAAATCGAGGGTGCCGCACCGGCCGCCGCGACGGCGCACCGCTAGGAGAACAACATGACTGCCATGCAGATCTTCTTTCTGATCGTCGGTTTGATCATCCTTGGCTCGGCCCTGATGGTGGTGACCACTGGCAACCTCATTCACGCCGCGTTGTGGCTGATCGTGACCTTGTTCGGCGTGGCCGTCTTGTACGCCATTCTGAACGCCAGCTTCCTGGCCGTGGTCCAGGTCGTGGTCTACATCGGCGCGATCGCCATCCTGTTCATCTTTGCGGTGATGCTGACCCACAAAGAGATGCGCGATCGCGGGCCGCAGTTGAACAATGGCTGGTGGTTGAATGCCGTCATCGCGCTGCTGACTTTCGGCGGACTGTTCTGGATGCTCCGGAGTTGGAACGGGTTCTTGAAAAGCGCGGCCGACTTGCCGGCGAGCTATGACGGGGTCGCGCAGCTGGGCCGGGCGCTGATTTCACCGGATGCGTTCGTCCTGCCGTTCGAGGTCGCCTCGGTTCTACTGCTGGCCGCCCTGGTCGGCGCCGTGTACATCGCATTCAATCGGAAATAGGAGTTTCGATGATCCCGCTCTCCTGGTATCTCATTCTTTCCGCAGCACTCTTCAGCATTGGGCTGTTTGGCGTGCTCTCCCGTAAGAACGCGGTCGCGATTCTGCTCGGCATCGAATTGATGCTGAACGCCGTGAATATTAATCTGGTCTCGTTCTGGCGCTATGGCGACGTTGCGCAGATGGCCGGTCAGGTGTTCGCGATCATCGTGTTCGCGGTCGCCGCATCGGAGGTGGCCGTCGGCCTGGCGCTCGTCATTTCGGTATACCGCCGGCGCAATACGGTGATCGCCGATGAACTTGATTTGATGAAGTGGTAGGAGCAACATGACGACCGAAACCTTGATCTGGCTGATTCCGTTCCCGCCCATCCTTGCATTCTTCCTGATTGTGTTATTCACCAATCGAAATAAGGCGCTCAGCCATACCCTGGGGGTGGGCGCGGCAGGCCTTTCGTGGTTGGGTGCGATGATCGTTTTTGCAGCCGCGCTTGGCGCGCATGAACTGGGCAGGACGCCGTTTGCATCCTCCATCAATTGGATCCCCACTGCGGACACCTGGTTGAGGATCGGCGTTTTGGTGGATCCGCTGTCGGCCGTGGTGCTCTTCTTCGTGGCCTGGACCATCTTCATGATCTTCCTGTACAGCGTGGGCTACCATAATTTCGGGCAGCCCGCCGGCGATCACGATCGGCCCGGCCTGCCTCCGCACGGCGCAACCGTCGAAGAACACGGGCATCCGCAGGCCGTCCCCTCCATCGAACCGATGTATTCACGCTTCTTTGCCTTTTTGGGCCTGTTCGCCTTTGGCATGTACACCCTCGTGCTCTCCGATAACCTGCTCACGCTGTTTGTCGGCTGGGAGATCATGGGACTGTGCTCGTACCTGTTGATCGGTTTCTGGTATGCCAAGCCATCGGCGCGCAATGCCGCAGTCAAAGCGTTTATGACCACCCGCGTGGGCGACGTGTTCATGTTGCTCGGGATCGCGTTCCTGTACAGTGCAACCGGTTCGCTCTCCTATCGTGATATTTTCCAGCCGCAGGTCCTGCATACCTTGGCCAGCGTGCCAACCCCCATCCTGGGCCTGTCGGCGGCGGGCCTGATCGGCCTGCTGCTCTTCATCGGGACAGTCGGCAAGTCGGCCCAGTTCCCGCTGCACGTCTGGCTGCCCGATGCGATGGAAGGTCCGACGCCGGTCAGCGCCATGATCCATGCCGCCACCATGGTGTCGGCGGGTGTGTACATGGTCATCCGCATGTTCCCGCTCATCAGCCTCGATCCGAAGACCATGACGGTGATCGCGTTCATCGGGACCTTCACGGCGATCTTTGCGGCGACGATCGCGGTCGCCCAGAACGATATCAAGCGTGTGCTGGCCTATTCGACGATCTCCCAACTGGGCTTCATGATCGCCGCCTTGGGCGTGGGCGCCTATGTCGCAGCGGCGTTCCATCTGGTCACCCACGCCTTCTTCAAGGCGCTGCTGTTCCTCGGGTCCGGCTCGGTCATTCACGGGATGGAGCATGGCGTTTTGCACACGGGCGATCATACGGTTGATCCGCAAAATATGTTCAACATGGGCGGCTTGCGCAAGAAGATGCCCATCACCTTTTGGACTTTTGTGATCGGCGGGTTTGCGCTGTCCGGCTTCCCGCTCTTGACGGCAGGCTTTTGGTCGAAAGATGAGATCCTTTCCGGCGCCTTCAGCAATGGAAATTGGGCTGTATTCGTCACCCTGGCCGTGGCCGCCTTCCTGACAGCGTTCTATACCATGCGCCAGATCACGTTGACGTTCCTCGGGGGGCCGCGCACCGCCGAGGCGGAGCATGCCCGTGAGACTCCCTGGACCATGACCCTTCCGCTCATTGTGCTGGCTGTATTCGCCATTGGCTACGGGTGGGTTGGCATTCCCCAGGACTTCCTCGGTCTGCATCTGAATGCAAGTTGGTTCCATGAATTTGTGGGCAGCACGCTGGCCCTCGCGCCGGCGGCGTCCCCGTTCAGCTGGATCGTGTTTGGCACCTCGCTGGTGGTGGCCTTGGGGGGCTTGTTCTTCGGCTGGCTGGCTTACCGTAATGTGACCGCCCCGGAACAGGATCGACTCCAGATCCCCTTGCTCAAGAACAAATATTACTTCGACGAACTGTACGGCTTCCTGTTCATCAAACCTGCTTACTGGTTCGCCGAGACCTTCGTTTATCAATGGATGGACAAGGGCCTGATCGACGGTTTCCTTCATTTCTTTGGCAGGGCGGCCAATGCGATCGGTTCGGCCGTCCGAACCTATGTGGACCTTTTGATCATCAACCAGACCGTGGGTGATGGCACGGCGCATGCCACCGGTTGGGTGGGCAGGAATCTGCGTCCGATTCAATCCGGGCGCATTCAACAATACATGTTGGTCTCGTTGATCGTCCTGCTGGCGGTCGCGGGCCTGCTTTATTACCTTCTGGTGATTGTCTAGCCCGATTGGAGCGATGTGATGGACTTTCTCAGTTCCCATCTTCTCAGTTTGATCTTGTTTGTCCCCGCGGCATCGGCGGTGGTGATGCTCTTCCTGCCGAAAGATGAAGTGAAACTTCTGCGCTGGTTTGCCTTCGCGGCAAGCCTGATCCCGTTCGCTCTGGCAGTCTATGTCTGGATCCAGTTCAAACCGGATGCGGCCGGCTTTCAATTCTCCGAGCAATATACGTGGTACGCCGCGATCGGTTCTTCCCTGCACCTCGGGGTGGATGGGCTTTCCTTGACGATGGTCCTGCTCACCACGCTTTTGACGCCGCTGGCGCTGCTGGCTTCGTTCAGCGTGTCCGACCGCGTCAAGCCCTACATGATGCTGTTCCTCTTTCTTGAGACCGGCATGCTCGGCGTGTTCCTGGCGATGGACCTGCTGATCTTTTTTGTCTTCTGGGAAATTGGCCTGGTTCCGATGTACTTCCTGATCAATCAGTGGGGCAGCGCCAACCGGAACTATGCCTCGCTCAAGTTCATGATCTACACGATGGGCGGATCGCTGGGACTCCTGCTGGGCATTCAATTGCTCGGTGCGCTCTTCGGGACGTTTGATCTAGCCACCATTATGACGAAATGGACTTCCGCCCAAGGCACGTTGCTCGGGTTCCCCATGGCAACGGTAAAGGACGTGATCTTCTGGGCCTTTGTCATTGCCTTCGCGATCAAGGTTCCGATCTGGCCCTTTCATACCTGGCTGCCCGACGCTCACACGGAAGCCCCCACTGCCGGTTCGATGATCCTGGCCGGCGTCCTGCTGAAGCTCGGCGCCTATGGATTCTTGAGACTCGTCCTGCCGCTCTATCCGGAGCAGGCCAAGTCATTCGCCTGGGCGCTGGCGCTGCTGGCGACGGCCGCGATCGTCTTTGGCGCGTTTGCCTCCTATGCCCAGACGGACTTCAAACGTCTTGTGGCGTATTCGTCCGTCAACCACATGGGCTTTGTCATGCTCGGGATCGCTGCGGCCGCCCTGGCGTCGGGGACGGCGGATGCGAGAATTGCGTTGAACGGCGCCATTCTGCAGATGTTCAATCACGGTTTGTCGGCGGCGGGCATGTTCTTCCTGGTCGGCGTGATCTACGAGCGGACGCACACGCGCAACCTCGATGAGTTTGGCGGATTGTTCCCGCTGGTCCCGGTCTACGGGGGCATTCTGATCTTCACGTCGATGGCCTCCCTGGGTCTGCCCGGCCTGAACGGATTCGTTTCTGAGTTCCTCGTTGTGCGAGGCTCGTATCCTTTGCTGACCCCCTATACGGCGATCTCGATGCTCGGCTTGCTGTTTACCGGCGCCTACATTTTGAAGGGGATCATGAAAGTTCTGCATGGTCCGCTGAATGAGCACTGGGCGCAGGGCGAACACAAACTGACCGAGATCAGTACCCGGGAAGTCATCGTCATGGCTCCGTTGATGGCCTTGATCCTGGTGATCGGGGTCTGGCCCGCCTGGATTCTGGATGTGATCAACAAAGCGGTGATGCACTTATTCTAAGAGGTGGATGATGGCGTTTCCTGTACTGAGCGTAATTGTTTTCACCCCGGTCGCGGCGGCGATGATCATCTTGATGATTCCCGCCCGGCGGAAAACGGAAGCGCGCGGTGTGGCCCTGGCCGCCGCGACGTTCGCTCTGCTGTTATCGCTGTGGGTTTATCTCCAATATTTGACTCAGCATATGGCGGGCTACCAATTCGTGGAGCAGTACAGCTGGCTTCCCGCCCTCGGGATCAGCCTGCATTTCGGCGTGGACGGAATGAGTGCTCCGCTGGTTCTGTTAACGGGTGTGGTGATGTTCACGGGCGTGCTGATTTCGTGGGGCGACTTCGATGAGCATGCTCATCTTTCGGCCGGGATCCAGGATCGCCCGCGCGAGTTCTTTGCCTTCCTGTTCATTCTGGCCAGCGGCGTGTTCGGGGTGTTCACCTCGCTGGATCTGTTCATGCTGTTCTTCTTCTATGAGATTGCCGTGTTCCCGATGTACCTGTTGATTGTCATTTGGGGCTGGATCCAGACCCGCGAATATGCGGCAATGAAACTGACGTTATACCTGTTTATTGGTTCCGTGGTTGCCTTGGTCGGTGCGCTGGCCATGTACTGGACGGCGGGTCAATCGACGGGTGTTTACACATTTGACATGCTTCAGCTGGAGAAGGCGGGATTCTCCGCCTCTTTCCAAAACTTGTGGTTCATTCCCGTTTTCTTTGGTTTCGCCGTGCTGGGAGGCATTTGGCCGTTCCACAACTGGTCGCCGGACGGCCACGTCGCCGCGCCGACCGCGGTTTCCATGTTCCACGCCGGCGTGTTGATGAAGCTGGGAGCGTTCGCGGCGCTGCGGGTCGGCATTATGCTTCTGCCCGAGGGCGCTCAACATTGGTCCTGGCTGATCATGTTGTGCGCGGCCATCGCCGTGGTCTACGGGGCATTCATTGCGTTTGTCCAGACCGATCTGAAATACATGATCGGTTTCTCCTCCGTTTCCCACATGGGCCTCGTGATGCTGGGGATCTCGACGTTGAATAAGACGGGCCTGACCGGGGCAGGCGTGCAGATGTTCTCGCACGGGGTGATGACAGCTCTCTTCTTTGCGATCACCGGCATGATCTATGACCGTTCGCACACCCGCCAGATCCCGGAACTGGGCGGCATGGGCAAGGTCATGCCATTTGCAGCCGTGGGATTCATCATCGGCGGCCTGGTCTCGATGGGCATGCCCGGTTTTTCAGGTTTCGTCGCCGAGTTCCCGATCTTCCTGGGCGTCTGGCAGTCGCAGTGGCTGGTGGCGGTGGTCGCGAGCATTTCGATTGTGGTCACGGCCGCCTACATCATGCTAAATATCCGAAAGGTCTTCTTTGGGAATATGCCGGAAGGACTCGCAGGGCATGTGGGCGACGTCACGGTCTTGGACAAGGTCGCGATCTCCACCCTGTGCGTTTTGATGATCGGCATTGGTTTGTTCCCTGCGCTGATGGTTCCGATGGTGCAAACAGGAGTGGCGCATATCCTGCACTTGCTGGGAGTTGCCTAAATGTTCACATCTGCCGCCTTTCTTTCGATCCTCCCCGAAACCCTGATCCTGATTCTGGGCGTGATCCTGCTGATCGTCGAGCCGTTCTGGAAAGAGGAACAACGCCGTAATCTGGGCTGGTTGACCGCGGGCGGTTTGCTGGCCATCCTGCTGATCAGCATTTTGGCCGGCCGGCCGGGCGAGCCCGCATCGACCTTCGGCAACACGATCCGCTTCGACTGGCTGGGTTTTTTCTTTCAGATGCTCTTCATCTTCGGGGCGGGCATGACCGCCCTGTTCCTGATGGACCAGGAGAAGGTGGGTCAGCGCGGCGAAGCGTATCTTCTGCTGCTCGCCTCGACGATCGGGATGAGTCTCATGGCATCCGCCGCCGACCTGATCATGCTCTACCTGGCCATTGAAACCACCTCCATTCCGCTTTATGTTTTGGCAGGCTTCATGCTTTCGGATGACCGCTCCACCGAAGCGGGCTTCAAATACCTGTTGTTCGGGGCGATGACCTCGGCGGTCATGCTGTACGGCTTCAGCCTGCTCTACGGATTTACGGGAACCACGAATCTGTACGCCCTCGCCGCTGCGCTCCAAGCCGGACCGATCGCGGCGGGCGTCATCTTCGGCGTGATCATCCTCCTGGTCGTTGGGCTCAGTTTCAAGGTCTCGATCGTTCCGTTCCATTTCTGGGCTCCGGATGTGTACGAAGGCGCGCCGACGCCCGTCTCGGGTTTCCTTTCCACGGCCTCCAAGGCGGCCGGCTTCGCGGTGATCGCCCGTTTGTTTCTGGTGGTATTCCACGATTTCACGATCGATTGGATGTCAACCTTTGCCGTGCTCTCGGCAGTGACCATGACCGTTGGAAACCTGCTGGCCCTGCCGCAGAAAAATCTGAAGCGGATGCTGGCCTATTCTTCCATCGCCCATGCCGGGTATGCCATGATCGGGATTGTGGCAGTTTCAAAGTTGGGGATCGCCAGTGTGGTCTTCTACATGGCGGCTTATATCGTCACCAACCTCGCCGCCTTCGGCATCGTGACGGCCGTGGGGCGCGTGATCGGCTCGGATGAGTACGATGCCTACAAGGGCCTAAGCCGTCGTTCACCCCTGCTGGGATTGATCATGCTGGCGGCCTTCCTCTCGCTGGCGGGCATGCCGCCCTTCGGCGGGTTTGTTGCGAAGGTCGTTGTGTTTGCGGCAGGCGTCCAGGCGGGGTACGTCTGGCTGGTCATCGTGGGGATCTTGAACTCCATCGTCGGCGTATACTATTATTTGAATGTAATGAAGTATGTTTATCTGTATCGCCTGGAAAACGAAGACGAAGATAAACATCCGATCGGCCTGCCGCGGCCTTATGCGATTGCGCTGGTGGTGCTGGTGCTGGGTGTGATTTTGCTGGGCACGGTATTTGCACCGTGGTTTGGCTATTCCAATGCCGCGGCTCTGAATCTGTTTTAGAGCCGTTCATTGACACACATTTGGCGTGTTTGTTATAATCGTGCGGCATGACACAATCAGACGGCAACCAGCCGGGGCTCAGCAATAACTTCCTGATCGCTTTGATAACCCAGGTTGGCTGTCTGACGCTCCTCATCATTCTAGCTTCATTGCTGGGCGGGCTATGGTTGGATAAAACGTTGGGCACCCGGCCGCTGTTCACCGTGCTGCTGCTGCTGGGGGGCACACCTTTATCCGTGATCGTAATGCTGTATGTTTCGCGCCGTGCGCTTGCAAAAATAAAATCCCAATCTCAAAAGAAAGATGCTGATCTTTCTTAGTTCGTTAGGAGGCACGCTTGGAGACGGAAAAGCGAAGACCTTGGCGCCGCTGGGTTGTGCTGGTGCTGATGATCATGGGTTTCGTGGTCGGCGAGTATTATTTTGTACCGGTCCAGCCCGGGATCACCTTTTCGGCTGAAAAGCTGATCGAGCAGCCTTTGGTCACCCTGCCGGTGATCGGCCCCTTCTATCTGGTGAATACGATTCCCCCATTGATCTTCACGGTGCTGCTGGTGATCGTGATCGCCTTCTATACCAACCGTTCCATGCTGAAGAGCGCACGCTCGGACCTGGTTCCACGCGGCATCGGCAACTTGATGGAAGCTTTTTTTGAATTGATTTACAACATGACGGAAGGCGCGACGGGCATGAAATTGGCACCGGTCATCTTTCCGTGGTTCGCAACCATCATGTTCTATGCGTTGTTCGCCAACCTGCTCAAGCTGCTGCCGGGCTTTGAGGCGATCGGCATCTTGCGGCCCGTTGCGGGCGGGCATCCCATTCAGCCTCTGGGCATCTTTGCCAATCTCCTGCCGGGTCAGGCTCCAAACGGCTATACGCTTGTGCCGTTTCTGCGCGGCGTGTCGATCGATCTGAACTTTACGGTCGCCCTGGCCCTGATCTCGGTCTTCATGACCCAGGTGGTCGGTGTTCAAACGCAGGGCTTCGGCTATTTCTCGAAGTTCATCAATGTGCGCACCATGTTCAAGGTTCCTTTCTTCGGCGCGATGGACTTCCTGGTCGGCCTGCTTGAGATCGTCTCGGAATTGTCCAAGATCATCTCGTTTGCCTTCCGTCTTTTTGGGAATATGTTTGCCGGCCTGGTATTGGTGGCGATCATTTCATCGCTGCTGGGCAAGATCAGCATTTTGCCCTCGATGATCATGTTGTTCGAATTGTTTGTGGGCGTGATCCAGGCGTTCATTTTCGGCATCCTGACCATGATCTTCATGGCGCAGGCCACGCAGGGTCACGGTCATGAAGAAGAGCACGAAGAAGTTCACGAAATTTAGAATCAAAGCATAGGAGGCTTAAACATGGAAGGAAATATTTTGGATGCGGCTCGCTTTATTGGAGCCGGCTTGGCGATGATCGGCGCGGCGGGGGCGGGGGTGGGGATCGGCCTGAGCGTGCAGGGCGCGCTGGGCGGCATGGCCCGCAATCCGGACGCCTATGGAAATCTTTTGACCAATATGATCCTTGGCATTGCCTTTTCCGAAGCCATTGCCATCTACTGCATGGTGATCGCCTTCCTGATGCTCTTCAAAGTCGTGTAACCCTGGATCGGAGCCTGAGTATGGAAGCACTTGGAATTAATTTCGGCCTGCTCATTGTTCAAATCATTGCCTTTGTCATTGTGTTCCTGACCCTGGAGGCGTGGGTCTACAAGCCGCTCTTGAACCTGCTCGAGAACCGCAAGAAGAAGATCGAACAGGGCATGGAAGATGCCCGCGTGGCCGCCGAAGCCCGCGCCAGCGCGGAAAAAGAATCGGCCCAGATCGTTGCCGAGGCCCAAGCGCAGGCCGCGCATATCGTCAATGAAGCCAATGAGCGGGCCGAGAAAGCTGCTTTGCAGGTCAGGGCCGATGCCGAGGGGGAGATCGTGAAGGAACGCGAAGGCGCCCTGGCGGAAATGGCCATGGAGCGCGACCGCATCCTCGGCGAGGTGCGCGGTCAGGTTGCGGCGCTCGCAATTGCCGCCGCGCAGAAATTGGTCGGCGAGGCGCTTGATGAAAGGCGCCAGCATCTTTTGCTGGATGAATTCTTCTCGGGCATAAAATCAGGGAAAGTGGTTGTGCTCGATGAAGCGGACTTCAAGGGCGAGTCGGCGGAAGTGGTCAGCGCCCTGCCGCTGAACGCGCTCGAACAGGATACAGTCAAGAAGAGTGTCCTGGCCAAGGTCGGTGCTCAAGCCGTATCCTTCCGGGTCGATCCCTCCATCTTGGGCGGGTTGGTGATCACGGTCGGCGACAAAGTGTTGGATGGTTCGGTCGCGGGAAAGCTTGAAGGGCTGCGTCAAAGTCTGAAATAATTTCGTTTCGAACGCAGCGCTTGTGCAGTCAGCGGCCGATCGAGAAACAGCGGCCGCTGACTGCACAAAACTTGGGCTAAATGCAAAAGGTTTCGGCAAATCCGCCGAAACCTTTTGTTGATCAAGGTCTCTCTTTGTGAAATCCGTGATTTATACGTATTTAGACCTTGATTATCAAGAACTTTTAACTTACAATTGTGCCCAATTAACGCGCCGGAGAATCAAAATAATGAATGAAAAGCATATTCAACAAGTCCTGGAGATCGAAAAGCAGGCACAGGAAATTCACGAATCCGCTCTGCGCGAAGCGCAGCAATTGCCCGTACAGGCCGAACAAGAGGCACAGGCTTTGATCGAAAGGGCCCGCCTCGAGGCGCAAGCCGAAGCCCAAAAAATTGTCGCGCGGGCTCAGGCGGATGAAGAAACCGCACACATCATGGCTGAGGCCGAAGAAAAGAATAAACACATGGAAATGGCGGCGAAGAAAAACTTTGACCGCGCCGTCAACTACATCTTAGATCATGTCGTGAGCGAGAAATAATTCATGCCCGGCGGCGTTTCAGGATACGCAGCGATCAGCTCGCGTGTAAGAGCAATGTACGCGGATTTGCTCACACCGCAAGATGTTTTGCGGTTAAGCGATTCGCCGGATTTTTCATCGTTAATTGGCTCACTTAAGAATACGGTCTACGGAGCTTATCTTGACAGCCTCAAGGACAAGGACGTTGCGCCGCGGCGCGTGATTCTCCAGATCAAGAGGAAGCTCGCTGATTCCTATTACAGTGTGATTCAGATGACGCCGGTTGAGACCCGGCCTCTCGTGAAGCAGTTGTATCGTTATTTTGAACTGGGCAATCTTAAGGCGGTCTTGCGCGGACTGGTAACGGTCTCCGGTTGGAATACCGAAACGGCCCTTTGGGATCGAGTGCGTGAAGTGCTTTTTCCTCTCGGCCCGAATTCTGTTCTGCCAGCGCAGGCGATGATTGAGTCAGGCAGTGTGCCCTCGGCAGTGGATTTATTGCGCGGGACGCCTTACGAGGAAGCTGTATCCTTCGCGATGAAAAGATATTCAGCGGAGCAGAATCTCTTTCCGCTTGAGGTGGCTCTGGATCTAAGCTATTGGCGCCGGCTGTGGTCGGAGGCGGAAAAGCTGACGGGGCAGGATCGTCAGCATGGTGTGAAGATCATCGGCTCGCTGCTGGACATGAACAACCTCATGTGGGCGATCCGCTATCATGTTTATCACAAACTTTCCGAGGAGGAGGTCATCAACTATACTCTGCCATTTGGGTATCGGGTCCACGATTCAGATATTCGAGCCGTGGCGGCCGGGGCGGATATTGCCCCGATCATCACGCGCATCTATCCGCAGATCAGCGATGCGAATTCCCTGCTGGAGGAAGCTCAGGCAGGATTGCCCAAGTTGGAATTCGAATTGAAGCGTCAGATCCTGGGACAGTGCGCGGCAGCCTTTGTGGGCAGCCCGTTTCACATCGGTATCCCACTGGCTTTTCTGGTGATGAGCGACCTCGAAGTGCAAGATTTGATCGTGCTGATCGAGGCAAAGTCCTCGAACATTTCGGACGATGAATATCGCCCGTTTTTGTTGAAACCGAGTCTGTTGAACTCCGAGAGGACGTCGAAACAGTCGGATTAGCGCGTGTTCGATGAACGCCTTGAATGATAATCCTGTTGTTTGCATGGAGATGATATGTTCTTTCCGGAAGCTATGACTGAAGTTCAATTGATCGTTCCAGCCAAGGATCTTTTGGCTGTAACAGACGTTTTAGGCACCCGCGGCGTTTTCCACCAGATTGACAGCACCTATCTGGGACTGGAGAACGCAGGGCCCAACACCTGGCAGGAAAGGTCCGCCGGATATGCCGCAGTGGAGCGCCGCATTCAAGTCATTTTGCAGGCATTGAGTTTGAAAGAGGAATACCACGCATCGGCGGGTTTTGATACGAAGGCGGATCTGGAGGCGATGCGGGCGGCCGTGGAGCGCATCGAGGCAGATGTCAAGGCGACCGGCGAGCAGGCGAATGCAGAAAGGAAACGGCTGGAGCAGCTGGAGAGCCAGCTTCACCAGCTGGAGCCAATCGCAGACATCCAGGTCGAGGTCGGGGCCCTGCGGAAATCCAGATATTTATATTCGGTCCCCGGCACGATTCCCGCGTCGAATGTGAGCCGGCTGGAAACCAGCTTATCCAGAGTTCCCCATGTCTTCTTCGCTCTGAACGATGATCCCCAAAAACCGGTGGTTTGGATATTGGGCCCGCGCAGTAATTCTGATGTCATCGACCGCGCGGTCAAAAGCGCATATTTGAATCCGCTCGTTCTTCCGGAAGAATTCGAAGGGACGCCCGCCCAGGTCACTGCAACGATTCGTAAAGAGATCGAATCGTCCAGGCAGAAAATATCTGAACTTGACAGCGCCCTGGCGAAGTTGGCAGATACCCACAAAAATGAATTATACAAACTATTATGGAATGTTCACGTGAATCACGTGACGGCGGAGGCGATTGCTCGCTTTGGTCAGCTTCGTCATACGTATGTGGTGGTCGGCTGGGTTCCGAGCACGGATTTGAAGTTCTTGACTCAGCGCTTGAAGAATGCCTCCCAAGAAATCGTGATTGAAGCAACGCCGATGGCGCGCGCCGGTCATCATTCGAACGTCCCTGTTGCGATGCATAATCCCCCCTGGCTGCGACCCTTTGAGATGCTGGTCAAGACCTACGCGCGGCCGCGCTACGAGGAAATTGATCCGACGGTTTTGATCGGCGTGACGTTCCCGTTGCTGTTCGGCGCGATGTTTGGCGATGTAGGTCATGGACTTGTGCTGGCTGGCTTCGGTTGGCTCCTTTCAAGCAAGCGAGTGCCGGCGCTGCGCAGTATGGCCGCCCTGGGCGGCCTCATCACCATCTGTGGTTTGATGGGAACCGTTTTCGGGTTTCTCTACGGCAGCTTTTTCGCGTTCGAAGATGTTCTGCCCAACAATCCCCTGTTCAAACATTTTGTTGTGCTCCAGCCGCTGCACAATATAATCGTAATTCTGGGCATCGCCATTGGGGCCGGTGTGGTATTGCTTAGCCTCGGGTACCTCCTCAGTCTTTATAATGCCTTCCGGTCGCGCGATTGGGGCAGGTTATTTTTTGATCCGAATGGCATGGCGGGCCTGGTATTGTACTGGTCCTTCCTGGCCCTGGTGATTGCGGGAATAGCCACCTTCATCCTGCATTTTCCGGTTCCGGCGCCCATATTTGTGATTTCGGGGGTGTTGATTGTGCTGGCGACCTTTACCGGGGTCGTGTTCTCCGAGCCTTTGAAGCGCTTGGTCGAAGGCCAGCGTCCCTTGATCGAAGGCGGAACCGGCCTTTTTGTACTGCAATCCTTCTTCGAAGTGATAGAAAAGTTCATCAGCATGTTCAGCAACAGCATGTCCTATGTACGCGTGGGCGCCTTTGCGGTGGCGCACGCCGGTTTCTGCCTGGCCGTGCTGGTGTTTGCCGGGCTGGCAAGCGGCGGACAAAACACTGGAATCGGATATTGGATCGTGATCGTGATTGGAAACCTGGGTGTGGTGGCGCTGGAGGGTTTTATTGTGAGTATTCAAACCATGCGTTTGCATTACTATGAGTTCTTCAGTAAATTCTATTTGGGCGGCGGGTTGCCCTACGAGCCGTTGGTGCTGCCCAGTGCCCAGGAAAGCTAAGACCTCTGCCATAAATTTCCATTTCATACAAGGAGAAAAAGATGTTCAAAATCGTTATCGTGATCCTGGCAACGCTAATCCCTCTCGCACCCATGGTTGCCTATTTTCTAAACCGATTCGGAAAAGACCCTTTGAAAACCACTCAGAACCTCGTCCTGGCTTTCAAAGGCTATAATGCTCTGATTGGTTTGATGGTGCTGGGGGGAGGTTTAGTTTGGTTGTTCTCCCCCCAGACTGTTCTGGCAGCCGGCTTATCCTTGCGGGCGGCAACCGATCCCTATGCTTCGCTGGCAGCTGGCATCTCCACCGGGCTGGCCGCGGTTGGCGCAGGCGTGGCGGTGGGCGGCACGGGCGCGGCGGCGATCGGCGCGGTGGCTGAGAAGCCTGGCTTTCTTGGCATATCGCTCCTTTACGTGGGTCTGGCAGAAGGTATTGCCATCTACGGTCTGCTCATTGCGTTTTTGGTCCTGTATACATAGGAAACGATGAAAGTTTTGGTGATCGGTCATCCCGAAGCGGTGTTGGGTTTCTCGCTGGCCGGCGTCAGCGGACGAGTCGCGGCGACCGCACAGGAAGTCAATCAGGCATTGGATGATGCCCAGGCCTCGCAGGATGTGGGCATTGTCCTTGTAACTCAGGATGTCGCTGAGATGATTCCTGCCCGGATGGAACATCTGAAATTACGCAGTACGGTTCCATTGATTGTGGAGATTCCCGCTCACCGCGGCGCCGCAGAGAGCCAATCGTCTCTCGGCGAAATCGTTCTGCGGGCGATTGGGATCAAGTTATGAATCCTTCTGCCGCGTCCTGCGCGTGCAGAACATAGAATGGATTGTAGTCATGAAAACTGAAGTCGAAGATATTGATATGCTGGCACAAGCGATTCTCACCGAAGCGCGGGACGAAGCAGATCAAATAAAGGCTGAGGCCAAGGAGAGGGCCGACGCGATTCGCAGGCATGCCGAGGAACAGGCAGAGTCCGAACGGAAGTCGATCCTCGATCGCGCCCATCAAGACGCGGATCGCCTGCACAGTCAGGTGATCGCAACGGCTCAGTTGAAGGCGCGTTCCGTGCAGCTGGCGTTTCGCGAGAAAATGCTCGACAGCGTTTTTGAGGCAGCCAGGCAGAAATTGGGAACGGTGAAACAGCGGGCAGATTACGATAAGATTACCGCTTCGCTGCTCCGCGAGGCGTTGCTGCAGTTGCAAGCCAATAAGGCGCAAATTACTGCGGATGATTCGGCGCAACTGTTTTTGAAGAATCGCGCACTGGCAGATGCCTCCAAAGAGTTCAACGGTGAATTTAGTCTGGGTCCGGTGCTTGAGGAAGGTACGGGGGTGGTCGTGGATACGGCAGATGGCAGGTTGCATTACGACAATACCCTCGAGAATCGCCTGAGCCGTCTGCAGAACACACTTCGCTCCTCGGTGTACAAAGTGATCATGGGAGAAAAAGCATGAGTGACCAGGTCGGAACGATAACATGGATCAGCGGACCGGTTGTTCGCGCCCGCGGCTCTCGTAACGTGGGAATGCTTGAGCTCGTCGAGGTGGGCAACGAGCGCCTGGTGGGCGAAGTGATCGGGCTTAAAGGGGACACCCTCACGATCCAGGTGTACGAAGAGACCGCCGGCATGCGGCCGGGTGCGCCGATCTTTGGCACGGGTTTGCCTTTATCCGTTGAACTGGGCCCCGGATTGATTCAAAGTATTTATGACGGCGTACAGCGCCCGCTTCCTTTGATCGAACAAGCGACGGGCTCCTTCATCCGCCGCGGCACTCGCTTTGACCCGATCAGCCGCGAGAAACGATGGAAATATACATCCAAGGTGAAAGTGGGTGACCAGGTCCAGGGCGGCGCGATCCTGGGTGTTGCGATGGAGACCGATACATTTGAACATCGGGTCATGGTGCCTCCCGATGATTCCGGAACAATTACTTGGGTTGCTCCTGCGGGCGAATACGCCGTCACACAACCCATCGCCAAACTGAAAGTTGGCAAGCAGGAAAAAGAATTGACCATGCTCCAGCGTTGGCCGGTCCGCAAGCCGCGTCCGTTTGTCAGACGCCTGGGGCATAACATTCCATTGATCACCGGTCAGCGCGTATTGGATTCATTTTTCCCGGTCGCCAAGGGCGGTGCCGCGGGAATCCCCGGGCCGTTTGGCTCGGGAAAAACGGTCACCCAACACAGCATCGCCAAATGGGCGGACGCACAAGTGGTGGTTTATATTGGATGCGGGGAACGCGGCAACGAGATGACCGAGGTGCTGCAAGAATTTCCACATCTGGTTGACCCGAGAACAGGTCGCCCTTTAATGGAACGCACCGTGCTGATTGCCAATACCTCCAACATGCCGGTCGCCGCACGCGAAGCCAGCATCTATACAGGCATCACGATCGCGGAATATTACCGCGATATGGGTTATAGCGTGGCCTTGATGGCCGATTCCACTTCACGTTGGGCTGAGGCCTTACGCGAGGTCTCCGGACGTCTCGAGGAAATGCCGGCCGAGGAAGGATATCCCGCGTACTTGGCGGGCCGCCTTGCAGAATTTTATGAGCGCGCCGGGTACGTGGAAACGCTGAATGGAAGTCAGGGATCGGTCAGTATCGTGGGTGCTGTCTCGCCCCCCGGCGGTGATTTCTCCGAGCCGGTCACGCAACATACAAAGCGCTATATCCGCTGCTTCTGGGCATTGGATAAATCCCTTGCATCCGCGCGTCACTTCCCATCCATCAACTGGCTGGATAGCTACAGTGAATATCTGGAAGATGTGGCGGGTTGGTGGCGCGATCAGGTCGGCATGGATTGGCTCAAGATGCGCAATCAAGCCATGGAAATTCTGAGTGAAGAAGACCGGTTATCTCAGATCGTGAAATTGGTGGGTCCGGATGCGCTGCCTTCGGAGGAACGCATGGTGTTGGAGACCGCGCGTCTTATTCGTGAAGGCTTCTTGCAACAGAACGCCATGGATCCGGTCGACGCGTTTTCCACCATTCAGAAGCAGATTCGCATGTTGGAGTTAATCCTGTATTTTCATGAGCGCGGTTTGCGCATCGTCAAGCACGGGGCACCGATCTCGGTTATTCACGAGCTACCCGTGGTCGACACCTTGATTCGGGCAAAAACCAGCGTGCCCAACGATCAGTTGGAAAAGATGGATGAGATCCGAAAGACGGTTGATCAGCAGATGAGCAAACTGGATATGGAGTACCGATGAGCGACACAACAATTCGAGGCGGACAAGAAGTCGTTGGTGTGAGCCGCGTGGAGGGCCCCATCCTTGTGGTCGAGGGCGCAGCCAACATTGGGTACGATGAGGTGGTAGATATTGCCGACTCTCAAGGCAAGATTCGTCGCGGCCGTGTGCTGGAGGTGGGTGAGGACATGGCCGTCGTGCAGGTTTTTGCCGGTTCCACGGGCCTTTCCATTGATGGGACGCGCGTCCGCTTCCTGGGAGATACACTTCATATCCCCGTCGCGGAAGAAATGCTGGGACGCGTCTTTGATGGGCTGGGGCGCCCGCTGGACGGGGGCCCCGAACCCTTGACCGATCATTACGCGGACGTCAACGGCCAGCCGATCAACCCGACCGCCCGCGTTTATCCCCGGGACTATATTCAAACTGGCATCTCCGCGATCGATGGAATGAATACGCTGCTGCGCGGTCAAAAACTTCCCATTTTCTCCGGCGCGGGCATGCCTCATGATCAAATTGCCGCGCAAATCGTTCGGCAAGCGACCCTGGGGGGGCCCGCGGGTGAACCGCCCTCTACCTCGGAACAATTCGCCATCGTGTTTGCGGCGATGGGCGTCAAACATGATGTGGCAGATTACTTCCGGGATTCTTTTACCCAAAGCGGTGCGCTGAACCGTGTGACCATGTTCCTCAACCTGGCGGATGATCCGCCTGTGGAACGTTTGGTGACGCCGCGTGCGGCGCTGACGCTGGCGGAATATTTGGCCTATGAGCGCCAACTGCATGTATTAGTTATTCTGACCGATATGACCAATTATTGCGAGGCTCTGCGTCAGATTTCGAATGTGCGCGGTGAGGTGCCAAGCCGCAAGGGCTATCCCGGTTATCTGTACAGCGACCTGGCGTCGATCTACGAACGCACCGGGCGCGTGAGAACCAGCGAAGGCTCGATCACGCAGATTCCAATCCTGACCATGCCCAGCGATGATATTACGCATCCTGTGCCAGACCTGACCGGTTACATTACCGAGGGCCAGATTACCCTCGGACGCGAACTGAATCATCAGGGCATTTATCCGCCGATCGCAGTGCTGCCCAGCCTGTCGCGTTTGATGAAGGACGGCATTGGCGGTCCGCGCATGATCATCCAAAACGAGACCGGCAGTCAATCGCGGCTGATGGATCATGGGACCGGCAAAGATCGCACCCGTGCGGACCATCCCCATCTGGCGGCCCAGCTCTATGCAGCCTATGCTCACACCCAGGATGTGCGTGCGTTGGCATCGGTCATCGGAGAAGAAGAATTGGGGACGGTAGATCAGCAATACCTTAAATTCGGTCGAGCCTTCGAGCGGGAGTTCATCAATCAGGATTTTACGGAGAACCGCACGATTGAGCAGACTCTCAATATTGGCTGGCGGTTGCTTTCGCTGCTGCCACAGGAAGAATTGACCCGCGTCAGCCTGGACGAGCTCAAGCAATACTACAAATCTGAAAATGCCGACCATTAACGTTGCGCCCACACGAAGTAATCTAATTCGCGTCAAAAAGGATCTGCAGTTTGCGCGTGAAGGGTACGAGATCCTCGATAGAAAACGCGAGGCGCTTACTGCGGAACTTGTGCGCGTGGCCAAGGAAGCTGACGAGCTTCAAAAGGAAGTTTGGGCCCTCCTGGAAACTGCGTACGGGGCCATGGAGAAGGCGCGTCTGGTGATGGGCAGCGATCATGTGGAATGGGCCGCCCTCGCGGTAAATAAAACCGTGGAGGTCCATCTCAAATTGCGAGGTATCATGGGCGTCGCGATTCCGAGCATTGAGGCGCGCGGGGAGCCACCGGAAATGCTTTACAGCCCGGGCGACACGTCTGCGGTTTTGGACGAGGCCAGCACTGCCTTCCGCAAAGTGTTGTTGCGTGTCCCCCAATTATCGATGCTGACCGCGACGGTGTGGCGTCTGGCGAATGAATTGAAAAAGACTCAGCGCCGGGTGAACGCCCTCCAGCATATCTTCATTCCCGCCTACGAGGCAACCGTGGCCTTCATTGTCAGTTCCTTGGAAGAGCGCGAACGCGAGGAGACTTTTCGATTAAAATGGTTGAAGTCCAAGATGGAGCGCGCGGAGCTTGAAGCGCTCTCGGCCTGATTCCAGCATGAGCTAATCATCAAAGCAACGAGGAGACAACCATGAAATTTGGTGTTCTGGGCACGGGCGTGGTGGGGCAGACGATCGGTTCGAAGTTGGTGCACTTGGGGCATGATGTGATGATGGGTGCCCGCGATGCCAGTAATCCAAAGGCGGTGGCATGGGCCAAGTCGGAAAATAGCCCGCGGGCCCTGTTTGGGACGTTTGCCAATGCTGCGGCGCATGGAGAGATCATATTCAATTGCACATTGGGAACGGCTTCGCTGAATGCCCTGCGCATGGCGGGTTCCGACAATTTGAAGGGTAAGATTCTCGTCGATACCGCTAATCCGCTGGATTATTCGAACAACATCTGGTCGCTGACCGTTTGCAATACCGATTCGCTTGGCGAACAAATTCAGCGCGAGTTTGATCAAACGCGTGTGGTAAAAACATTGAACACGATCAACGCAGTCGTCATGGTCGAGCCAAATAAACTATCGGAACGTACCGATGTCTTTGTCAGCGGCAATGACCCGGAGGCGAAAAAAGCGGTCACCAGGATTCTGCGGGATGGCTTTGGCTGGATCTCCGTCATCGACTTGGGCGACATCACCACGGCGCGCGGTGTGGAGATGTATGTATTGCTGTGGCGGAACTTCAGACTCCTGGTGAATTCGTATCGCTTCAATATCAAGTTGGTGAGTCATTAGCAGTTCTTGGGTATTCACGGCAGAGGGTTTTGGAGATAGAATCCCAAAACCCTTTTTGTTTAACATGAAATCACTTCAGAAGATTTTTGCAGAACTTTCCCTTGATTATTCTCCACGCCAATTGCCTGCTCTTCCCATTGAAGGAATTTCGATTAACAGCCGCGCGGTCAAGCCGGGCCATTTGTTCGTTGCGATGAAGGGCGGGTCCTTGGACGGCCACGATTTCATT
Organism: Anaerolineales bacterium; assembly: GCA_035515435.1. Taxonomy (GTDB): domain Bacteria; phylum Chloroflexota; class Anaerolineae; order Anaerolineales; family Villigracilaceae; genus Fen-1038. The sequence continues at coordinate 41,981 of DATJBI010000111.1, forward strand.
GAGCAGGCGATTGAGAACGGCGCGGCTGCCGTCGTCGGCGAGAAAAACATGCGCAACCTGCCCGTCCCCTACCTGCGTGTCGAAAATACGCGGCAGGCCTTGACTTGGATCGCAGCCTCCTTCCATGATTTTCCTGCGCGGCATCTGACCATGATCGGTGTCACCGGCACGGACGGCAAGACGACCACCTGCAATTTGATCTACAGAATTTTACTGGCCGCGGGAATCAAGGCGGGTTTGATCTCAACGGTCAACGCGGTGATCGGCGCGGAAGTGTTGGATACCGGCTTTCATGTCACTACGCCCGACGCGCACGACGTGCAGCATTATCTTGCCCGAATGGTCGCGGCAGGTTTAACCCATGTCGTCCTGGAGACGACCTCGCACGGTTGGGCCCAGTATCGGGTGGACGCCTGCGAGTTTGATATCGGCGTCATCACCAACATCACGCATGAACATCTTGACCAGCATGGCTCCTTTGAGAATTATCGTGCCGCCAAAGGGCGCTTGTTCACCTCGCTTGAAAGAACGCGGCCCAAGCCGCCGGGCAATCCCAGGTTGGCGGTTTTGAACCGCGACGACCGTTCCTATGAATATCTGGGTTCCATCACCCGGGTTAGAAAAGTCAGTTATGGACTTGAAGGGGGAGCGGACCTGTGCGCAGCTGAAATTCGATACGGTCCTTCCGGAGCCCAGTTCACAGCCCTCGGCAGCGGCTTACGTGTAGCCATTACAAGCAGATTAATTGGGAAATACAACATTTCGAATTGCCTCGCCGCGCTGACCGCGACTGTCATCGGGCTGGGGATAAATCCGGAAACCGCGGCAAAGGGGATCGCATCGCTCGACGGGGTGCCCGGACGCATGGAACGCATCGACCTGGGCCAGGACTTCACGGCAATCGTTGATTTTGCGCATACGCCGAACGCCTTGAAGGTCACGTTGGAAGCCGCACGTCAATTGCTGCCCACAAAGCAGCCGGAGGACTGGGGAAAGAATAAAGAAGGTTCCGGGAACCACGTGGAATCCTTGATTCATAAACCTTCTATCATCGCAGTCTTCGGCTCAGCGGGATTGCGCGACAAGGAGAAGCGCCGGATGATGGCGCAGACCGCCATGGAGCTGGCGGATCTGACGGTGTTGACCGCCGAAGACCCGCGCACGGAATCGCTGGAGGGCATTCTCGAGGAAATGGCCGAGGGCGCGAGGTCGAAGGGCGGGCGCGAAGGCGAAACCTTCTGGCGGGTGGCGGATCGGGGTGAGGCCATCAAGTTTGCGCTGGGCCTGGCGCGGCGGGGCGACATCGTGCTTTCCTGCGGAAAGGGTCACGAACAGTCCATGTGCTTCGGGTCGGTCGAATATCCTTGGGATGATCGCGTTGCGATGCGCGCCGCCCTGAGTGACCTCCTGGGCAGGCCGGGTCCCCGGATGCCCTATTTGCCCACGCAGGATAGAAGTGAAGAGGAGTGGTTGAAATGATGGAAGTGGCGCCCCTCACGTTGGTCGGCAAGGTCGTGCGGCTCGAACCGCTGAGCGAAGCACATGTGGCCGGCTTGACGGCGGTCGGAATGAGCGAGGATATCTGGCGCTGGATGCCGTATGGAGTGATGAAGAATGAGGAGGAGATTCGAGGCTGGGTGCGGGAACTGTTGAGCCGGGCGGCAAACGGGACGGACAGACCCTTCGCCGTCATCCATCTCGCCTCGGGCCGCGTGGCAGGTGCCACGCGTTATATGGACATCCATCCCAAGGATTACGCCTTGGAGATCGGCGGGACGTGGTATGGGGTCGAATTCCAACGTACGGCGGTAAACACCGAATCCAAGTACCTGTTGCTGCGTCATGCCTTTGAAGGGCTGAAATGCATCCGCGTCCAGTTGAAAGCGGATCTGCGAAATACCCGTTCGCAGAAAGCCATCGAGCGCCTCGGCGCGGTCCGCGAGGGAGTCCTGCGCCATAACATGATCATGCCCGATGGCTATTACCGCAGCTCGGTGTACTACAGTATTTTGGACCAGGAATGGCCGGCCGTGAAAGCACGCCTGGAGGGGATGATGGATAAGGGTGGCTCACGCCACGGCGATTGACCGAGACCCCCTTCCGCGAGCCCGGCCAACCCTGCCAATCCAAGGGGTGTTTGGCCGGGGCCGGTCGATGGTGAGCGGGCTCCCGCCTTTGCCGCCATGCACGCTTTTGAGGATCTGGCCGCTGTGGGCCCGCGCCCAGATCGCGCCCGCGGCCCCCGGGTCAAACTGCACGATAGCGACGGTGCACCCGCGCCTAGGAAGCCGGGGCGGGGCGCCGCGCGAAACCGCCGCCCATGCCGGTGATTTTCTCGGGCTCGATGAGGATGATCACGCGCACCTGTTCGCGCCCTCCGTACCACGAGTACGGTTTGCCGGTGTATTTCCGGGCGAGCCTCTCGATGTGCTCGGCTCCGCCGTCCGTGGTCATCTTGATGACCCGGCCGCGCACCTGGAAATAGCGCGCGGGATTGTCCGGCGCGGAGATGGCCACCGCCACGCGCGGGTCGCGGCGGATGTTCTTGATCTTTACATAACCCTGCACGCTGTTGATGACGACGTGCTCGCCGTCGGTGTCAACCCAGGTCTGGGTAATCTGCGGCGAGCCGTCGGCCATCACGGTGGCGATGTAGCAGGTGCTCGGCTGGCGCAGCAACGCCAGCAGTTCTTCAGTGAGTTTCACGTCCGTTGCCTGATCCTTCCTCAAATCATCTCAAAAACGCAGCCGCACTCTTCCGGTGTCCTGGCTGCCGTGCGTCATCCTTCTTCATTTGGTTGAGATCGTCACGCTTGCCATGGCATCGCCCGGAAATGTTGGGTTCTGCTGCGGGTCGCGGCGGGTGATGCCATTGACCACATCCATGCCGCTGACGACCTGCCCGAAGATGGTGTAATCGCTTTCATTCAGCTGCACGGGACCAAACGTGATGAAGAACTGACTGCCGTTCGTATCAGGGCCGGCGTTGGCCATCGCCACCACACCGGCCTTATCGAAAGCCAGATCGTTCTTTTCGTTGACGAATTGATAGCCGGGGCCGCCCGAGCCGGTGCCGGTCGGGTCGCCGCCCTGCGCCATGAAGCCATCAATGACACGATGGAAAGTCGAGCCGTTATAGAATCCCTGTTGGGCGAGGAAGACAAAATTGTTGACCGTGATCGGCGCCTGGTCGGCATAAAGCTGGATCACGAACTGGCCGCCTTTGGCCAGCTGGACGGTCGCGAAATATTGTTTGGCCGTGTCGATGGTCATCGGCGGCGGGGATGACCATTGCAAACTGCCACCCCCCGAGCTTGGAGCCGCGCGGGAAGCCTGCTGGCCAGGCACCGGGGTGCTGGAGGCTGGTGCAGGCGTGGTTTGCGCCGGCCCCTGGTTCATCACGAAGTACCAGACTGCAACGGCAATCAGCACGACGATCACGAGCAGGGCCGACCACTGAATGCTGTTCAGCCCGCTTGGACTCCTACCCTGCATGTTGCCTCTCTTTTTTCTTGCCATGATTATTTCTCCTTGTTTAGGGTGTTGGCGTTTCGCCGCCTAGATTAATCTTCGCGGTGAGCGTATCGCCGAAGAACCAGCCGTTGTAGCCGGACAGGCGCCAACTGCTGATCACGATCCCGGTGCCGCCCGGCGCGGTCATCGGAATGGACAAATCCAGTTGCTGGCCGGGATCTACCGTCTGCGTCAAGGTGAAGTTGGTCCCTCCCATCGGATCCCCGCCGTAGAAGGCGAACCGAAAGCCCGGCTGCCAGGCACAGGTTCCGTTGTTCAACACGCGCCATGTTTTCGTGAACGTCTGGCCCGGCTGCATGGGTGAGAAATCAGGCACAGTCACATCCTTGAGGAAGCGCGATCGATAACAGGAGGGAGTCGGAGTGGCGGTGCCCTCGGTTGCCGTGATTGCGATCGGGGTGGCGGTGTCGGTCGGGGTGAGGGTCGGGGTGGCCGTCGGGTGCGCCGCAGCGGTCTGGGTCAGGTTGGAGGCGAAGGTGGCCACCGCGGAGGTCTGCACCTCGCCAAAATCCGGCATCTGATTCCGAGATTCCTGCGTGGAGCCGCGTAGGCCGATCGTCATGATCAGTACCAGCGCGATCAGGCTGATGGTCAGGATCGTTCTTCTCGTCATGCCGCGCCTCCGTGTTCGAGCCCTGGCAGCTAGGGCGTGGTAGTGATGACTTCCGGCGTGTCTGTCAGGGCCGGAGTATCGGTTGCCGAAGGGTTTTCCACCACGATCTTCACCCACATGGACTGGCCAAAGAATGCACCGTTGGCATCCTGCATCTGCCAGGTGCCGGTGGCCTCCCCCGCAGTGGTGGGTGCGATCATCGGGACGGAGATCTGAAATTGAGCCCCAGGATTTACCGCCTGCGTCAGTGGCACTGTGGAGCCGCCCATCGGGTTTCCGCCCACGAGGGTCCACTTGAAGCCCGCCTGCCAGGCACAGCCGCCCGTGTTTTGAACGAGCCATGTCTTTGTAAATTTTTTGCCCGGCTGCATCTTTGTGTCATCTGGAATGGTGACATCCTTGATATAAAGCAGACCGTAGCAGGAGGTCGTCGGACTGCCCAGCCCGGCGATGGGCGTGCCGCTGCCGTTGAGCGGAACAAACGTGTTGAACGTAGCGATCGTGTTGGTGGGCGCGGGTGTTTCGGTCGGGAGCGCCGTCGGCATCGCCTCGGCAGTTTGGGTAAGCCCCGCCGCGAATGTGGAGACTGCCATGGTTTGGACGTCGGCCACGCTGATCGTTGGGAGGGGCGCGGCCCGTCCTCCACAAGCGGCGAGGGCCAGCGCCGCGGCCATCATCATTAATGTCAATTTCATCTTGGGCATTTTTCCTTTCCTGGACAAGCCGATATTTTACCCCTTTTTAGCGACCATCCTTTCTGTTTTAACTTTAACCGCTGGAGGCCCGCCCGGTCCAGGCATTGAATTTCGAGTGCTCCTTCCCGGATTGAAAGGAGGGTGGTCTTCTTTTTGTTTCCTTTCGTCCTCGGGCGAAGACCGGAGGCGAAAGCCCCCGAGCTTGGGGCCCTGCGCCGGGGCGGTCGGTCTTGAAGTTCTGCCCCCCCAAAGAGGCCTGCTTGGCGGAGGGCGCATTGATAAAATTGTTGGTCCGAATCTTTTCTGCTATACTTGCAGTGTGGCAAAGCATCTTGTGCTGGTGGCCGGAAATATCGGGGCCGGAAAGACGTCGCTCACGGAGCGGATCGGTGCGCGGTTGGGCTGGCACACCGGTTACGAGTCGGTCGCGGATAATCCATATCTTACCGATTTTTATGCGGAGATGCATGCCTGGGCGTTTCACCTGCAGATATTCTTTCTCGGTCATCGGGCCGAACAATATCTGGAGGCCATGCACGATGCCCGTTCTGCCATTCTGGACCGCAGCATTTATGAGGATTTCTATATCTTTGCGCGCGCTTTGCATCATATGGGAAATCTGGCCGAGCGCGATTATCTTTCCTATCAGCGCCTTTTTGATCTCGTGGTGAACAGTCTGCCGCGTCCGGCTTTGTTGATTTATCTCAAAGCGCCGGTAGCGGTGCTCATGAATCGAATCCGCAGGCGCGCCCGCAACATGGAAACCGGCATCACGGCCGATTATCTCAGCCTGTTGGATTCGTTCTACAACGAATGGCTGGCGGCCTTCGATCTTTGCCCGGTGTTGACCATCCAAACCGACGATCTGGATTTTGTCCATCAGCCCAGACATCTGGAGACGGTCGTGCACAGGATCCAAGATAAATTGGCGGGCCGGGAAGTTGTGGATCTGCGAGGGAATTGATTTTTATGGATGAATCTGTTTTTCTGAAGATCCCGCTCTTTCAGGATGTCCCTTCTTCTGAATTGTTTCAGATGGTGAACGAACTGCCTGTTGAAACCTACGAAGGGGGCGCTTATATTTTTCGCGAAGGCGAGGCGGGGGAGAATCTTTACGTGGTGATGGACGGTTCGCTTGAAGTCCTTTTGGGTGCGGATTCTGCGGATGAGCTGTTGTTGCGGACCTGCGGTCCGGGCGAGTATATCGGCGAAATGAGCCTGATCTTACCGGAAGGCAAGCGGACGGCCACCGTGCGCGCGAAGACGCGCACGCGCGCCTGGGTCATGAGTCACAGCAAGTTTCAGGAGATCATAAGACGCTGGCCGATGATGGCGTATTCGATGGTGCGAATTTTGAGTCAGCGGCTGGGCGCGACCAATGAGGCCACATTCCGTGACCTCAGCGAAAAGAATCGCCAGTTGCAAAAGGCCTACGATGAGCTCAAAGCCGCCCAGGAACAGTTGATCGAGAAAGAGCGCCTCGAGCGCGAACTGCAGGTCGCGGCGGAGATCCAGCTCAGCATTCTGCCCGCCCAGCTCCCCGCGGCCGACGGTTTTGACTTTGGGGCGCGCATCCTGCCGGCACGGCAGGTGGGCGGCGATTTCTACGATGTTTTTCTGAACGGCACGCATCAGACCGGGGTGGTCATCGGCGATGTGGCCGACAAAGGCATTCCGTCGGCATTGTTCATGGCGCGGACCCATGCGCTCATCATGGCCGAGGCGGATACCGGCCTGCCTCCGGGCGCGGTGTTGGGCCTGGTCAACCGTCACATCACTCATTTGGAAAAGTCGGCCCAATTTGTTACGGCTTTATACGGCATGGTGAATTCCGTGACGCGTGAGTTCTCCTATGCCCGGGCGGGCCATGAACCGCCGCTCATTCTATTTCCTGACGGCCGGATCGAGCGCGTCCCGCACGGGCCGGGAATGGCCCTGGGACTTTGGGATACGATTACGCTCGATGAACACACCGTGCTTCTTGAACCGAACAGCACCCTGGTCCTTTTCACGGACGGTTTGACGGATTGCCGCGACCCGCAGGGTGTGTCCTTCGGCCTGGACCGTGTCAACGCCACCCTGAGCGGACTGGTCGGGCTTCCTGCGCAACAGGTCTGTGACAAATTATTCGACACATTGATGGAATATCAGAACGGCGCCAAACAGGACGACGATGTGACGCTGGTGGCCATCCACGCCGCAGCCAAATAGATCCGGGCCGGGTGGCCGCCCGCGGGCGGCCACTTCGGATCACACCTTGCCCAAAGCCTGCTCCAGATCTGCGAGCAAATCATCCTGGTGTTCGATCCCAACGGATAATCGCACCAATCCCGCCTCGACCGCGATCTGCGAGCCGGCCGTCGAAAGATGCGTCATGGCGGCCGGGACCTCGATCAAAGATTCGACTCCGCCCAATGATTCGGCCAGCGTAAAAATCCTGGTCGCTTCTGCGAAGCGGGCGGCCGCCTCGCGCCCGTCGCTCATGATGATGGAAACCATCCCGCTTCCGCTTCGCATCTGCCGTTTCGCGAGGTGGACTTGGGGGTGATTCTTGTTAAACGGATACAGCACCTTGGCCACTTTCGCATGCCTGGATAGATAATCTGCCACCGCGACCGCATTCTCTGCGTGGCGCAGCATGCGGACGTGCAGGGTCTTGAGGCCGCGCAAAACCAGGAAGCAGTCCATCGGGCCCGGCACTGCGCCGACCGCATTTTGCAAAAAGGCCAATCCTTCGTACAGTGCTTTGTCCTTCACGACCGCGATCCCGCCGACCACGTCCGAATGCCCGCCGAGATATTTGGTCATCGAGTGGACAACGATATCCGCGCCAAGTTCAAGGGGTCTTTGGTTATACGGCGTGGCGAATGTGTTGTCCACCACCAGGAGTGGGGGATTGGCACGGGCGTGAACGATCTCCGCAACCGCCTGGATATCGGTGATGCTCAGCAGGGGGTTGGTTGGCGTTTCGAGCCAGACCATCCGGGTGGAGGCCTTCAGGGCCTCGGCCACAGATTCAGGGTCCGTCGTGTCAACAAAGTCAAAGTCGAGGCCGAAGCGGCGCAGGACTTTATCAAACAGACGGAACGTCCCGCCGTATACATCGTTTCCGGCCAGGACATGCGCGCCGCGCTCCATCAAACGCAGAACGGTGTCGGTCGCGGCCAGGCCCGAGGCGAATGCCAATCCGTATCCTCCGCCTTCGAGTTCTGCCACGCAGTTTTCAAGCGCCAGCCGTGTGGGGTTTTTCGTGCGTGCATACTCGTAGCCCTGCCGCGCCCGGCCCACACCGTCCTGTGCGAAGGTGGAGGTCTGATAGATGGGCGTCATGACCGCACCGTTATTTGGGTCGGGTTCCTGGCCGGCGTGAATGGTAAGGGTTTCGAATCTCATCTCGTCTCCTTTAGCGTTATACTAAACCGATTATAAACGAGGAGCCATGACGAAAACTATTCTTGCTGTCCTTGCGCATCCCGACGACGAATCTTTTGGAATGGGCGGCACGCTGGCGCTCTATGCGCGTAAAGGCTATGATGTCTATTATGTTTGCGCCACCCGCGGCGAGGCCGGCACGGTTGATCCTGAACACATGAAAGGCTTCCGATCCATCGGGGAATTGCGCGAAGGCGAGCTGCGCTGTGCCGCGGAGCATTTGGGGTTGAAGGATGTCTTCTTCCTGGACTATCGCGATTCGGGGATGCCCGGTATGGCAGATAATAAACATCCGGATGCGCAGATTAATCATTCGGTTGACGAGGTCGCCGGCCGTGTGGTCAAATATATTCGCGAACTCAAGCCGGATATTGTTTTGACCTTCGATCCGATCGGCGGATACCGTCACCCCGACCACATCCATATCCAGCAAGCCACGGTGCTTGCCTTCGAACGATCAGACGATCCTGCCTTCCACCCCGAAGGCGGATTGCCGTTCAAATCGAAGGCGTTATACTTTCACGTTTTCCCACATCGGTTCCTGCGCGTCGTGACGCGGCTCATGCCGATCGTCGGCGTGAACCCGCGCAAGTTTGGCCGCAACAAGGATATCGATCTCAAGGCATTGGTCGAGTTTGATTTTCCGACACATGCCAGGATCAACATCAGTTCCGTATCGGAGATCAAAGGGCAGGCGGGAGCTTGTCACGCCTCGCAAGGCGGCGTCCAGATGCGCCGCGGACTGATGGGCCTGGCGACGCGGCTGATGGGCGAATATGAAAATTACATGCAGGCCTATCCGGCCATTGATGGAAATCATCGCGTAAGCAAAGATCTCTTTGATGGAATTTGAAGCAAGTGCTTCGGTAGATAAAATCTCCCATCATCATATTCGCGTTATCCAGGTCCCGAAGCGGGCTCGGACGAGCAAAAGGGATTTTGCCGGCGGCGGGACCTCGCCCGCGATCCCCCGGCCATCGATTTTTATCGACAGCTTCTTGGATGGAAGATCCGGTCCGATCCTGAGGTGAATTACGCTCATGGGAAGCGCACGAAGGGCCGGCAAGTTCGCCGCAGCCGGCCGGGGCGTTGATCCACTTCGAAGGCGCTGACGCCGCGAGTGGCTTGAAGGACGCTGGACCACCCGGCGCCGCGAGCGAGCAGGAGAAAGGTCCGCGGGCCCCCGTCCGTTAGCGGGGCGTACTCCCAGACCCCACCCGAAACAGGATCGCCCGTTTTACCAGCAGGGATCCGGGACCCGAAGAAATGCTCCCCTCGCGGCCCTGGCCGGGAGAGCTGGTTCTGCTTTGAGCGGGACGAATGCGAGCGGACCCGATTCCGCCCGGGGCGCGGAAGGTTTCCATGCTCGGCGGGAATGGCCGAGGGGGCTCAGGCGCGGGGGCACTGTCGCTTTCGGAAATTTGCGTTTGCCCTCTGCCGTATCCGTTCGTATAATAAAGGAAAGCCGCGACTGCTTACAGGAGGTTGCCATGCCATTCGGTTATAACGGAAAAATTCTGCATGTGGATCTGACCCACGGCGCGCTGACAGTGGAGGAACCGCCCGAGGCCTTTTATCGTAAATACATGGGCGGATCGGCGATGGGCCTTTATTACATTTTGAAGGAAATGCCCAAGGGCGCGCCGGCCCTCGGTCCCGACAATGTCCTGACCTTGATGTGCGGCGTGACCACCGGTGCTGCGATCTCCGGGCAGAGCCGCATCAACGCCAACGCCAAATCCCCGATCAGCGGGGGCATCGGCGATTCGCAGGGCGGCGGGTATTTTCCGGCCGAGCTGAAGTTCGCCGGCTTCGACGGAATCGTGATCAAAGGAAGATCGCCCGGCCCGGTCTATCTGACGATCCTGAACGGCAGGTCCGAGCTTCACGATGCATCGCATTTGATGGGCAAGGTCACGGGGGAAGTCGATCAGATTCTCAAAAGGGAATTGGGCGACAACAAGATCGAGATCCTTCAGCACGGTCCGGCGGCCGAACGCGGCGTGTTGTTCTCCTCGATGTTGAGTATGTCCAACCGCAACAACGGCCGCACCGGCATGGGCCTCGTGATGGCCTCCAAGAATTTGAAAGCCGTGGTCGTGCGCGGTCGGAAAAAGGTCGAGGTGGCGGACCCCAAGGGGGTCACGGCGCTCAATCGCACCGGCCCGAAGGATCTGCCGGGCAATCCCGACATGGATGGCCTCGCCAAATATGGAACCGCCAGCGTGGTCATGGTGCAAAACACGATGGGCACGCTTCCCACGCGCAATTATAACGAGGGTCAATTTGAGGATCCCGAACCGATCAGCGGCGAGAAAATGGCGGAGACGGTTCTGAAGGAACGCGACACTTGTTATGCGTGTATCGTGCGCTGCAAACGCGTGGTCGAGATCAAGGATGGGCCGTATCAAGTGGACCCCTATTACGGCGGCCCCGAATATGAGACCGTCGGCACATTTGGTTCGTACTGCGGCGTCAGGGATCTGGCCGCGGTTGCCCTGGCCAGCCAAATCTGCAACCAGCAGGGTGTGGACACGATTGCCTGCGGGGCGACGATTGCCTTTGCGATGGAATGCTACGAGAAAGGTCTGATCACCAGAGAACAGACCAACGGCATTGATCTGAAGTTTGGCAATGCGGACGCCATGCTGGCCGCCCTTCAGGCGATCGTCAAAGCCGAAGGCCCGCTGGGCAGGACCCTGTCGCAGGGTTCGGAGCGCGCCGCGCAGATCTGGGGCAACGGCGCGGACGAATGTCTCATTACGGTGAAAGGGTCAGAGGCACCTGCCCATATGCCCCAGGCCAAACGAAGTCTCGGTCTGATCTATGCCGTCAACCCGTTTGGCGCCGACCATCAATCCAGCGAGCACGATTGGATGATCGAAGAGGGCATCGCCTCCGACCTGTATATGGGGCGGCTAGGTTTGTTGGGCATGCCCAACAAGCTTGAGCCGCTTTCGCTGGGTCCGGACAAGGTGAAATATGCGTACCTGACCGAGGTCTTTTATTCGATCCTGGATACCGTCGAACTGTGTCAATTCGTCTGGGGTCCGGCGTGGACGCTTTACGGCCCGAAAGAAATGGTGGACTTTGTCAAAGCGGTGACGGGCTGGGAGGTCACCCTGGACGAATTGATGTTGGTTGGCATGCGCCGGCTGAACCTCATGCGCATGTTCAATGCCCGCGAGGGACTCGATCGCAGACAGGATAAGCTGCCGAAGAAATTCTTCAAGGCCCTGGCGGGCAGCGGCCCGACCGCCGGGATTGCCCTGACCCACGAGGAAATTGATTCTGCCATTGACGAATATTACCGGCTGGCGGGCTGGATGTCGAACGGCATCCCGACTGCTGAAACGTTGGAGAGATTGGATCTGGCCTGGGTCGCCTGACCCATGGACTTTTGCGAGCGATCAGGAGAATGCAAAGATGGAATATAAACTCTTCATTGATGGACAATGGGTCGACGCCGGCCCGCTGCTGGAAGTGAGGAATAAATATGATGGTCAGACGGTTGGCGTGCTGCCGACCGCCCGCCGCGCCGACGTCGAGGCAGCCATCGCCGCCGCCCAACGCGCCACGCAAGTCATGGCCGATATGCCTGCCTTCAAGCGCGCGGAGATACTTTTGAGAACTGCCTCTCTGTTGCGCGAGCGCTCAGAAGATCTGGCAAGAACCATCGCGGCGGAAGCGGGCAAGGCGCTCAAGTTTGCCCGCATTGAAGTGGACCGCGCCGTCAGCACCTTCACGATCGCCTCGGAGGAAGCCAAGCGTCTGCACGGCGAAACCTTTCCGCTGGATGCCGTCTCTTCCGGGGAAGGCTATTTTGGATTTTGGGTTCGTCGTCCGGTCGGAGTGATCGCGGCGATCAGCCCATTCAACTTCCCGCTCAATCTTGTGGCCCATAAGGTCGCTCCGGCGATCGCCTCGGGCAATTCATTGGTTCTCAAGCCGGCCACCTCCACGCCGCTGGCCGCGGTGAAATTATGCCAGGCGCTGCAGGATGCGGGCCTGCCGGCGGGAGCCATCAACTTGATTGTGGGTCCAGGCGGGACGGTGGGTGAATGGCTGATCACCGATCCGCGCATCGACAAGATCACCTTTACCGGCAGTCCGCCGATCGGGGCACATATTCTGGCGGTGGCGGGGATCAAGAAAGTCACGCTTGAACTGGGAAACACCTCGCCGGTGATCGTTGCGCCCGATGCGGATCTGGACTTTGTCGCCAAACGCTGCGCGGTCGGTGCCTATTACAACTCCGGTCAGGTGTGCATCTCGGTTCAGCGCATCTACAGCCAGAAGCAGGTGTATGAGCCGTTCTCTGAGAAATTTGTCAAGGCCACCCAGGCGATGGTGATCGGCGATCCGCTTGACGAACGCGTGGATGTCGGACCGATGATCGACTCGAAGGAAGTCGATCGCATCGAGGGCTGGGTCAAGGAGGCGCAGGCCTCGGGCGCCAGGGTGATGACTGGAGGCAGGCGCGAGGGAACGGTCTATTATCCAACAGTGTTGACCAATGTCAATTCCAGTATGAAAGTGATCGCCGAGGAAGCGTTTGCGCCGGTGGCGTCGGTGATCGCCTGCGATGACTTTGAAGAGTCGCTCAAGCAGGCCAACGACACGAAATTCGGCCTGCAGGTCGGCGTGTTCACCAAAGATATCGACCGCGTGCTTAAGGCGGTCAAGCGTTTGAATTTCGGCGGCGTCATTGTCAACGATACCCCCAACTTCCGCGCCGACCACATGCCGTACGGCGGAAATCGTCAAAGCGGCCTGGGTCGCGAAGGGGTCAAGTTTGCGATGGAAGACATGACCAATATTCAGATGGTTGCCATTCGGCAGAGTTCGTAAGGCTTTGGAAGGACGTTTCATGAGCACCCAACTCTACGAAGAAAACTTCTCTCATATGTCGCCGGCCTGGTCGCGCATCTTCAACTTCGTTGCCGAGCGCGCCGAGGGTTCGTACATTTACACGACCGATGGCAGGAAACTGCTGGACTTCACCTGCGGGATCGGCGTGACCAATACCGGCCACTGCCATCCCAAAGTGGTGGAAGCGATCCGCCAGCAGGCGGGGCTCTTCCTCCATGCCCAGGCCAATATCGTCATTCACAAACCGATGCTGCAGCTGATCGAAGAATTGCGCAAGATCGTCCCGCCTCCGATCGACAGTTTCTTCTTCACGAACTCCGGTGCGGAGGCGGTGGAGAATGCGGTCAAGGTCGCGCGCGTGGCAACCGGCAGATCCAACATCATTGTCTTCAGTGGTTCCTTCCACGGCCGGACGGCTGCCACGATGGCCCTGACCACCTCCAAGACCGGCTACCGGGCCGGCTTTGGCCCGCTGCCCTCCGGTGTTTTTGTTGCGCCCTTCCCCTATGCCTTCCGCCTCGGCATGAGCGAGGAGCAGGCCTCGTCCTTTGCGCTCGAGCAGCTTGAATACCTGCTTGCTGCGCAAACCGCGCCCAAGGAGACTGCCGCCGTTTTGATCGAGTCCGTCTTGGGCGAGGGCGGTTATATTGTCCCGCCTGTTTCCTTCATGAAGGGCCTGCGCGCGATCTGTGATAAGTACGGTCTGCTGTTGATCTGTGATGAAGTCCAATCGGGATTCGGACGCACAGGCAGATGGTTTGCCTTCGAGCATTACGGCATCCTGCCCGATATCATGACGGTCGCGAAAGGACTTGCCTCCGGTATGCCGCTCTCGGGCGTCTTCACCCGCACCGAGCTCATGAAGAAGCTGGAGGTCGGTTCCATCGGCGGGACCTATGGCGGCAACGCGGTGGCCTGCGCGGCGGGGGTGGCGACCATCCAGGTCATGAGGGAAGAACAGATGCTGGAAAATGCCCGCGAGCGCGGGATCCAGCTCATGACCGGCCTGCGGCAACTTCAGGAGGAATATCCGCAGATCGGCGATGTGCGCGGCCAGGGCCTGATGATCGGCGCCGAGTTTATCGTCAAAGGTCGACCCGAGAAAGCCAAGCCGCTCGTCAAGGAGATTGTGCATGCGGCCGAGGAGGGCGGCCTGCTTCTGTTGACCTGCGGGACGTACGATAATGTGGTCCGCTGGATACCGCCGCTGAATGTGACCCAGGAACAGATCAAGGATGGGCTCATGGCATTTGAAGGCGCGTTAAAAACGAGCGTCAAGTAATATTCAGCCGTGGTTCACTTATGCTGATCACAGCCTTCCGAACTCCCCCGGCTTCGGAAGGCTGCGTCCAATCCCCGCCCACGGGTCTAAGGTCCCGCCAATTCAATTCTCAATACGACTTCATCCCCCTCCTTTTCGCCCGTCCGCATGAACCCCAGTTTTTTGTAGAATTCCTCCGGACTGGCCTCGCCCTCGCCGCAACTGACGCCCAGTTGCCTCGCGTTTGGCCGCGTCTTGATGTATTCGAATAACAATTCCATGGCCCGGCTTCCAAACCCCATTCGTTGGTATGGTGCGGCGATCATAAATCGCCATAAAAAATATTCGGCCTCTTCGGGATTATCGTACAGCATGATAAAGCCGACCGGTTCCTCGTCCGCATAGACTGCGCGAAACCATGCAAACTTGTTGAAATGGGCCTGGGCAATCGAGATCGCGTTCGGCGCGACCATTTTGTTTTGGGCGGCCGAAAGCGTATCGCTGAGACTGCAGATCTGTCTGACCGTCTCCGCCGTGATCTCGCGCAGGCTGACTTTGGACTTGGGGCCAATGGTTGACTGTTCCGGCATGGGGCGCTCCTCCCAATCTAAGTATCGGAAACTCATTCGGTCCCAGTATACCAAATATGCGAAATGACAGCCCGCCCGCTACCGGGCTGGCGTCGTTCAGGCTGGCGGCCCGCTTGTTGGGCCCCTTGGGTCCCCGCTCGGCCAGTGACCCCTCTTTCATTTTCGGATGAAGCAAATGTCCTGAAATCTGCTTCGGAACATGGCAACATCTTTTGCGACGCCTTCCGGTGATTCGTCCCGTTGGAGCGCCCGGCTGAGGAACGTTGCGACCTCCTCCATATGTTCCGGTCTCATGCCTCGCCGGACGATTTCCGTTGCACCGAGTCGCAAGCCGTTCGAATCGTTGTCAATGGATGCGATGGGCAGTCCGATTCCACTGGCCAGAATGTTCGCCCTGCGCAGGCGCCGCGCCGCGGTTTGCCCGCCGCCCAGGGGGGTCGCATCCAGCGCGAATTGATGGGAAGTTGTGGCTCCTTTCGCAGCCGCGTAGACCGGCAGCCCTTGGCCGATCAGGGCCGCGGCCAGTGCTTTGGCCGTGGCTGCCATCATCGCGGCATATTCCTTTCCGCAGGCCTTCCAGTCCAGCAGTGTGATCGCAAGGGCGGCGGTCTTGGCTACATCAAAGTTTGCGGTCAGGCCGGGATACGCGATGCGATCCAAACGCTCGGCGAGAGTGGCGTTGTTCGTGACGATCAAACCGGACGACGGTCCCCCGAGACTCTTGTAGGTGCTCATCGTCATCAAATCGGCGCCTTCCTGAAGCGGCTGCTGCCAGGCCCCCCCGGCGATCATCCCGCTCAGGTGCGCCGCGTCAAACAAGACGTATGCGCCCACCTCGTCGGCAATGCTGCGGATTGCCGTGATCGGATGCGGAAATAGGTTCAGGCTTCCACCGATCGTGATGAGCTTCGGTTTCACGGCGCGGGCCATTTTGCGAAGAGCATCGACATCCACCGTGTAATTGGTGGGGTCCACGGGTGCCGGATGGATGGTAAGGCGGTACAAGCCGGCTGCGCCGGGCTGATGATGGGTGATGTGTCCGCCGATCGATTGGGGAGGCGCAATGATCGCCTCACCCGGCTGGCAGGTGGCGAGGAACGCATACAGATTCGCGATCGAACCGGAGGGCACACGGAATTCCACAAAACTTGATCCGAAGATTTCGCAGGCCAGTTCCGCCGCCATGACTTCGATCTGCTCAATGGCTTCGAGGCCCATCTCGTATTTGTCTCCAGGATATCCCAGCGACGGCCGCGTTCCCAGTCCGGAGGCGAGCATTGCCTCCGCGCGCGGATTCATCACGTTCGTGGCGGGATTCAAATTGATGCATTCCTGATCATGGATCTTTCGACTCTGCTCGACGAGCCGTTTGATTTCGGCCTCCAGGATCTGGGGCGGCCAGGCGGCATATCTTTGTGCCAGCGACTGGATGAACTCCTCCGATTGGGAAGGAACCCAGGAACGTTTGACAAGGTGAACCATGGAATCTCCTGCTTGAAGGGTCCATTGAATTATAGACGGATTTTCTTTTCGCGATCAAGCCCCGCCGCGTGTAAACCAAAACCCCCAGGACGGGGCTGGGGGTTGGAGATCCTGCTTGAGCCACCAAAGGGATTCGGACCCTTGACCTGGCGTTTACGAAACGTCTGCTCTACCGGCTGAGCTATGGTGGCCTGTCTGACCCGCCTGTCGTTCGTGCGGAGCCTGGCGAAGCATCTCCCCCCGGATCCGAGGGCCCTCCCTTCACTCAGGCTGACAGGCTGTCTGGTTGGCGGCGGGGATTATAAAGGAGAAAGACCAAACTCGCAAGTTTTTATCCACAGGTATCGTCTATAATCATCGGGAGAAACTATGTTGCATATTGCCATGCTTTCTTATCACACCTGCCCGCTTGCCACGCTTGGCGGAAAAGATACCGGCGGGATGAATGTTTATGTTCGGGATCTGACGCGCGAACTGGGGCGGTTGGGAGTCCATGTGGATGTATTCACGCGCTCACAGGATGAACACGTGCCCCATGTC
>DATJBI010000112.1:0-26220 GCA_035515435.1 Anaerolineales bacterium
GTCCGCGGCCAGACCCTTGCCCTGGTAATCACCGGTTCCCTGCAAATAATCCACTTCAGTCGTACCGCTTTCCGCTGCCACACTCTTCCCGCACAAATCGGTTGGGACGTTAATGTTCTGGGGATTGCCCTTTGCCACAAGTATGGACTGACCCACATCGAGATAGTGGATGAAGCTAATCTGCTTGCTGCGATCCGCGGTGATATTCATGTCCGACATGATGATGTCACACTTCCCGCCGCTTACCGCTTCGATGATCGTATCAAATTGGCTGTTGATCACTTGCAATTGGAGGCCCAAGCGGCTGGCGATGCCAGCGGCTATGTCTATATCGAGCCCCACCGGGTTGCCGTTGTCGTCAAAGGACTCGAAGGGGGCATAGGGTATGTCTGAGCAAACCAAGAGCCTGCCCTTCTGGGCCAACACGGATGGATCTACGGATACCACGGGCGTGGGCGGCGGCGGGGTGGCCGCCGGCCCGCATGCAGCCAGAACCAGGCTGAGCAGCGCCAGCGAACTCAAAAGCACAAAGACTTTTTTCATCTTTCTCACTCCTTTATATTTCTGCATTTCCAATCGAAATTCGGCGATTGTTGCTTAAGGCTTAAAGCATAGACCAATTTTCTGCAATGCGCAAGAGTGGAAAATGGCCTTGCCAGCAGGTTCACATCCCCGGATCAGCCATCCGGTTTCAATCCAGCCCCTATTTTGCGCCGCCCGAACGATACCGTTCGATCAGCGCCTGCGTGCGCGGATCGCG
Organism: Anaerolineales bacterium; assembly: GCA_035515435.1. Lineage (GTDB taxonomy): Bacteria > Chloroflexota > Anaerolineae > Anaerolineales > Villigracilaceae > Fen-1038. The sequence continues at coordinate 761 of DATJBI010000112.1, forward strand.
CGGGGAGTTGAACACGTCCGCCGGCCTGCCTTCCTCGATCATCTCGCCCTCTGCCATAACCACCACCCGGTCGGCAACTTCACGGGCAAAGCCCATTTCATGGGTCACCACCAGCATGGTCGTGCCCTCCTCTGCAAGTTTTTTCATCACGTTTAGGACTTCGCCGATCAATTCCGGATCAAGCGCCGAGGTCGGTTCATCGAAGAGCATGACCTTTGGCTCCATCGCCAGAGCGCGTGCGATCGCGACCCGCTGTTTTTGTCCGCCGGAGAGGCGGTTGGGATATTCGTCCTTTTTGAAAAGCAGGCCGACCCGCTCCAGATTCATTTCGGCGATCTCAACCGCCTTGGCACGGTCCATTCGTTTAACCGTGACCGGACCCTCGAGCACATTTTCCAGCACCGACATGTGTGGAAACAGATTAAACTCCTGAAAGACCATGCCGGTCTTCAGTCGTATGTTATGGACGAGCCTGCGATGTTCCCGGCCCTTTCCGCCGGCCGCGACCACCAATTTATCCACGGTGATCTTGCCCGCCGAGGGCTCCTCCAGGAAATTGATGCATCGGAGCAGCGTGCTTTTCCCGGAGCCGCTCCGGCCGATGATACAGATCACTTCCCGCGCTTCGACCTCCAGGGAGATATCACTTAAAACATGCAGCATCCCGAACCATTTGTGCAGGCCAGCCACCTCGATGATCGGTTCAGCGCTCATAGGCCTGCGCCATCCGTTTTTCCAGCCAGCCCTGGAGCCACGAGGAGATGATGGTCAATATCCAGTAGGCCGTGGCACCCACGATAAACATTTCCATGTATTTGCTGTCGCGCCGCGCATAGCGGTTGGCAATAAACGTGATTTCCCAAACCCCCATCACGGAGACCAGGGCGGAATCCTTTTGCATGGCAATGAACTGATTGCCCACATCCGGGATAATGATGCGGATGGCCTGGGGCAGGATGATCCGCCGCATGACCTGCAAGGGGGTCATGCCGATGGCAATGGCCGCTTCGCGCTGGCCGTAGCTTATCGATTGCAGCCCGGCGCGAAAGATCTCCGTCATGTAGGCGCCATAATTGAGGCTCAATGCCAGGATGCCCGCCGGCACCGCGTCCAGGATGAATAATTTGCCCAGGGCCGGAAACCCCAATTCGCTCAATTGTTGACCGATCTGCGGCAGGCCCAGGTAGATCACATAGATTTGAATGAGCAGCGGGGTGCCCCGGATCAGGGAGACATAGAACCCTGAAACTCCCTGCGCGATCGAATTGGTGGACAGGCGTGCCACGGACCCGAACAGCGCCAGCACCGTGGCAATCGCGATCGAAACCAGGGAAACATAGATGGTGGTCCCCGCGCCCTGCAGGATGACATCATAATGCTGCAGCATGTAGGCGGGCGAAATGTGCAGCATCAGCAGTCCGGCCGTAACCAGGCCGATCAAACCGATCCAGACCCCCGTGACCTTCAAGCCCTGAATGAGGCGGTTCCGCTGTTGAAGGACCACCAGGGCCTCTCCCATGCCCTGATGCGGGTCTATCACTGAAGGGGGTCGCTTTTGAATTTCAGAGGCCATAATTCCATCCGTCTGAGTTTGTGCTCCGCGGACCCTGTGACCGGGATTTCATTCGCTGAATGAGCGCGGAGGAAATAAACGATGAGGAGTTGAAAACAACTCCTCATCGTTTAAGGGCAGATTTATTGCCCGAACTGTGACGCGTCGAAGGTCGCGGCAGCAGTGGTCAGGTCACTTCCTTCCCACTGGATACAGAGCTTGGAGAGTGTGCCGTCTTTATGCAGTCCCTGGATGACTTGCGAAACTGCCGCGATGAATGAGTGAGGATCCAAAGTTGAATTTCGGTCCATTGCGGGAGCAAGGTACTCATAGTAAAGGGGATCGCCCAGCTGCTTGAGAGGCTTGCCGTTGTTGATCTCGGCCTGACCGGTGGGTTGGGCCGTAATGACCGCGTCGAGACGGACGCCGTCGCCGAGTTCCAGATCGGCCAGCGCGGTGCTGTCGGTGTCGTAGGTCTTGATCACCGCGTTCTTGACCGTGAAGTTTATGCTCTCCCCGGGCAGAACCAGCGACCCGTCCAAGAAACTCTCATAGGTGCAGCCGCCGCAGACGCCGATCTTCTTTCCCCCCAGATCTGCAGGCGTCGCGTAGGTGGTGTTGGTCTTATACACGAACATCGCGGCGGGCGTCGTGTAATAGGGTTGGGCAAAATACAGGGCCTTGGCGCGCTCGGGCGTGATCGTCATGGAACCGACGCTGACATCCCAACGGCCGGCCCAGTTTCCAGCGGTGATCAGGGTCCAATCGGGCGTGACCCAGCATGGCTCCACGCCCAAACCTTTCGCGATGGCGGCAGCCACGTCGATATCAAAGCCCTCCATTTCACCGATCGTCTTCTGGTCGGACGTGCACTTTGTTCCGGGCGTGCGCTGCGGACTGGCTTTGATTTCAGATTGGGGTGGATAAGCCGGATCGGTGGAGATGACCAGCGTGCCGCGGGCCTTGATGGTGGCCAGCAGATCGGGAACAGCCGTATTTGTGGGCGCGGGCGGAACCTGGGTGGGCGCCGCTTGCGTTGCGGCAGGCGCCTGCGTCGGCGCGGGCGTCGCGGCGGGGCCACAAGCGCTCAGCACGAACGCGGCCGCCATGATCAGGGCCAAAATCGTGTACAGCTTCTTCATGAGATTTCTCCTCCAATTGAGAAATTTTGCTTTAGAGTCAAGGTGATGGAACAGCTGAATCAGAAGAACGTCTGCCGGTGGGCACCTCCTTCCAATTGGCAATTAACATGCAAGATAAGCATAGACCAACTCAGTGAATTATGCAAGAGTTGGATAGATTAAAATTTCAACTTGGTGATTGCGCGCGGGCCGGCAGATGGAAGTGGTAAAATGTTTCCCATATTAATCGCAAAGGAGCGTTCGATGCCTGCTGTATTCCCATCTGCGGAGTGGCTGAAGCTTTTGCAAGACAAGCTCAACTCTGACTCCCATTACAACGACATTGCCCGGAACTGGGAAGGCGATCTGGTCTTCGATATTCAACCGGCCGGCACGTTGACGCAGCCTGTGCTCATGTATATCGATCTTTGGCACGGGAAATGCCGGGCAGTGGAATATGCTCCGGAGGCCATGAAACATCCCAAGCCGACCTTTATCCTTCGCTCGCCATATGACAACTTTACGGCGATCTTGCGGGGCAGGCTCGACCCCATGACCGCCATGATGACCAGCAAACTGAAAGTGCAGGGCAGCCTCGGTTATATGATGCGAAACGTGCCAACGGTTTTGGATTTTGTCCGCTGCTGCCGCGAGATCACCACCGAGATTCTCTAAATGAATTTCACAGCACTCCACGTACGAAGCGATTTTTCCCCCCTCCCGGTGATCAGGTTGGTCGCCAGGACTGCCCGCAGCCACACCCCCCTTCCATGCAACCCATTTTAAAAGTCGATCTTTCCTCCGGCCGATCAGAAGCCTACCTCATCCCTCCCGAATGGGAACGAAGCTTTCTGGGAGGCGCCTCGCTCGCGGCGCGCTTGTTGTATCCATTTTTGACCCCGGAGCTCGATCCCTTCTCACCGGCAGCGCCGCTGCTCTTTCTCAACGGCCCGCTGACGGGAACCTCGGGCCCGACCGTGGGACGATTTGTGGTCTGCGGCAAGGGGCCCGCGACCGGCCTGTGGGCCGAATCAAATTGCGGAGGCTTCTGGGGCCCGGAACTGCGTTTCGCAGGTTACGACGGTCTGTGGCTGAGCGGAAAAGCCGAGGAGCCGGTCTATCTCTGGATCGAAGACGGCAGCCTCCAGATCCGGCAAGCGGCGCACCTGTGGGGTCAGGATACATACGAAACGCAGGAAGCCGTCCGGCACGAAGTTGGTCGCACGGGTGTGCACGTGGCCGTGATCGGACCCGCCGCGGAACGGGGCGTGCTTTTCGCGGGCATCTATTGCGATCATGGACGCACCGCAGGCCGGACCGGGCTGGGCGCAGTGATGGCCTCGAAGAATCTCAAGGCCGTCGCGGTGCGCGGAAAGCAGCCCCTGCCGCTCGTTCATGCCGAACATTACTCGACTCTGCGCTCGGGATCGAATCGTGCCCTGAAACAGGACAACCAAGCGCGTGTTCTGCACGAATTGGGCACGGCGGGCGCGGCGAATTTTTCTGAGTATCTCGGTGCCATGCCCGCCAAGTATTTTCATCAGGGCGGGTTCGAAGGGGTGGATAAGGTCTCGGGCTCCATGATGGCGGAAAGCATTCTCTCCGGCCAGAGTGCCTGCCATGCGTGCGTCATTGCCTGCGGGCGCGTTGTTAAACTCGAAGACGGGGCCAAGCGCAAAGGTCCGGAATACGAAACGATCGTGTCGTTCGGACCAAACCTGCTGATCGATGACCTGAAGGAGATCACCCGGCTCGGCGAGATGTGTGATCGTTATGGCATGGACACGATCAGCACCGGCAACACGATCGGGCTGGCGTTTCACCTGTTTGAGCTGGGCAAGATCACAGCGCAGGATACGGGCGGATTGAAACTCCAATGGGGAGATGTTGCGGCCGTCCGCCAGTTGGTGAGGATGACCGCCGATCGCCAGGGAATCGGAAACTTGATCGCGCAGGGCTCGCGGCGGTTGGGAAAACATTTCGGCGCGCAAGAGGAAGCGGTGCAGGTCAACGGACTCGAAGTGGCCTATCACGATCCGCGCGGGGTCTCCGGGATGGCCCTATCGTACGCCACCTCGCCGCGCGGCGCGTGCCACAATCAATCGGATTATTTCTTTGTGGATTGGGGAGATACTCATCCGGAACTGGGCATCGAGTATTTTTCACGTCACGCCCAGGCGGAGAAGGCCGCGAACGTTGCCCGTCATCAAAATTGGCGGACCGTCTATAACTCGATGGTCATGTGCATCTTCGCGAACGTCGAGCCGCAAATGCAGGTGGACCTGATCAACGCCGCCTGCGGCTACGATTGGACAATTGAAGAGATGATGCGGGTCGGCGAGCGCGGCTGGAATATGAAACGCGCCGTCAATAACAAATTGGGTCTGACCGCCGCCCACGACCAGTTGCCCAAGGCGCTGCTCGAGCCGCTGCCGACAGGCGGCAGCGAGGGCTATGTGCCCGATCTTCAAGGAATGCTCTCTGCGTATTACGCGGCGCGCGGCTGGGACCCCAAAACAGGTTACCCGACCCGCGCCAGGCTGCTCGCGCTCGACTTGGACGATGTTGCCAAGGATCTATGGGGCTAGCACAAGCGGCCGGGCGTTGACCCGGCTGCCGCGGCCCGCCTGAGGGGCATCCCTCTCGATTTTCCGATTTCTGAACATCCTGCACGCCGCCCCCGAATTCGAAGATCCAGATCCTTTCGTTGAATCAACACAAAGCTCCGCCTTCTGACGCGTGTCCTGGTTGGACCGGGGATCGGACCGGGTCTGCTTGGAGTTTGGAACTATCCTGTTCGCCGGGCGTTCCCCAGACTTGTTTCCCTGTCGAGCCTGCGCGCTCCGACGATCGGGTTGATCAGCGTCGGAGAACCGGACTGCGCCGGCAGCGGCCGGCAGGATGGGATGGCCATGCGCGCGCTGCGGAAAGGTGTCCGCCCGTCCGAGCTTGACCTTCAGGTCTTCGATCCGCACAATATGGCGCTTTACCAAAATCAGGGTTCCAGGGGCGGGGCAGTCCAGGATCGGAAAGTGCAAACCGCAACCCGATCACGGCCGGAGTGAGCCTTCCATGACCCACCGGGGCTCGAGGATAATTCCTATTGCAGCTTTGGCAGAATACCGCCCGTTGTCTTCATGTATTCAAGATACCGCTCGCCAAAGTGTTCCACCATCATCTTTTCCTCCGCCCCCCTGCGCAGAACGTAGAATGGAACGAACAGGAGCAGACTCCCCGGACCTGCGATCCAACTTTGAATCAGCAGCACTTGAGCCAGGCCCCATACCAGCTGACTGGCGTACATGGGATGACGGATATATTTGTAGATCCCGCTGGTGATGAGAGCATGTCCCTCGTACAGCTCCAGCGACGGTGACCAATTGGCCTTTAGATCCGCATGGGCGCGCCAGAAGATCAGCAGCGAGCCGATCAGGATGAATATGCCGGCCCAGCCGAGCCAGGCGGACAGGCTGTAACTGGCGAACGCCAGCCAGTTCGTAAGGGAGTAGAGCAGTGGGAGAATGCCTGCCGTGATGGTCAGCAGCACAAGCAGGATATCTTCGGTGAGCGATACGTGCCGCTCCGTCTTTTCTCTTGACCTGGCCTTCAATGCAAAGGGCGTGCGGATAATGATCTGCAGGATCGTCCCCGCCCAAAAGGCCATGATAAATATCATCCCGTATTCTCCCTGCGGCTCATTTTGCTTTCCTCGACCTTCGCTCAGCCCTTCTCAGGTTTTCCGCGACCCTGAACTTCACGATCTTGCTGACCAACTTCAGCGGCAACGGCTTATCCAGCGGAAATTGGATCGTCCCTTTTGTGCTTGCATACTTCGCGGTTTCCCTCCCGAACGCCTGCACGCCGCTGGCGGTCGGATAAAACCCGATGTGATTCTTGAACGCCGCAAAGTGGACCAGGTTGCCCTTCAGATAAAACGTGGGAATCTGGTAACTGATCTTTTCCACGGCGTCCGGCGCCGAGGCTTTAATGACGGCCCGCAGGTCTTTCAATTTCTTTTGCACGCCTGCGGGGCAGCGGGCAATATAGTCATCAATTGAGTTTGCTTTGACGGAATCCATGCTTTCTCCTCTACGGCGGCTGCAGGAGGGCGGGGCAGGGTGCGGCGGCAGCCAGCCGTCGATCCCATCCTCCAAAATAACTCTTCCTGCCCTCCGGTCAAGGCTGGTTATACTGCGAAAACTCTGTATAATTGCCCTGGTATGGATTATACATTCACTTTGTAAGCTGAGGCTAGAAATGAAACTTGTTACCGTATCTCAAATGAAGGCGATTGAAATCGAGGCCGATTCGGGCGGCCTGAGCTATGATCAAATGATGGAAAATGCCGGTCAGGGACTGGCGGAGGTGATCCAGGACCTGCCGATCGGGGAGGATGATCGCGAGGTCTTCGGCTTGGTCGGCGCAGGCAATAATGGCGGTGATACCCTGGTCGCGCTTTCCCGTCTCGCGGCGGACGGCTGGCGGGCGCGCGCCTATCTGATCAACCGCAAGAATGACGGACTCGTCAAACGCCTGAAAGAGGCCGGCGGGAAAATCCTTTCGATGGATGACGACCACGGTTTCGAAGGCCTGGCCGAGTTCGTCCAAACCGCCGCGGTTTTATTGGACGGCGTGCTGGGTACCGGAACCAAATTGCCGCTTAAGGAAGGGGTCGCCGATGTTCTGGCCCATGCCGGCGCCAGCCTCGAACAGGCGGATGAACGGCCCTTCGTGGTGGCCGTGGATTGTCCGTCGGGTGTGGATTGCGACACGGGCGAAGCGGCGGACGAGTGTATTCCCGCCGATCTGACGGTCACCATGGCTGCCGTGAAGCAGGGCCTGCTTCGACTTCCAGCCTATCAAATGGTAGGCGAGCTGCAGGTCGTGGATATCGGCCTGCGGGATGATCTGCGATCAGTGGCAGCGCTGCGAAGTGAGGTTGCCGAAGCCGAGATGGTCGCCGGGCTGCTGCCGGAGCGTCCGCTCGATTCGCACAAGGGGACCTTCGGAACGGCGTTGATCGTCGCGGGATCCGTCAATTATACGGGAGCCGCGCTGTTGTCCGGCCAGGCCGCCTACCGCGCCGGCGCGGGACTGGTCACGCTGGCGGTTCCCGCTCCGCTGCATGCCGCGCTCTCAGGTCAATTCCCCGAGGCCACCTGGCTGCTCCTGCCCCATGAGATCGGCGTGGTTTCCGCCGGTGCGGCGGAGGTGATTGTGAAGAATTTGGACCGAGCCAGCGCCATGCTGATCGGCCCCGGCTTCGGGATGGAGAACACCACCAAAGAGTTTATTGAAAACCTGTTGTCCGGCGCCTCCGTACCGAAGAAGGCGGGCGGGAGAATCGGCTTTGTTCACGGGGAGGAGCAGGCCAAAGAATCCGCATCCCTCAAATTACCCCCTCTGGTTTTTGACGCAGATGGCTTGAAGTTGTTGGCATCCATTAAGGATTGGCACACCCTGCTGCCTGGGCCCGCGATCCTCACTCCTCATCCGGGTGAAATGTCGGTCTTGACCGGCCTCTCGAAGGAGGAGATCCAGCAGGATCGTTTTGGAGTTGCCAGTCGATTCGCGAAAGAGTGGAAGCACGTCGTGGTCTTGAAGGGCGCATTCACGCTGGTCGCATCGCCGGATGGGCGGGTGACCGTCATTCCCGTCGCCTCGCCGGCCCTGGCGCGTGCGGGAACGGGTGACGTCCTGGCCGGGCTGATCGTGGGTCTGCGCGCCCAGGGCCTGGAGGCGTTTGAGGCCGCGGTCGCCGGGGCCTGGATCCATGCCCAGGCCGGTCTGTATGCCGCCGATGACTTGGGCACCGCCGCCTCGGTGCTCGCCAGCGATGTGTTGAACTCGGTGGCCGACGTGCTTAGCGATTTGGAATAGTTTCCGGAGCCCTGGACCAAAAAAGAGCCTGGATCAACCAGGCTCTTTTTTGGTGCCATTTTGGAGTTCAGCTCTTCAGGAAGTCTTCGACGGCTTCCTTGCTGATGCGATAGGCGTTGCCCAGCTTCTTTGCTTTGAGCGAGCCATCGTTAATGGCAGCCATCACATCCTCCTCGGAGACTTTCAGGAAGCCGGCCGCCTCCGAAGGGGTCATCACGTCGGGCATGCTTCCGCCGCCGGACGGCTTGGGGGCCGCGGCCCCGCCCTGCGTGCTGTTCTGCATGCCGCCTTGCAGGGCAGACCCCATCAAATTGCCGATGCCCATCCCTGCGCCGATGCCGGCGGTCAGGCCCGCGCCGCCGCTTTGGTTATTCGCCGCGTCGCGCATCGCATCTGCCGCCTGCAGCTGAGTATAGGTGGCCATATCGAGCATTCCCATGTCGCGCAATTCCTGGGCCGACTTATCGGAGGGTTTCAAATTGCCGATATAGAAGGTCTTGAGATTTACGCCCAGCGCCGCAAAATCATCCTGGGCCTTCGCGCGCACGCCGGCTCCGATCTCTTCGGTCAGGCCGATCATTTCCAGTACCGAATGTTTCGCGCCCGTTTCCCCGAGCAGGTCCTGCAGTTTGGACAGCAGCATGGTGCGCAGGCGGTCTTCAATATCGGCGGTGTGGAATGTACCCTGGGTGCCGACGATCTTGGTCACGAACATTTGCGGGTCACTGATCTGGAACGAATATGTCCCAAACCCCTGCAGCAATGCCACGCCCAGACCCACCCCCGGGTTGCGGACGATGATCGGCTGCGGCGTACCCCACTTTTTGTTCGCCCATTCCTTCATGGAGACGAAGTAAACTTCGGCCGGGAAGGGCGTGCGGTCGTTGAAAGCCCTGCCGATGAAGTTGATGAGCAGGGGCACGTTGGCAGTGGTGATCGTGTGACGGCCGGCCTTGAACACATCCAGCGCATTTCCGTCGCGGAAGAAGACCGCCGACTGCGCTTCGCGCACGATCACTTGCGAGCCGATCCGGTAATCGCCGATGGAACTGTCATCGGGGAAGCGGTGGACGAGTTCGTCGGCCATTTCATTTGGATACTCGATAACATCAAAAATTCTAGCCATGTCTGACTCCTTTTATTCGGCCTGGTTCTTCATGAATATTGGCCTGATTATAGCCGATGGACCGGGCCGTTACAAGCGCCCATTTGTCTTATCTGTATACGCAGCGCCCCGCCCTCCGTTGCGGGCAAAAGGAGGCGATCCCCTCCGCCCGGCCCGATCACCCTTTTCCGCGGAGGGCTCCCCACGGCACTATCCTTTCATGGTTTTGCCCGTCCCGCCGTTGTGGATCATCAGGATTTCAGCCATGATGCTGACGGCGATCTCCTCCGGGGTTTCGGCCTGCAGTTCCAGGCCGATCGGGGAGTGAACGCGGGCGATCCGATCCTCGGACTCGCCGCGCCCTTTCAGATCCTTGACCGTGGTAGCCCAGCGGCGTTTCGACCCGATCACACCGATGTAGGCGGCAGGCGAATCGAGCAGGGGAGCCAGCCCCGCCGCGTCAATCGAGGAGCCGCGCGTCGTGAGGATAAGATAGGTGCGACTGTCGATCTTCATCTGCTTCGGCAATTCTTGCATCGGGCAGATGTAGAACGCGTCGCCGTCGGGAATGGTTTCCCGGTTGCAGAACTCGGGCCGGTCGTCCGAGACGGCGACGCGGAAGCCGAGCCATTTTGCCAGGTGGGCCACTGCTTTGCCGACATGTCCGCCGCCGATGATCACGATTGAGGCCGGGGGCAGAATTGGTTCCACAAACACCTCCACCTGTCCGCCGCACACGCCCGGGTCGCCGCGGGCCGGGTCGGACATATTGTAAGAAAGCAGCCGCGATTTGCCGTCGGCCATGGCCATCCGGGCCTGATCGGTCACGCGATGCTCGAGGTCGCCCCCGCCGACCGTGCCGATGAAATGCCCGTCCGGATAGACGAGCATCTTGCTGCCTACGTGGCGCGGCGTGGAACCCTCGCTCTTGACGACCGTGCACAGCGCGGCAGGCTCCTGGTTCTTTTCAATTTCTTGAAGGGCTTGGTAGATTGTCTTCATCCTGCCTGCATTTTATCGCAGATTCGGTCTGCGCCCCCCTGGCCCCGGCCAGGGCGGGGACGGTTTCGTGGGCAGCGCCCCACCTGGCACGGACCGGCCCGTTACGGTCCCCACTGGGGCTGCCAGTCGGGCTCGGTATCGTGGGTGAGCTGACTTTCGTCCGAACCGTCAGGGCGCATGATGTAGAGATTGGTGTTGTTGTTATTGCGAAGCGAATTGAAGACGATGAACTGTCCATCGGGGGAATAAGAGGCGGCCGCGTTGTTGAATCCGCCGGCCGTCAATTGGATCGGGGTTTCGTTGTTGATGTCGGCGCGATAGATGTTCTTCAATTTGTCCCCTCCCGCGCAGAAGAGCAGATTCTTCGCGTCGGGGGACCAGACCAGGCTGCCGTCAATGCCGGGCAGGCCCTTGGTGATCCTCTCGGGAGGCTGCTTGAGATCATTTACATCGAGCAAAAAGATCTCATAGGAGTTCTGCTGGTCGGTGGCCATCGCAAAGGCGATGCGATCTCCGCTGGGCGACCAGGAAGCCGCAACGATCGTGTTCGGGCCGCTGTAGATCGAGTGCGGATATTCCCCATTGCGTCCGGCGATCCAGAGCGAATAGGGACCGCCGCCGACCCGGTTGACAAAAACAATCTGCCGTCCATCCGGCGAAAAGCTGGGCGAAAATACGTTGCCGACGTTGTAGGTCAATTGAGAGACGTTTCCGGTATTTAGATCAATTTCAAAGAGATCGAAGCCGCCCTGATAGTTTGCGGCAAAGACCACATTGTTGCTGAGGGGATCGAAGGTCGGATAATAATCGTTTCGCTCGGCGTTCGTGATCTGCCGGAAATTGCTCCCATCCGCATTGATCGCGCACAGATGATTCGTCTGGCCGCGCGTGCAGGTGAAGACGATCGTCCCGCCGTGTGGGTTGACCGGGCGCGGCGTGCGCGTGACGGTGGGCAGGACGGGCACGGGCGTGAACGTTGGCACCGCAACGTTGAGCGGCAGCGAATTCTGCAGGAAGTCGGTGGGGATCAGCCAGAAGAAAATGCCGAGCACAACGAGCACCACGACCAGCCCGATCGGCAGGAGCGGCCCGCCTCGTTTCTGGCGGAACAAATGGGACCGGCGTCTGCCGGAGGAGTATTTCATCGAAATTATCGTGAGCGCAGGCTGGCCTGCGGTATCTTTTCAAAAGACCTGATAGGTTGGTCATCTATCAGGTCTTTGGATCTACCTTGCTTTCAATGCCCGCCAGACTTTCTCGGGAGTCACGGGATTGTCATCGATATTGACCCCGACGGCATCCAGGATGGCGTTGCCCACCGCCGGCGCAACGCCGTCCATCGGAATCTCCGCCACCGCCTTGACCCCGAACGGGTGACTGGGCTCGAAGGTTTCGACAAAGATGGTTTCCAGTTCGGGCATCTCATCGGCCCGGAAGATGTGATAGCGGTCCAGGTCGCGTTCAAGGGCCCGGCCCCCTTCATCGTACCTCATCTCTTCGCAGACCGCATATCCGAGCGCCTGGGTCATCCCGCCTTCGATCTGGCCCGAGGCGGTGAGCGGATTCACGATCACGCCCGAGTCCACGGCCATCACCAGCTTGTCGACGCTGACCGCACCGGTTTCGGCGTCCACGGTCACTTCGGCGAATTGCGCCGCGAACGGCGGGGGCGACGAGGGGGAGACGTATGAGCCGATGCCCATGATCTGTTCCTGTTCATTCTTGTGCAGCGTGTCGAGCGCGATCTCCGCCAGCGATACGGATCTTCCGTCGAGCGCGATGGCCTGCCGGTTGGACAATCGGATCGTCGAGGAATCGGCTTCGCCCAGCAGCTTCGCGGCGCGGATCTTGATCCTCTCCGCCGCCATCTGTGCGGCCTTGACGGTGGCCGCGCCGGAGATGTAAGTGGTGGAGGAGGCGTATGCGCCCTTGTCGAAGGGGGTGAAGTCGGTGTCGGACGAGTAGCACAGGATGTCATCGAGCGGCACGCCCAGCACCTCCGCGGCCATCTGCGCCAGCACCGTGTCCGACCCGGTCCCCAGGTCGGTCGCGCCCACCAGCAGGTTGAATGAACCGTCGTCGTTCATCTTGATGGACGCGCCGCCCATGTCGAGATAGGGGATGGCTGTGCCCTGCATCACCAGTGCCACGCCGATTCCCCGGCGTTTGCCCTGTGGCGTCCGGTGCCATTCCGCATTGGGGTATTTTGAATCCCAGTCGATCGCGGCCTTGGCCTGCTGGACACATTGCTCCAGCCCAACGGTGTGAATGATCTCCGGCCGCGGCTCGCGGCCTTCATTCCAGGCCGTCGAGAAGGGATGGTACTCCCCGGGGTGGATCGCATTTTTCAGTCGAAATTCGAGCGGATCCAGATGCAGGGCGCGCGCGATCTTTTCCATGTGACGCTCCACGGGCCAGTATCCCTGCGGCACACCGTATCCGCGGAAGGCGCCCGCAGGGGGCGTGTTGGTGTAAACCACATCCGCATAGAAGCGGATATTGGGCGACTTGCGGTATTGGCCGTCGCCGACATACAGCGCCATGGATTTGTGGCCCGTGTTACCGGTGACCGTCAAGGCGTGACAGCCATACGCGCCGGTATCGGACAGCGCATACATTTCGTTGGCGGTGATCGTTCCGTCCTTCTTCACGCCCGTTTTCATTCGAATGCGCATCGGATGACGCGAGCGCGCCGCGATGAACTCCTCTTCGCGGGTGTATTCGTAGATCACCGGCCGCCGGGTGGCGATGGTCAAATGCGCGGCGACATCCTCCATCATGACCTCCTGTTTGCCGCCGAAGCCGCCGCCGATGCGCGGCTTGATGACGCGGATGCGCTTGATCGGCAATCCGAGCACGGGGGCCAGCATGCGTCTGGCATGGAAGGGCACCTGCGTGGAGGTGCGGACGACCAGGCGATCGTCTTCATCCCAATAGGTGACGCAGACATGCGGCTCGATCGATGCCTGCTGGACCTTGGGGACCTCGTATTCCGCCTCGAAGATCCGATCGGCTTCCTTGAATCCCGCCTCCACGTCCCCGATATCGATGCGGATCTCCGCCGCTAAATTCCTTTCAGGATGTGAATCGGCGAAATTGACATATTCCGGTTCGTCATGGATCCGGATCGCACCCGGAAGCATCGCCTGGCGCGAGTCGAGGATCGGGTCCAGCACCTCGTATTCGACCTCGATCAAGCCGAGCGCCTTCTCCGCGATCTCGGGCGTCTCCGCCGCAACGAGCGCCACCCGGTCGCCTACAAATCGCACCTTGTTGTCCAGGGAAAATGTATCGAGCGGACCCGGGATCGGATCCGATTGGCCGGCGGTCGAGTACACCACGCGCGGAATGTCCTGCCAGGTCAGGACAGCTGCCACACCCTCGAGGGCACGCGCCCGGCTGGCGTCAATCGTCCTGATGCGCGCATGCGCATGCGGAGAATGGAGCACCCGGGCATGCAGCAGTCCGCGCTTTTCAATATCGGCGGTGAATGCCGGCTTGCCCTGCACGAGCTTGATCGCATCCACTTTTATTTCAGGCTTGCCGACCGTCTGCCAGTTCTGCGTTTGCGGCGCGGCGACAACCTTGGGTTTGGTCTGGATGCTGGTCAGCTGGTCGCTGGGCGCAGCGCCGGGCCGATCGCCTTCCGGCGGGTTATTCCAACTTTGCAAATCCCAATGCACCGGCTCCCATCCTACCGGTTCCGCGCCGCGCATGATGGCCGCCGCGTGCAGCACCGCCTGAACCGGCTTGAGATAGCCGGTGCACCGGCACAAAACCCCGGAGATCGCTTCGCGGACCTCCTGTTCGCTTGGATTTGGATTCTTATCAAGCAGGGCCTTGGCGGCCAGGATCTGCGCGGGCGTACAATACCCGCATTGGATCGCGCCCGATTCAACGAACGCTCTTTGAAGCGGATGCAGACCGCCCGTCTTTTTCCAGCCCTGGTCCGGATGCTCGCCGAGCGCCTCGATCGTGACGAGGCTGTGACCTTCGGCCTGGACGGCCAGCAGCGACCCGGCGTTGACCGGCCTGCCGTCCAGCAGGACCGTATCGGAACCGGTCAAGCCGTTTTCGTCGCCGAACTTGATTCCGTAGAATCCGAGGCGGCGGACGACGGAGAATAAGGTCTCGCCGGGTGCGGCCTCGATCGGGTAGGACGTCGTGTTTATGTTCAATAGGATGTTCATAGGCATTCCTGCATTTCACTTGCACGTGATGATAAGGCTCGGGCGGCTGTTCGGCGGGCCGGCTACCGGTTCAAACACAATTTTATCAGCATAGGCGATGGGCTGCTCTCTGCAACCGGAGATCATCCGCTGGATGGGCAGGGAGAAATCCACAAGCACGGCCGCCGTGGTGGGAGCATGGATCAAGCGGTCGATCTGCGGCTGCAGGGCGGTCCATTCCGGCATGGGATGCAGGTTGCCCTGTCCGCTGATCTCGGACATCGGCATCTCGTTGAAATAGGGAACCTTCCCCGCATAAAGTGCAAGATAGTTATTGTCCAGGAGAAGAACATCCCCGCCGTAGCTTTTTATCTTCGCGACCAGGGCGTTTCCGGCTGCACGATCCTGAGGGCTCGGAATGGTTTTGGTCTGCAGATAGGCCGGGATCAGCAGGCAGAACTGCGCCGACAGGAGAACCCATGCGAGGATCATCAGGGCCGGACGGATCTTCAATTCGATCACCCAGCCAGCCGCCAGACCCACGAGCAGCGCAACACCCAGATAGGATGGGACATAGACGTTGGGCCCGGAAAAAGCATTCAGTCGTCCGACGATACCGGTTGCGATCAAAGCGCCGGCCATGACGATCCAATAGCGATATAACCTTCTGCCGGATATCTTGCGCGGCGAGATGATGAGCGGCGCAATGCCTGCAAGGAGCAGAACGGGAATCGGCGCAAATTGCCCGATCAGCACGCTGAGCACCCGCCCGATGCTGAAATCGAAAGCGTGCGCGGCCGGCAGCGCGAACAGATAATAACTGATCCAGCCCGCGCTGTCCAACCAGAAGATGCCGTAAATCAGGGTGACCGCCAAACCGAACGAAAGAGCCAGTTGCAGGCCGCGCCGCCAGTTGAAAATGAAGAAGTAGAAGATCGCGGCGAGACCGATGATCAAGGCGCTCTGTTTGGTGAGGAAGGCCAGCGCAAAGACGATGCCCCCGAGCAGGGCGGCGGCGGGGTGGTCATCTTTTCTTTCGCGTGCAAGATAGATCCCGAGCATCGAAAGCGCGGCAGCGAACATGTCGGTGCGGGCAATGTCAAACCATTGACCCGTCAGCAGGAAGGCGGCCGCGAAACTGCCTGCGCCGACCAGCGCCGCAAATTTGTTGTCCGTCTGCTCTTGCACTGCCAGGAAGATGATGGCCCCACAAGCCGCCGAGGACAGGAACGATACCAGCCGCAACGCACCAAAGCCGAGGCCGGTGATCTTCGCCAGGCCCGCCGAGAGATAAAAATACAGCGGCGGATAGATCAGCGGTACGAAATCAGTGGAAGGCGGCACATAGAGTGCCCCCCCGGCTAGCAGCCGGCTTACCTGGACCAGCCCGGCCCCTTCCATCCATTCAAGTTGATAGGGATAGAAAAGGCGCGAAAAGATGATGAACAGGTCTGCAGCGGCAAGAGCGGCCAATGGAACAATGACCAGTGCCCTGAAACCTCTCTCTATTCGCCCTTGCAGCCGCGCATCCTGGTTGAACATCGGGTTGACAGATTCTATTTCCTCGGCCTGGTCGCAAGCGCGATCGCCGCGGTTGCGCCGGTCAGCAATACACCCACCCCGGCCACGATCAGCCCCTGCAGGATGGATAAGAATCCCATGAACATGCTGGCCATGTCGGGCGTGGTCCAGCTCACCAGTGCCCCGTTGACGGCGTAGCTCCACACGACGGGCAGCCAGAGCAGGTACAAGGTTGTCAGCACCAAAACCAGGGTGTTGAGTGCCCCTGCACCCGGGCTGGTCTTGAACCAATCCAGTCGGATGGCCAGCACCAGCCAGGCGATGATCAGTGAGACGGCCGCCGTTTCCGCAGTGAACGAAATGATGTCGCTTGAGCTGGCCACCGAACTCAGCGAATAAGTCCTGCCTGCCAGCACCGCGTACCCAAAGTTGAACAGAACGATATAGAGGATCGCTCCGCCCAGGAGCCAGGCAAGCTTTCGGCTGCGCCGCCAGACCCCAATGCCGGCGGGAATCAGCGCAAGGATCAGGGCCCAGACGAGGCGCGGCCCGCGTTCGGCGCGTAGACGATTCGATTTTGCGGAATCCATGGCGCGCATCAGATCCGGAACGGAATTTGGATCGACCGGGAAGGAGGCGGAATATCCGATCGCCTGTTCATAATCGGTCAGGAGTTGCGATTTCTGGGCAGCCATGGCCTGGTCGATCCTTAGCTGCTGGTCTGCGCTGATGCTCAACATGTCGGTGCGGACGACGCCTTCGCTGTCGGCGGGGATGTTCAGTCCAAGCAGGGCGGCTGTGGTCGGGGCCGTATCAACCATGTTGCCGTCGGGATATTGGCCGGGTTTGATGCCCCGTCCGGCAATGACGAGCGGCTCGACCAAAACGATCGGATCCTGACCGCCGTGTCCTCCGCGGTCAATCTGCCCGTGGTCCGAAGTCACGATGACGGTATCCTTCGAAAGGTTGAGCGTGGACACGATCTGTTGGAGCAGACCGTCGGCGCGCTCTGCAGCCGCGTCCCAGTTCGGGGATTGCGGCCCGCCCTCGTGATGTCCAGCGTAGTCCACCTGGTCGATATGGATCAAAACAAATTGATCCCGGTCCGCCTGGAGCCAGGGCAGGGCGGCCCCGACCACGTCCACATCGGCGGCCCTGTCCTCCCCGGCGGTGTAGAACGAATCGTTCACCGCCGTCTCCGGAACCAATCGCTGCCACCAGTTGAAGCCGGAAACAGCGGTCCTGAGACCCTGACGCTGCGCGGCACGAAACAGGTTGTCCTGCGTCCAGCTTGGGATATCGGCGTAATCCAGATTCATGGCTGGCGCGTCGCTAAGATCCGGCCAGGCACCGATCATCAACACCGACCAGCCCGGCTCGGAATAGGAGGGCGTGCGGCTGTGGACAGTCGCCCACGCGCCCTCGGAGCGCAGTTGGTTCAGGAAAGGCATCACGTCTGCCTTGTGGGAGGTGTCGTCGCGCAGGGCGTCGATCAGCACGAAGACGACGCGCCCTGTGAGCCCTTGGCCCAGGGCGGGGCCGGGCGCGGGCGGATGATCTCTCAATGGCGAACGGAAGGCGTAGAGCGAATTCATCAGGCTGTTCGCCCAAAAATATGCACCGGCGGCAATGAGGAGGCACCCCAGAATGCCGAGACTCAGCCAACGCTCTTGTTTCATAGTTTTCCCATGTTGATCGCACAGTTAAATGTGCGGATCGCCGAGCGGGCAGCCGCTAGGCCAATCTGTCGCTGCATCGCTTGGCCAGGGTCGCAGCGATCTCCATGCGATACTCGGCAGACGCCCATTCATCCTTGGCTTCGTGAAAGGCGTTGCGCGCCGCACTCTCCACGCCCTCGGCCTCGGTCCCGTCCATGGCCAGCGCGGGCGCTTTGCCGCAGCCGCCCAGGGCCAGCCGCGTCCGGCCGGAGTTCCATTGCGCCAGTGCCGCGCACACAATGGGTTTGTCGGCGGGCGTCCGCGCCACATCCTCAAAGGCTGTTTTTACATTCAGTGGGATGGAAAGGGAAGTGATCAATCCGCGCGGCCGGAGCGGCAGAAAACTGCCGATATTCATCGCCGGCGAATTGGGGATGGTGATCTGGGATTTGGCCGACGGCCTCCCCCTGGGGATCGCGAAATTCTGGATGTCGAGCTTTGCATCCAATGCCAGCAGCATTGTTGCGAACGTGGAACGGCCGTCGCAGGACACGATGGATCCCGCGACGGTCGCGGCGTTACGCAGGTTGAGCGGCGCCTCAAGTTTCAGCGCGGATTTGAGCGCTTCAGGACACAGTTCATTTTCCAGCAGTTGTTGCAGGGTTGCGGTCGCACCGATCTCAAGATTGTTTCCGTGTTTCCCGATCTTGTTCAGCCCGAGGGCCTGGAGATCGACGACCCGGACCGAACTGGGCTGCCGGTGCGAAAGGACGGTACCGCCCCCGAGAGGAACAGTGTTTGGCTGCGAGAGCAGCGTCAGCGCTTCGCTGAGTGTTTGAGGCCGATTATAAGAAGTGATCATGGTTTTCTCCACAAAGCAACAGGTGTCTTTATTATACAAGATACCCGTGATGAATCCGGATCAGTCGTCTGGATAAACCTTCCAGCCCAGCTGTGGGAGCAGGGACAGATCGAATTGATCTTCGGGCACGTTGATGTGCAGGGCGTTCGCCTCGGCCAGCAGCTCGTTCGTTTCCGGATCGTAAATGCCCGCCCAGCTTTCGGCCATCTTGCTCCTGAGCCTTCCGGCTTTGCCGACGATCTTCAATGGCTTGCCGATCGGCACGTTTCTGCGATATTTGACTTCCAGCCTGCCGGTGAACATGAAACGCGGGTTCCTTGGATCGCTGCCCATATGGGCGCGTCCGCTGATTTCATCCAGCAGCGCTGCGACAATGCCGCCGTGCACCACGCCCGGATAGCCTTGAAAGTGTTCGGGGGCGGTGTAGGTTGCTTCGACCACGCCTGGTGCGGTTTCGTAAATCTGCAAATGCACTCCGACCGGGTTGTCCATGCCGCAGATGAAGCACATTTTGGAGTTGGGTTGTTTGATCGGTTCGTGGGTCATGTCATCTTTCTCCGCGATGAATGGCGATCGTGCCAAACATCAGTCTCTGGAAGTGTACGTTCTTAAAGCCGGCCTGCGTCATGCGCGAGGCCAGTTCCTCGGCAAATAAAAACCCTTCGGTGGAATCGGGCAGATATCGGTATGCATCGCCCGTGCCTGCGATCAACTTCCCGAGCGACGGGATGATCAGGTGCATATGGATCCAAATGAAGGGCGACAGCAGATTCTTCCTGGGATGGGTCGTATCCAGGATGACGATGCGTCCGCCGGGCTTGAGGACGCGCTGTTGTTCGCTCAGGGCGCGATTCACGTCCGTGACATTGCGCATCAGAAACCCGGAGACCACGGCGTCAAAGGTTGAATCTTTGAATGGCAGCTTCAACGCGTCCGCGGCGCAGTAGGGCGGGTCGCCCGGCCTGCGGCCGACGCGCATCATCTCGAGCGTGAAGTCCACCGCGCTGATCTGCGCCTGTGGATTCTGCCTCCACGCCTCACGCGCCAGATCCCCGGTGCCGGCTCCCAGGTCAAGGATCGAGGCGGAGGGTTTGATCTCAGCCAGTCGAATCACTTCTTTGCGCCAGCGCACGTCCTGTGCGCCTGTCATCAATCGATTCATCAAGTCGTATCGACGGGCAATGCGCGTGAACATATCCTGCACATACTGGGCCCGCTCTTGGCCGGTAAGGTTGGTCATTGGATTTTCCTACTTCTTTTCCTCTTCAAGTCTGGTCGTCGGCGCGATGAGGAAGATGATGTTGTCCCAGCAAATGTGGCTGACGATCAACGCACCCAGCGGAACGCCCAGGGCGTAGAGCGCCCCCCAAAATCCGCCCGCGATGGCGGCCGCGCCGATCAGCGTGAAGTTCCCGCTGGCAAGATGGACGCCGCCATAGGCCGCGCTGCCCAGGAGCCAGCCTTTGAACCTTCCGAACTTCTTCATCAGGCCGTCCTGCAGGAAACCGCGCCAGAAATATTCCTCGGAGGGGCCGACGACCAGCCCCAGCCGGAGCATCAATTCCCGGCGGGGACGAATTCGCTTGAGCGCATAAATGGAATCGATCTGTTCCCCCCCATGGGGGACGATCCGGCGCGCCATCCGATCCCCGAGCTGGAAGAGGCCGTATAAGGCCGCGGCCGATCCGATCCCGAGCAGGATCTCTTTGAGGCCGATGCGCGTGCGGCGCAGTTCCGGCTGGGCGGTCAAGGCCAGGCCGCCGAGCACAATTCCGGTGCCGGTCATATGATCCCAGAATCTTTTGCGCGGACCGCGGAAGGTCAGGGCGAAGAGCGCCGCGGCCAACCCAACACTGAATCCCAGCACTGGCAGCGATCTTTTCATAGGGTGCGTCCCAATACGATCCCGAATACGTAGAGAATGCCAAACGCCGCGTGAAGTTGGGCCGTCTCCAGGTCTATTCTGGCAATGGCGCGCGGCACACCGTTGAGGCCCATCTCTGCGGAGCGGATCGACCGAACAAAGAACGGCATGGAGAGCAGGGCCAGCAGGACGGCCGGGGGCAGCATGTTAAATAGGACGGCCAGTCCGATAAACAGGTAGGCGGCCGTAACCAGTCCAATATAGGTCAGGTGCGCCCATTTTCGCCCGACCAGGCCCGAGTAGGTGCCAAAACCGTAGCGCGCATCGTCCGCGATATCGCGCCATTCGTTGCCGTGCCCGATGGCCGCGACCAATAATCCCAGCGGCACGCTCATGAGGATGGCGAGCGTGCTGAAGCTTCCGGTGATGGCATAATACGCGCCGCCCGCCATCAACGGTCCGAAGGCCAGAAACATGAACGGCAGTCCCAGCGCTTTGTACTTATATTGAAGAGGCGGCGCGGTATATCCATAGGCCAGGCCCAATCCCACCGCACCGAGCAGCAGGATCATCGCGCCGCGGGCCGCGATCAAGTATACGCCGAATAGAACCGCCAGGAGGAAGGATCCAAACGCCAGAGCGAACGCGCCGTTTTCGCGCAGGCGGCCCTTCAGCAGCGCCTGGCTGGCGCGCGGGGAGGTGATCGAGTCCACTCCGTAACGCACATCGTAGATCTCATTGATGATGTTCGCGCCGATCTGCAGCAATAAGGAAGCCGCCAGTGTCACCATCATCAGCTGCGTGTTGAGCAATCCCCGTGAATAGGCCAGCGCGCTCGCGGCCAGGACCGGCATCAGAGAGATGGTGTAGGAAAAAGGTCGTGTGATCTCCGTCCAGCCTCCGCCCGTGCGCAAGGCGCGCTCGAAATGATTGAGCCCGTCCCGCGCGTCCATCCTTGCGCGGGCGGTGACCTGAACGGCTTCCTCCCGAACGGCCGGTGCAGTTTTGGCGGCTGAGGATCCATACAACTGCGCGGCCTGCAGGATCTTCTGGATCTGATCCTCTTCCTGCAAAACCGGCTGCAGGATGGGCGTAGTCATACCGGCCTGGTTATATCTTGCGGCGGCACCGGCGGCATCCTCCGCGGTGCCGCACAGCATGAACGCATCCAGCATTTCGTCGGGGATGAGTTCCGCCGCACGGTGATATTCTTCGGCGCGCCAGGCGGCTGCAATTTGATCACGCAGGGCCGGCTCAAACCCGGCTTGCTGCAGGGAGAAGTTCGACAGGACGCTCATCATGTAAATGACGAACGGCTCGCGCTTGGCCCGGTTCAGGGCGTCCCGGCGCGATTTGTCGATGTAGGTCAGCAGATAGCCGGATATCTCGATCGACTTCGGGTCGCGTCCGGCCTGCTGCGCGGACTTGTACAATCTGCCCAGGAGGCGCTTCAGGTTCGGGATCGATTCGGCCGGGCGTGCGATATATCCGTCCGCTTTTTGCCCGGCCAGTTGCAGGAAGGGAGTGCGGTAGGCGGCGATATAGATCGGGACCCGGTGAAGGGGCGGGAACATCGGCTGAATCGGAGGGAGATCGGGCGCCGCGGATGGGTAACGCCCACCGGCCCACATGCTGCGGATCAGATCCATGGCCCGGCTGACGCTTTCGATGCCCGCCTGAGGGCTGTAGGGGATTCCCATCTGAGCCAGACGCAGGGGAATGGTTGTGCCCAGAGCCAGCACGATGCGTTCCGGAGCCATCTCATCCAGCGAGGAAACGGTCATGGCCGTCACGGCCGGATGCCGCGTATAAACGCTGATGGCGGCCAGTCCGATTCGAATGTGAGGCACGTGCGTTGCGATCGCCGCGGCATGGGTGATCGAATCACGTTCGTAGGGCGTATCGTGGATCCAGACGATATGGATGCCGCTTCGGCGTGCCTCGTCTGCCCAGCGAATGATGTCGGTCACTTTGCCGCGGCCGGCCAGTCCTATTCCAATGGGTCGAACGAGCTCAGGCATGTTTTCTTCCTCCGGCGCTAGATCCGCATGATGAAACGCTATTATAAACGCATGTTATACTGCTGTTTGTTTTCGGAGAGCTGGATGTCGAAACAGGAAGATCGTGCGATGAATATCTGGCGGATCTGGTGGCTGGCCATCCGTCCGAAGACTCTGCCTGCCGCCGCCGCAGGCGTCGTGGTGGGGAGCGCCCTGGCCTGGCTGGATCATTCCTTTCAGATCTTTGCGGCTTTGGCTGCGCTGTGCATCGCGCTTCTATTGCAGATCGGCAGCAATGTGGCCAACGATGTGTATGACTTTGAGCGGGGCGCCGATACGACCGGGCGCCACGGGCCCCTGCGGGTGACGCAGGCCGGTCTCTTGACCCCCGCGCAAATGAAGCGCGGCATGTGGTTCATCTTCGAACTGGCGGCGCTGATCGGGCTTTATCCGGCTTTTTTGCGCGGCTGGCCGGTCATCGTGCTGGGATTGGCCGCAATCGTGTCCGCCGTTGCATATACCGGCGGACCATTTCCGCTGGGCTATTTCGGGCTCGGCGATCTATTTGTCTTCATCTTCTTCGGGGTGATGTGTGTTGCCGGAACGTACTACGTTCAGGCAGGTTCGGTCAGCGCCGCTGCGTGGTGGATGTCGGTCCCCGTCGGTTTGATGATCACGGATGTCCTGGTCGTCAACAATTTGCGCGATCTCGAAAACGATCGCGCCGCACATAAGCATACGCTTGCGGTGTTGATCGGTGAACGCTGGGCACGAATGCAATATGTGTCTTTCATGGTCATTTCATTTCTGCTGCTGCCTGTTCTGATCTGGCGCGGCATCCTGCCCGCGCCCACCCTGGCGGCCTGGCTGTCCTGGCCTTTGGCCTGGAAGGCCGCCCGGACCGTTGTCGCACAGCGCGGCCGTCCGTTGAATGCGGCGCTGGCGGGGACCGGGCAGACCGCGCTCCTATTCAGTCTTCTGTTCTTTGCCGGGATCCTGCTCTAGGCCGACCAGAAAGACAAGGTCGTCGACATTTGTGCCGGTAGAGCCGCACCTGATCAGATCGCCCAGCGGATCAAAAAAAGAGTACGCATCATTCTGCGATAAATAGGCAGACGCCCTCATTCCCAGGCTTTGGGCCCGCGGGCCTGTTTGCCCGCTGACCACGGCGCCCGCCGCGCCACTTGGACCATCCTCCCCGTCGGTCGCCAGAGATATGAGCAGGACGCTTTCCGTGCCGCCTAATTCATCCACCGCGGCCAGCGCCAGTTCCTGATTGCGTCCGCCCTTGCCCTGGCCGCGCACGGTGACGGTGGTCTCGCCGCCTGCGATCAAACAAAATGCATGCACTTTCCGGCCTCGTTCGTCCTTCAACCGCCTGGCCAGACGCACTCCAACCTCCCTCGCCTCACCTCGGAGGTGCAGATCCAGGATCTTCGAATCAAATCCGTTCGCGGCGGCCTGCTTTTGAGAGGCCTGCGCCGCCATCCGAATATCCCCGATAATAATGTTCCGGACCCGCGCTCCAAGTGAGGGATCGACCGTCAGGCCGGAGGCGATTGTTTCCAGCGAATTACCTATGACATCGGAGAGGATCAGGCTGACGACTCGGGCCCTGGTCGCCCGGGCCAATCCTCCGGCTTTGAGCCGGTCGAGTTGTCGCCGCAGAGCATTGATCTCGTTGATGGTTGCGCCCCCGGCCAGAAGCCGCGCGGTCTTTGTTTGTATTTCTTCAAGCGTGATTCCCTGGCGCGGAAGTGTGACCAGTGCCGAGCCTCCACCGGAGATCAAACATACGAGCAGATCATCCTCGTTGAGAGTGGAAACGAACTCGAGCGCGGCCCGTCCGGCCGCGAGGCTCCGTTCGTCGGGGATGGGATGTCCGCCCTCCATGACGGCCATCGGGAGGCGCGCCCAGGAAGATGCATGCTTCGTGATAACCAGGGCATTTGTAAAGCTGCTGAGAAGCTCCGAGGCGGCCTGGGTCATTGATTCGGCTGCCTTGCCGATCCCCAGCAGAAAGACGCGGCGGTGTTCGGGCAGATGCGCTTTTTGCAAATAATCCTTCACCAAGGCGCCGGGGTCCGCGGCTTCGATCGCTGCCGCAAGGATGCTGGCAACGCGCAGGTCGCGCAGGGTTTGAGTCAGGAAGCGATCGGCATCCATGCTTGCAGTATACTTCGAGCATGCCAAAACCCAAAGTATTCGTGGCTCGAAGGATCCCAGCCAAGGGTCTGGACCTAATTCGCCAGTTCTGCGATGCGGATGTCTGGCCGGGTGAACTGCCGCCGCCCCGCGAAGAAATTCTGCGGCGCGTCCCCGACGCCGCTGGCATCCTCTCTCTGCTGACCGATCAGATCGATGCGGCTGTGATGGATGCCGCGGCGCGGCTGAAGGTCATCAGCAATATGGCGGTGGGCGTGGATAATGTGGATGTCGCTGCCGCGACCGCCCGCAAACTGCCGGTCGGCAATACACCCGGGGTGCTGACCGACGCAACGGCCGATCAGACGTTTGCTTTGTTGCTGTCGGCCGCGCGCCGTGTGGTGGAAGGGGAGAGGTTTGTACGTTCGGGAAAGTGGGTCACCTGGGAGCCGCAACTCCTGCTGGGCGCGGATCTGGCCGGCGCGACGCTGGGCCTGATCGGCTTTGGAAGGATCGGTCAGGCGGTTGCCCGGCGTGCCCAGGGCTTCGATCTGCGGGTGGTCTATCATGATCCCACGGCC
>DATJBI010000113.1:0-30681 GCA_035515435.1 Anaerolineales bacterium
AAATGGCCTATTTGTCTCCCTCCATCGCCTATCTCCTGCAGGCGGGCGCCTACCATAATTTGGTTGTTTTCGTTTCCACTCCGCTTGTTCTGCTGACGCTGGCCATGCTTCTGGCGCTCGACTTTCCAGCATATTCCGGCGACCTCAAGTATGAACGCACGACGCTGCTTGCCCGGCTGGGGTGGCAGCGTGCCATCCCTTTTCATCACCTGCTCCTGCTGGGTGCCTATGTCTGCTTTGCGGCTGCGCCGATCTTTGGTTTTTCTCTGCATTTGTTGTGGCCGGCCTTTCTGACGCTCCCTTTCGCGCTGCTGCAGATCTTCTGGCTTCGCAATGTCTCACTGGGTTTGAAACCCCTCTGGAATCTTTTGACCGCCAATGCGATCGCGATTGCCGGCTTGACCGCCTATCTCCTGACGTTGACCTTTTGGCTGCGGTGAAGTATGCCCGAATTCCTTCGACTGCTTCCTCCTGATGATGCGCTGGGCCTCCTGCTTTCGCACGTTTCCGGACCGCTGACCGACTCCGAGTCGATCCCTACCGCCCTGGCTCTGGGGAGGGTCCTTGCTGACGATATCATCGCACCGCATCCTCTGCCTGAGTTCCCGCGTTCGACGATGGATGGATACGCGGTCGGTGCCCGCGATACTTTCGGCGCCGCCGACTCGCTGCCCGCCTATTTGAATCTCGTGGGTGAGGTCCCGATGGGCGCCGCCCCGGCCTTTGATCTGCAGGGCGGTCAATGCGCATTGATCCACACGGGCGGTATGCTGCCCAGGGGTGCGGATGCGGTCGTGATGTTGGAATATGTTCAATCATCGCGGCCGAACGAGATCGAAGTCCTGCGCGCCGTCGCCGCGGGCGAGAACGTGATCCAGAGTGGGGAGGATGTGGGGGCAGGGGCCGTTGTCCTGCCCAGGGGCCGCAGGCTCCGTCCCGCCGAGATCGGCGGATTGATGGCGCTGGGAATCGTCGAACTGCAGGCCGTCCGAAAGATTCGGGTCGCGATCATTTCGTCGGGCGATGAGGTGGTTGATCCGGCTCGCCGGCCGGGGCCCGGTCAGATCCGTGATGTCAACGGCTATACCCTGGCGGCCCTGGTGAGCCAGTCGGGCGGGGAAGCGGTGCCGTGTGGAATCGTGCCCGATCAGATCCAGGCACTGAAGGAAAGCGCCGCCCGCGCCCTGGCTGCTTGCGATATTGTCTTGATCAGCGCGGGTTCATCCGCCAGCACACGCGACATGACCGCCGAAGTGATCGGGTCGCTGGGCAGGCCCGGCGTGCTGGTGCACGGCATAAACACGCGCCCGGGCAAGCCAACGATCCTGGGCGTCTGCGACGGCAAGGCTGTGATCGGATTGCCCGGCAATCCCGTGAGTGCGCTGGTGAACGGATATCTGTTCGTCGTTCCGGCAATCGAGATGTTGCTGGGTGTGCCCCAGGGGAGACCGCGGCCGACCGTGATGGCGCGCCTGACGCTGAACCTGGCCTCGCAGGCTGGAAGGGAGGATTGGATCCCCGTGAAGCTATCTGCCGCCCACGACTCATTTTCAGGACGGACCGGCCAGCAGGATGCCGGAACGGGCAGCTGGGAGGCTGAGCCGATCTTCGGCAAGAGCAATCTGATCTTCACGCTCGCCGCGGCCGATGGATTGCTTCGCATTCCGCCGGACGCAACGGGGGTCAGCGCAGGTGAGATGGTCGAGGTGCTGCTGATATGAGCCTTTACCTCCATGATATTCCGCTTCGCGAGGCGGCAGCCCGCCTGGAGGCGGCGCTGGAAGCCGCGAATCTCTGGCGCGTGCTTGGCACAGAATCGATCCCACTGAATGAGGACGGCCTGGGGCGGGTCCTTGCCGAGCCGATCTGGGCGAAGATTTCGTCGCCACACTACCACGCCTCCGCGATGGACGGCTTTGCGGTGCGATCCGCCGCGACCAACGGCGCCATGCCGTCTGTGCCGCTGAGCCTGGAGATCGGGCGGGGCGCCGAGTATGTGGACACCGGCGATCCCCTGCCGGAGTGGGCCGATGCCGTGATCCCGATCGAGAACGTTGAGGCCCTGGATGGGCGCGGCGAGATCGCCGGGGACATTCGCAAGCCAGGCGCGATCCGCATCCGCGCCGCGGTGGCACCCTGGAGTCATGTCCGGCCGCTGGGGGAAGATATCGTCGCCACCCAGTTGGTTCTGCCCGCGGGCCATATCCTGCGCGCGGTGGATTTGGGCGCGATTGCAGCTGCAGGGTATGACCGGGTCCCGGTGGCTCGCAAACCGCGCGTTGCGATCTTGCCGACCGGCACGGAGCTTGTCCCGCTCGGGTCCAGGCCCAAGCCGGGGGATATTCTTGAATACAATTCGCTGGTGTTGGCGGCGCAGATCAAATCCATGGGTGGGGAGCCGAGCCGGTTTCCGATCACGAAGGATGATTTCGATTTGATCTGTGCGCGCGTGCAGGAAGCCGCGCAGGATCACGATCTGATTTTGTTGAATGCCGGCTCATCGGCCGGCGCGGAGGATTTCTCGGCAAAGGTGGTGGAGACGCTTGGAACGCTTGCAGTCCATGGAGTTGCGGTTCGTCCCGGCCATCCGGTAATTTTGGGAATGGTGCAGCCCGGGGCGGGGCCCGGCAAGGCAGCTTCGCAAAAGGCGACTCCGATCATCGGCGTGCCCGGCTACCCGGTTTCCGCCGCGCTGACGATTGAAATTTTCGTCGAGCCCTTGATGGCCAGGTGGCTGGGACGCCGGCTTCGTGAGCTTCCCGTCGAGACTGCCCAGTTGACCCGGAAGATCAATTCGCCGGCCGGCGATGAAGATTACGTCCGCGTGGCGGTGGGCAGGGTCGGCGACAGATTGCTGGCTGCACCGCTGGCGCGCGGCGCAGGCGTCATTACCTCCCTGGTCCAGGCGGACGGTCTTGTCATCCTTCCCCCCGGCATTCAGGGCGTGGAAGCAGGCGAAGACGTGCAGGTTCACCTTTACAGGAGCAAAGCCGAACTCGAAAGGACAATCTTTTGCATCGGCTCCCATGATTTGACCCTTGATCTGCTCGCACAGTTCCTGGCGCCCCAGGATCGCCGCCTGGTCTCCGCCAATGTCGGTTCGCAGGGCGGGCTGGTTGCGCTGCGCCGCGCTGAAGCGCATTTGGCCGGATCGCATCTATTCGATCCGCAGACGGGCGAATTCAATATCCCGGCCATTCGCCAATATATGCCGGAGCTCCCGGTGAAGGTTGTTGCATTGGTCCGGCGTGAGCAGGGTCTGCTTGTGCAGCGCGGAAACCCAAAGGGCATCCGGAGCCTGGGCGACCTGGGCCGCTCAGAAGTGCGGTTTGTGAACCGTCAACGCGGTGCCGGCACCCGGGTGCTCTTGGATTACCATCTGAATTTAATGGGGATTTCTCCCGCCATGATTCAAGGGTACAATGAAGAAGAATATACTCATCTCGGGGTTGCGGCGGCAGTTGTGTCCGGGCGCGCAGACTGCGGTCTGGGCATCGCGGCGGCCGCGCAGGCACTGGAGTTGGACTTTATCCCGTTGTTTCAAGAACGTTACGATCTGATCGTTCCGAAAAAATATGCGGACAGCGAATTGCTGGCGCCTGTCTTCGGACTCCTGGACAGCAGCGCGTTTCGAGAGGCTGTCTCAAAAATGAAAGGGTATGATGTGTCTGTGATGGGCACGGTGATCCTGGAGGATAAATGAATGAGGCATTGATCATTGATGATAATCGCTCCACGGCGGATGCACTTCATCAAATGTTAACTGTTCTGGATGTGCCGGCGCGCGTGGCCTATGGCGCCAGCCCGGCGATCACTTTGTTGGGCGGCTTCACGCCTGGATTGATCTTGCTCGATATTAACATGCCCGGCGTGGACGGATTGGAGATCCTGGCCTACCTGCGCCGCGAGCCCCGGCTCGTTCCGGTGCCGGTGATCGTCATCACATCGGACGACCAGCCGGAAACGCGGGCGCGGGTCATGAAAGGGGGCGCAAACGCGATGATCATCAAACCGGCCACGCTGGAGGTCCTCGAGGAAGATCTGAAGAAGATTGGTGTCGTTAAATAAGCCTTTGGTCGTTGGAGTTGCCGCTGGCAGCAGGAATGCGAACCCTGCTCCCCGTCCCGCCAGGAAAGGGACAGCTCAGCACGTTCCCAAACACGCTGCCCTGCAAAGTATTCACAGGAGATTATCGGTATGCCTATTTCAGCTGGAATATCTGCACCGGAATTTGAATTGTTGGACGATACGAATTCCACGCGCCGTTTGTCGGATTTCAGGGGTCAGCCTCTGATCTTGTATTTTTATCCGGCGGATGACACGCCGGGCTGCACCACGGAGGCCTGTAATTTTCGGGACGATTATTCTGCGTATCAAAAGGCCGGCGTTGCGATCCTGGGCGTCAGCCCGGATTCCGTCGCCTCCCACGTGAAGTTTAAAGAGAAATATCAATTGCCGTTTCCGCTGCTTGCGGATGACGGCCATCAAGTCTGCAACGCGTATGGCGTCTGGGGCCCCAAGAAATTCATGGGGCGCGACTACGAGGGTGTCCTGCGCACCACGTTTCTGATCGACCGGCGCGGAAAGATCGCGCGCGTCTTCGAGAATGTGCATCCGGCCGGGCATAGTTCCGAAGTGCTTGAAGCACTGCGCGAGCTGTAGCCGCCCGGCCCCGTCCAAAGGTCAAAAACCCGCTCAGCGACCATTTTCCAAATCGGAAGAAAATGTCCAAATAAGCGTGACAAATTTGAGGAAATTTGGTACATTAAGCATCTCGCCGCCCGCGGCGGGGTTTATTGGTACTGATATTCTTTGAGGATCCGGCTTTATCCTTGCGAATTTCCCCTTGTTTTGCGGCCCTGATCAGCCGCTGAACAAGGGGAAAGCGCGCCCAGGCCGAACTCGTGAAATAAAGAATCAGGAGAGAGAGTATATGCGACATTATGTCATTGCCGGCGTGCTCGTGATCGTGCTCGCCGTGGCAACGTATGCCGGATTGATGGGGATCCATCTGATGCCGGTCGAGGCCAGCGCCCAGTCCATTCCGATCGATCACTTGTGGAATATCGAGATTGCCATTATTTCTTTTCTCTTTGCGTTGATCATGGTCCCTCTGATCTACAGCTTGATCGTATTTCGGAGGAGGAAAGGGGATGCCTCGGATGGCGAACATATTGAGGGGAATAACACTCTTGAAATTACCTGGACCGTGATTCCCCTGATTACCGTTCTCGTTCTGGCCTATATCGGCACATACACGCTCGGGGATGTGCTGGCAGTGGATCCGAGTGCTTTGGAAATCAACGTGACCGCCCGTCAGTGGTCATGGCAATTTAACTACCCGCAAGGATTCTCGTCCAAAGAGCTGCACCTGCCGGTCAATCGCCAGGTGGTGCTCGATATGGAATCGACGGATGTGATTCATTCGTTTTGGGTTCCGCAATTCCGCATCAAACAGGACGTGCTGCCCGGCCGCATCACAACCTACCGCATCACGCCGATCCTGATCGGGAACTACACCGTGATGTGTGCACAGCTCTGTGGCACCTCCCATTCGTACATGACGGCCCCGGTCATTGTATCTTCCCAGGCGGATTACGACACATGGATCCAGACGCAGGTTGCCGCGGCCGCCGCCGCGGCCCAAACGCCTCTGGGGCGCGGCCAGCAGCTGGTGGCGCAGAACGGCTGCACAAGTTGTCATTCGATTGATGGCAGCAGCACCGGCATCGCGCCGACCTGGAAAGGTCTGTATCAGTCGCAGGTCAAGCTCAACAATGGAACCACCGTAACCGCGGACGAGGCCTACCTGACCGAATCAATTGTCAATCCAAGCGCCAAGATCGTGAATGGTTTCCAGGATAATGTGATGCCCAAGACTTTTGGGACCACGTTAACTCAATCGCAGATCAGCGATATCGTCACCTACATCGAATCACTCAAGTAGTTTTGCGGAGAACCAGAATGAAAAAGATCCTCACCTCGGCCTTGGTACGCGGTCTGCTCTGGCAGTTCACCGGATGGATTGTGGGTGCCCTGTTCCTGACGGGGATCCGCGTTCTCATGGGTCTGAATGCATTTGCCACCGGGGGGTACTTCTTCACGGAGCCGGCCTGGGTGTTCGGGGCATTGGTCGGTGCGCTCTCCTATGTCGGGAGCACCGGCGCCATGACCGACTGGTTCAGGTGGGCCAAGGGCGAGGAGGTCCCCGAGCATCGCGAGGATCCCCCGGGCTGGGAAAAGTATCTTAACGTTTCCCTGGATCACAAGGTGATCGGCGTGCAATACACCGCGACCGCGCTGTTCCTGTTGTGCGTGGGCGGCATCTTTGCCCTCATCTTCCGCACGGAATTGGCGCATTCCGGCCTGCAGTTTCTGACGCTTCAAGAATACAACACCTTCATGAGCCTGCACGGAATCGTGATGATCGTTGGCATTCTGCTGGGGGTGGCCGGCCTGATGAACTATCTTACGCCGATGTTGATCGGGGCCCAGGATATGGCTTTTCCGCGTTTGAACGCCTTTTCCTATTGGGTCGCTCCGCCGGCCGCCATTCTGCTGCTCTCGACCCTGGTGTTCGGCGGCTTCGACACCGGCTGGACCGGTTATCCGCCCCTTTCGGAGCGTGCCCCGCTTGGAATGCAGATGTTTTTCCTCGGGGTGGCGGTGGCCGGCTGGGCCTCGATCCTGGGAGGATTGAATTTGCTTGCCACCGTTCTGCGGATGCGGGCCAAGGGGATGACGGCGTTCCGAATGCCGATCTTTGTCTGGGCCGCGATCGCCACCTCCTTGATCTCCACCACGGCCACCCAGTTGATCGGCCTGTCATTCCAAATGGTGATGTTCCAGCGTCTGTTCGGGATGGGATTCTTTGATTCGGACAAAGGCGGGAATCCGATCCTGTTCCAGCACCTGTTCTGGTTCTATTCGCATCCGGCGGTCTATGTCTTTGTCCTGCCGGGCCTGGGGATCATCTCGGAGCTGGTGCCGGTTTTTGTTCGAAAGCCCCTCTTCGGTTACCGTTTTGTGGCGATGTCCTCGCTGGGTATTGCGCTGGTCGGATTTCTGGTCTGGGCCCATCATATGTTCGTGTCCGGCATGAATCCGTATCTGCGGATCCCCTTCATGTTCAGCACGCTGCTGGTGGCTGTCCCGACCGGCGTCAAGTTCTTCTCCTGGATCGCCACCATCTGGAAGGGAAAGATCGAAATGCCGACACCGATGTTATTCGTGGTTGGCGGGATCGTGGTCTTCCTTTTGGGCGGGCTCTCGGGCCCTCCCAACGCAACGGTCGCAACGGACCTGCATCTGCAAAATACCTACTGGATCGTTGGGCATTTCCATGACACGATGTTCGGTGGTTACATCTTTCCGTTTTTTGCGTCGATCTATTATTGGTTCCCCAAGGTGACCGGCCGGAAGATGGATGAGAGGCTGGGGAAGCTCCATTTCTGGATGATGACGCCGTCGTTCCTGGCCCTGACGCTCCTGATGATGCGGGTGGGATTGCTTGGCATGCGCCGGCGGGTCGCGGATTACGATCCGGCCCTGGGCTTTGACAACTACCATCTGGTCATGACGATCGGAGCCTATTTGATCGCCCTCTCGGTTCTGATCTTCCTGTACAACCTGGTCGTCAGCATTAAGCGCGGCGAGGCGGCGGCCGGCAATGTCTGGAATTCGCGCTCCCCGGAATGGCAGGTCCCTTCGCCCATGCCGGTCCACAACTATGACCGTCCCTTTGAGGTGATCGGCGAACCCTATGATTATGGATTGCCAGGTTCGGTCTATGTCAAATTTGATGATAAGAAAAGCAAGAGTCACTAGAAGGAATTCCATCGATGGAACATGCTAACAAGTCCGATGTGCTGCGTCAGGGTGTGATCGTCTTTGTCTTCCTTGCGCTTCTGACAGCGCTTGAGTTCTTTGTGGCGGTTCAGATCGGCGCGACGGTTCTGCTTGCGCTGATCGCATTCGTCAAAGTCGGTCTGGTCATGTACTACTACATGCATATTTACCGCCTGAACCTGCAGGACCAGGACCTGGACCGCCACAGTGATCAATACAAGCTGGGTACCAGCCGCATCGGTCTGTGGCTGTTTCTGCTCTCGGATGCGTTCATCTTCGGCGGGCTCTTCGTCAGCCGCTTCAATTTGCTGGGCCTGGGGCCGCTCCCGCTGAGCCCCGATAGCCAATTCATTGCGGTGACCATCACCTCGGTCCTGCTGCTTTCTTCGTTCTTTATGAACCGGGCCGAAGTTTCCATGGAGCACGGCGACCGCAGGGGCTTCATCGTTGGGATCTCGCTGACCATCCTGCTGGGGCTGGCGTTTCTGGCGGGAGTCGTCGTGGTCGAATGGCCGTCGGCCATCAGCGCCGGCGTGACGCCCTCCTCGAATGCGGCGGGCGCCGTTTTCTTTGTCATGACCGGAATGCATGCCTTCCACGTTTTAACCGGAGTCATTTTCCTCAGCATTGTTCTGCGGAACGGATCACGCGGCCTGTATTCTGCCGAAAAACACTGGGCGGTTGAATCGGCAGCGGTCTATTGGCACTTTGTGGATGTGGTCTGGATCTTCTTTTACCCGGCCCTGTACTTGATCGGTAAACTCATCTGAATCTAAACTATTGTGAAGTAAAATGAATGGGCAGCCGGCCGGTTGCCCATTCATTCTGTAAAAAAGAAAAGAGAAAATCCATGAATCGAAGACTGATCAGCATTGGAACCGCGATCTTGGCGGTTCTCCTGCTTGCGGCCGGAGTCCTGGTCGCGACCCGCAGACCGTCCTTGCGCGGCAGCGTGATCAATCCCCCCGCTCCCGCCGCGGATATCAAATTGACCGACAGCAACTCGCAGCCTTTTGCGCTGAGCGCCCAGCGCGGGAAGGTCGTGCTCCTGTATTTCGGTTATACCAACTGCCCGGACGAATGTCCAGCGACGATGGCCAAGCTGAAGCTGGCGATGGGCACCTTGGGGGACCTTGCTCAAAACGTGCAGGTCGTGATGGTCACCACGGACCCCGCGCGAGACGACCCGGCCCAGCTGAAGAAATGGCTGACCGGCTTTTACCCAACGTTCCTTGGCCTGACAGGCACTGCCGATCAGCTGCAGCAAGCTTATAATGCCTACGGCGTGGTCGTGGAGAATGGCGGTGAAACGCATACCACCTACCTGTACGTCATTGATCCGAAGGGGAACCTGCGCCTCACCATGGTCGGTCCGGACATGGATCCCCAGGATGTGGTCGATGATGTTCAAACGCTGTTGAAGGGCTACTGATGCTTCGGAATCCGGTCGTCAGGCGCGTCATCATTTTTTCGATCGTCGGCCTGATCTTTGGCGCGGTGCTGACAGAAGTCGCGTTCCTGGTGATGCCCGGGATGGACACGCGGCCGCCGCGCCAGGTGGTCCTGGTGATCCCTCCGGGAACGGCCCAACGGGTGGCGCAGGGCCAGCAGCCGCCTTCCATTCCGCAGGGCATGACCTTTGTCGTGGGCGATACGCTGGTTGTCAAGAATGAAGATTCGGAGCCGCAGCAGCTGGGCCCTTTATGGATCCCGGCCGGTTCGTCAGCCAGCCTGCCGCTCAACGTTGCGCAGAATTATTCGTTCCAATGTTCATTTGTTCCCACGAAGCTTTTCGGTCTCTCCGTTAACCAACCGCTGACCGGCGGGACGCGCCTGGAGGGAATTGTGGTGGGCGGAATTCCGGTGGCGATCATCACGGTCCTCTATAGCTTCATGTTATGGCCTCTCAAAAAGACGAGTCGCTCATCCTGAGAATCTTCAAGCTGATGTTCAGCCGCCGCTTTTGGCTCCCGACGGTATTGGTCCTGGCCGCTGCGGCAGTCTGTGTGCGCCTCAGCATCTGGCAACTCGGCCGCCTGCAGGAGACCCGCGCCTTCTATAATCACATGATCTCCGTGCAGAACATGCCGCCGCTCGAGCTGCCCGCCGCGGGCGATCTGACGACCATGGAGTACCGTGCGGTCACCGCGACCGGAGTGTATGATTTTCAAGACCAGATCGCGACCCGCGATCAATATGATGGGGTTCAACCAGGCTATCATCTGCTTACGCCGCTTCGGCTTTCGGACGGGCAGGCGGTGCTTGTCGATCGGGGCTGGATTCCCTCGGACGGCAATTCAACCCCCGCCGATTGGCGTCAATATGATCAAGACGGCCAGGTAACCGTTCGAGGCATCATCCGCCTCGGGCAAACGCAGCCCACGCCCGGGTCCGATGTCGACCCGACCCTGGCGCCGGGCCAAACGCGCCTTGATTTTTGGATTTATATCAACCTGGACCGCCTCGCCCGGCAGATCGCTTATCCGATCCTGCCGGTCTACATTCAGCTCACCCCGCTGGGGGGTCGTGCCGATCCGCCGATTCCAATCCTGGAGTCCCTGGATCTTTCCGATGGCACGACCAATCTGAATTACGCCTTTCAGTGGTGCTTGTTCGCTGTCCTGTTCATTGTAGGCTATGGCTATTATCTATGGAGGAAGGAATTGAGAAGGAAATCATGAAATACAGCCTGTCCTCTTCATTTACCCGCCTGGTCTGGGCCACGATATTTTTTGTCTTGCTGCTGACCATCGCGGGACGCATGGTATTTCTCACGGGAGCCGCCCTGACCTGTTCGGGCGGGCCCTTCTGTATTCCCGCGACTTCGCTGGGCTGGCTTAAGTTCCTCCATCTGGCCCTGGTGGGAATCTCGGCCGTCCTGATGATCTGGATCTTTCTCAAGGCCTGGCGGGAGCAGCGCGATGATTCCCGCCTGCTGCCATTGACGACCGTCACGGCCGTGTTGTTCTTCGGCCAGGCCTTTGTGGGCGCGGTCCAGGTTGCGCAGAATTTTCCAGTTCATCTGGTCGTCCTGCATACCGTGACGGCCGTCGCGCTCTGGATCTCCTTGAGCGCGCTGGCTGTGATCGCGGGAGTGTCGGCGCGCGATGGAAAAAAGTTCCCGCAGGCAGATCTGCGCGAGCGCATCCGCGATTTCCTGGTCCTCAGCAAACCCGTGATCGTGGCGCTGCTCTTGGTTACGACCTTTGGCGGGCTCGTCGCGGGCGGCAAGGCATGGCCCTCCCCGGCGCTGGCCTTCTGGACGATGCTCGGCGGCGCCTTGGCCGCCGGCGGCTCGTCGGCCCTGAACCAGTATATTGACCGGGGGCTGGACAAGAACATGCAGAGGACCTCCCAGCGTCCGCTCCCGGCCGGCCGGATGCAGGGGGCCGAGGGGCTCTCGTTTG
The DNA here is from genome assembly GCA_035515435.1 of Anaerolineales bacterium. Lineage (GTDB taxonomy): Bacteria > Chloroflexota > Anaerolineae > Anaerolineales > Villigracilaceae > Fen-1038. The sequence goes on from DATJBI010000113.1 coordinate 11,256, forward strand.
GGCTGGGGTTGTGCCTTACGAGCTATTATATTTTGGCCGGTTTTGTCAACCTGACCGCGGCCCTGCTCTCGCTGGCCGGGATCTTCTATTATGTTCTGTTTTACAGTCTCTGGCTGAAGAAGGCGACGGTGCAAAATATCGTGATCGGCGGCGGGGCGGGTGCGATCCCTCCGATGGTAGGCTGGGCGGCCGCGACCGGTCATCTCAGCCTGGCGGCCTGGATCCTTTTTTTGATCATATTCATGTGGACGCCGCCGCACTTCTGGGCGCTGGCAATTGTCCGGGCCAAGGACTATGAACGCGCCGGTGTGCCGATGCTGCCGGTGGTCAGGGGTGAAAGGGAGACGCGCCTGCAGATCCTGATCTATACCCTGGTGCTGGTGGGCACGACGTTGCTTTTGCCTCTGATCCGGGCAACCGGGACCATCTATTTGGTTTCAGCGATCGTGCTCGGACTTGGGCTGATCTTTGCGGCCTGGCGCGTCTGGCGCATCCCCGGCAACAAGGTGGCCTGGACGATGTATCGCTGGTCAAGCATGTATCTGGCATTCATATTTCTGGCGCTGATGATCGACGCGGTCATGTAGTTATCCTTGTTTTGAGCAAATTGACTGGAGGGATACATGCGGAAGAATCAAATGCGCTGGGCTGACTTCCTTTTTGCATCCGCCCTGCTGCTGGGCGCATGGGTGCGGTTCCTGCCCACCCTGGACACGGGCCTCCCGATCAACGACGGGGGCATGTTCTATGTGATGATTTCCGACCTGCGCGCCAGCCATTTTTTGCTTCCCGCGTTTACCTCCTATAATCATTTGAACATTCCTTTTGCCTATCCGCCTCTTTCATTCTATGTCGCCGGACTGATCTCCCTGACCGGCATTTCAACGCTTGAAATCCTCCGCTGGCTTCCGCCTCTCGTCTCGACCTTGTCCATTGCCGCCTTCTATTGGATGGCAGGCCGGATGCTGAATTCGCGTTCGAAGGCTGCGCTGGCCTCCATGGTCTATGCTTTGATGCCGCGCCTGTTTTCCTGGTATGTGATGGGCGGCGGCCTCAGCCGATCATTTGGGCTGCTCTTCCTTCTTTTGACATGTGCTTCGGCCTGGACTCTCTTCACGAAACCCGGCCCGCAGTCTGTGCTGTGGACTGCGTTATTCGGCGCCGGTGCGATCCTCAGCCATCCCGAAACAGGGCTTCATGCTGCCGCGGGGTGCGCATTGATCTGGCTTTTCAAGGGAAGGAGCGCGCGCGGCGCGCGCGATGCTTTGCTGGTTGCGCTGGGCGTGATCGGGCTGGCCAGCCCGTGGTGGGGAACTGTCCTTTTTCAACATGGCCTGGGACCCTTCGAGGCGGCCCTCAGCACGGGCGGACACACGGCGCTCTTCTGGCTTCCCTGGATCACATTTGATTTCGCAGAAGAGCGGTTTGCCACCCTCTTGACTGTGCTGGGTTTGATCGGCTTCGCGGTCCAATGTGTGCGCCGGGATTGGTTCCTGCCCCTTTGGGTGTTGCTGCCCTTCGTTGTGGAGCCGCGCAGCGCAACCGCGATTGCGGCAATCCCTCTGGCGGCGTTGGGGGGGATCGGGCTTTCCGATCTGGTCATCCCTGGGCTGGCCGCGCTCGAACCCGGGAAGGGAGCGCAGACCCAGGGGTGGCCGGAAAATCTCCTGCAGGGGCGCGCCGCGAAGATCGTTCTGGGTTACACTCTGCTTTTTGCATTGACCGGCGCGATCATCTACGACTACAGTCTGTCCAATTATGTCGTCTCGGGGGATGACCGCACGGCCATGGCCTGGATTGCCGATGAGACGCCTGCCAACAGCCGCTTTATCGTCCTGACCGGTCGTCCTGATCCACTGGAAGATCCGCTGACCGAATGGTTTCCCGCCGACGCCCGGCGCACAAGCCAGAATACCGTTCAGGGCCGGGAGTGGTTATTGGGAAAGGGCTTCATGACTTTTCTCGCCAGTTTGGATCAACTGCGCTCGTGTCTCAATGAGGCGCCGTCCTGCGTCGAGGACTGGGCAGGCTCGAATCATCTTGATTATGATTATTTATACATAGAGAGATCCAGCAGAACAGATCAGGAGCCGGGCCTGCTTCTGTATCTGTTGAAACAGAGCCCGGGCTACCAGCTTGTCTTTGAGAATCCGGGTGCGGTCATCTTTGCTCGCAGGTAGCCGCGCTTCATTTGTTCCGCACGAATATTACGGCCATGTTGTCTTGATAGGCTTCCCGCCACCCTGCAGCAGGAAGCATTCGGACCACGGGCCAGCCCGGCTCCACGAAAATGGTTCGAATATTCCATTTATCCAGGACCGCGAAGCCCTGGGGCGTACCGTCCACCACGCTCCACCACTCATCGATCAATTCGTTTCCGTATAGATCGGCGCGCCCGTCAATGAACACGGGCGATTGCGGCAGCGACCAGGCCAGATAACCGCCCCAGTTATAGGAATTGAACAGCGGGCCGCCGGTTGGATTATCTTTCAGCCACCGGACGGCGTTGACCGGGACGCCCTGATCAACCTGAGCCGGGGTGGACACCAGGTAGGCCCGGCCGATGACCGTCAGCCCGATGACCGCCAGGAGACCGGTGTTCAAGATCGCGCCCGCCTTTCCGGAGAGGAGCGGAGGGGCTGCCCTGCGGGCGGCGATCCCCAGATCGCTCTTTATATTTTCGATCGCGCCATTCGTCCATTCCGCCAGGATCGGCGCGGCGATGATTGCAAAGGGCGCGAGGTTCCGTTCAGACACGAGCGTGAGATAGGCAAAGCCCATCACTTTCAGCAAAGAGGCCCAGTCCATTTTCGGCCGCGCCAGGACGGCCGTGATCATGAGCAGGAACAGCATCCACAGCATCGGCTGGAATTCCATTTGATGAAAGTCCGGCGAGGCCCATTCCTGGATCTGCATCGAAACACTGGCGGTGTAGAACGGCAAACGCCAGATCGAGATGCCGTTGGGATTCAGGCCGATTGCCAGGGCTGCGGCCAGAGACCAGCCCATCAGACGAAAAAGAAATGGCCGATCGGCCGCGGCGCCGCGCTTTTCCTTTCTCAGACCGTCCAATGCGATTCCCCCGAGGTAGGCCGCCAGCAGCAGGAATCCCCAGATCCAGCCGCCATGGATGTTCGCCCAAAGCGCGAAGAGCGGGACCAGGATCCAAAGCGATCCCCGGCGGTCCCGCCCGATGCGCTCCAGCCAGCCATCCAACAGGGCCAAAATGAAGAAGGAGAAGATCTGGGGGCGCGGGCTCCAAATCGGTGCGGCGGTGAGCGTCGCCAGGACGATCAGGAACGCCTTGACGAACGGATCTCCTGGCATGCGGCGGAAAAGAGAATAAAAGGTCGCCGCGCCGGTCAGCGCCACCAGAAGTGTGAGCGCTGGATAGCCTCCCAATCGATAGAGAAGGTAGAAGACGACTTCGGAGATCCAAAACGCGTTCGTCCACGGCTGGCCGAAGCGGGTATAGCTGAATGTGTCGCGGAGCAGAATTGCCTGCGATTGCCACATCACCTGCCCGGCGCGCAAATGCCACCACATGTCGGCATCCTGCGGTGTGCGCGTCAAGATGAAGAACACCAATACGGGCACGAGCCATTCCAACAGGGTTTGCGTCTTGCTGATGGAGGGGAGTTTAAATTTGTTCATGGCTCATTGGACGGCAAAGATCTGCACGCCCTGACTGTCGTACACCAACTCAAGGTTGGGCGGCGGCACAAAGTCGGGGTTGATCTCCTGCTCAAGCGGGCCGTACACCACCCACTTTACCGAAGTGCCCCCGATCCAATCGGCAGGCACTTTGTTGCTGTAGAACGACAGTACCTCTTTCCGCTTGGCATAGTAGTACAGCGTCTCGTTCTCGTGTCCGGAATAAACCCGCAAATCTGTTTTCTGTGCGACGATCTGTGCGGTTTGGTCGGAAGCCAGCACAAGATCGTTGGCGGGCGCGTTCTGCTCCAGCCATTGGGCGGCCTGATCGAGGCCGGCGGGATAGTAGAATTCCGCGGGATGGGTCTGCAGATAGGCAACCCGCCCAAAACCCAGATAGACGGTGGACAGCGAGGCCACGAGTATGATCAGCAGGACGAGACGGGACCGGATCCTCTTCAGGCTGGGGATCCCTGCGAATCCGTTTTCGACCAGCTTGATCAAGGCGGCGGTGGAAAGGAGGGCGAGCGGGATCGTGATCCCCAACAAAAAGCGACGTTGAATCAGGAAGGGGGAATACGCAAGCAGCAGGCCGCTCAAGACCCAGAATATTGCCGCACCGAGCGCGGGCAGCCTCTCGCGAATTGCAGACCAGGCTCCCCCGATCGCGGGCAGCCAGAAAGGTGCAAATCCCCACACGTAGTAGGGGAGCGGCGGTGAGAGCGTCTGGTTCTGGGCGGTAAACTGCCTCCAGACCGGATCGTAGGTGAACACCAGCAGGTTGTAAAGAAGCGGTAATGCCTGGGCGAGGGCCAGGATCAGGAGCGCCCTGATATCCGGCCAGCGGATCCTTTCCGCCTGCCACCAGGCAAAGAGCGCGGCTCCAGCAAAGCTGAAGTCCACCACGGCAAAAGCGACCGGATTGACAAACTGAACGATGATCGAAATGAGCGCAATCCCGGCAATGTTCAGCCAGTGCGCTTCCTTCAGGTAGCTGAGCCATAAACTGGCCCCCAGACAGGCCGCCGCCACGGCAAAGGTCAAGTGCGGAAACAGGGAGATCGTGAAGAATACATAGGCATCGATCAACCAGAAGTCGACCGGCGTGATGGGGCCCGGAACCCAGTGAAACAGGAGCTGGATCCAGCCCAAACCTGATCCCAGGACACATAGAAAAAAACCGGTACGCGCCCAGAACCGATCGGGAAAGACGCGCCGAAATAGATCATAGATGGCAAACAGGGCGGCGAATCCGAGAATCCAGCGCGCCAGCTCGAACGTGCGCTCGGGGGCCAGGGCGGTCCAGGCACTGACGTGGCCCAGGATCACATAGAACAGGCGCACGAACGTCGGGTGCTGCGTCTCCGATGTGAATCGAAGTTCATAACCCCATTGGCCCTGCATTCCCGAACGCATCATGGAGATATGTTCTGAGTAATCCTGGGCATCAAAGTAGATGCCCCTGAAATGCAAATCGCTGGTCTGGGCCCATTGTCCGGCCCAGGTTGGAAGCGAACTCCAAACGAGGAGCAGGGCGGCGACGATCGAGATCCATGCCAGATCCTTCTTGTCCTGCCAGCTCACTGATTCCTCGCATAGAGATACACAACGAGCCCATCCCAGACCTCTTTTGATCGCAGGGTGTAGTGCGCATTCAAAAAAACAAGGTCTGGCGGCGTCCCCTGTCCGCTGGATTGGAACTCGTCGATGGAGTTTTGATAGATGATGTACCAGACCCTGGGCGCATTGCCAACGGCCGTCTGAATGGTTGGCTCTGTGCTCACGCCCAGGACTTCCTGCGTGGCGGGGGCCAGGGTGTCTTCCGCGCTGCCCGGCGCGTCGGCAATGTAGGCCTGGGGAAGTGCCCGGTCAAAATAGATGGCAGGCAGCAGCGATAACTTGTTCGAATGCACGATCCGGTCGCCGGGTTGGATCCGCGATCGGATCGAAGCATCCAGAGCCTGAAAAGGCCCATACGGAAAATCTTTGTATGCAATATGTTCGTAGACGCCGAGTAGCGCGGCAGTCGCAAGCAGGATGCAGATGAAGCCTTGAACCGGGCGCGGCATTTTTGTACAGGTCACTACCCAGGCCAGCCATAACGCAAAGACCGCACCGGACGCCACAAGCGCCCGCTCGATATAGACCGGCTTCCATTGTGAAAAGAGAAATAACAGGAGGGGCGGCCCGAAGGACAGATACAAAGTCCACAGCCCTTCTGCGGCCGCCCGCTTCGGAACCGTCCGGCGCACGCTTTGCAGGATGCCGATGGTTACGACGATCAGCGCGATGAACAAAGCGATGGCCAGCCAGTTGTCGGGCAAGGGCAGGTTGGTGATATACACGAGCAGGAGCGTAAACAGCCGCGAAACATCGGGCCGGGCAACCCAGTACGATCCCTCGACCTTCGCAAATTGACCCGGGAGTTCAATGAGCCAGGGAATATAGAGGATGAGCGCGCCGAGCCCCGCGAAAATAACCGCCTTCAACGATTTCCAGTCCCGCCGCAGAATGGGCGTCATTGCCAGCACAACCAGATAGAAGGCTGAGAGGTTCTGTGTGTACTGGGCCAGGGCGCATGAGACAGCAAATAGGATCCACCAACGGCGCTGGCCGGTTCTCGAGCCACGGACATAGGCATAGGTGGCAAGCAGCAGCCAGGCTGCCATGAAAGAATACATCCTGATTTCCTGGGCGTAGTGGAGTTGGAACGGTGCCAGGGCTGCAAAAAGCATCGCCAGCTGCGCCGTGGTTTCACCGAAAAGTTCGCGGCCGGTAAAGTAGATCAAGATGACCACGCCCAGTCCCCCCAGGATCGACAGCAGCCTGACGGCGGTGAGCGATTCTCCGAAGACTTTCATCCACAGCCAGAGCAGGGTGTAATAACCCAGAGGGTGGATGTCGGCCGTCCCCGAACCGGTGGCGGCCAGGGTTCCATAGAGCATGGGCCCCAGTCCCTTTTCGGAGAATAATATGGAAAAGGCCTCGTCATACCAGATCGGCCGGGTCGCGATGCCCAAAAGCCGGACGGCAAGGGCTGCAACGAAAATAAAAAGGACTCTCAGGTTGCTCTTGGTGTGTGGCATCTGTTGATTGTCCACGGTGTGTCCGTCCGCCCGTCCCGGCACGGCCTACTCACCGCTCCCTGAACCAGGCCGTCCGCACATGGCCGACCTCCAAGATCAGATCTTCTGGCGAGCTCGACCCTCGCCGCGGCTTTCAACCCTCGGCAGCCCAGTTCGCAGATCATTTGCCGGCAGAATCAACCATGGGCAGGAACACCGTTCGATAAAGGGCATCGTGTTCGTCCTGGTTGCAAAACTGTACAATGACAATCGACGACTGGCCGTCGTCAACCATGGCCACATCCACCGGACGGCCGTAGGACGAAGACGTATAAAGCTTCCAGCCAAAGCCATTCGCGCGGCGTTGACCGGCCGGGAGCAGCGGACTGTCCAAGCCTTGATAGCCAAAGGCCTTTAGAGAAAACATCTGCTCGATCTTGCCGGTGCTGGCGGGAACCTTCAGCAGTCCCACGGCGGTGGTGTCGAAGGGTGAATTGCCCCGATCGTAAAATCCGAATTGGTCCATGCGCCAGTCCTTTGGGACTTCCGTCCGGATGCCGTCGGTGGTCACGGTTTTAAGCGACACCGCGGGGTCTCCCGTATAAGGGACAATGAAATCGGGCTTCTTCAAATTGTCCAAACAGGACCGGTCAGGTTCGGACACAGGATCATCGAGAAACTGCTGCACAATTTTCATGGCACAACCGGAGGCATCTGCAGCAGTCGGGGTGTGTCCGAGGTTTGGAAATTCAAAATAATAGCTGTGACTCAACTGCGCGGCCACCTGCTTCGCATAGACCGGCGGCGTGGTCGGATCGAATGCACCGGTGATGACCAGGGAAGGAATGCTGCTGACGACCGGATCATCCTCGCCGTATGCGGGAGGGGCCGCTCCCCAGGATTGGCAGGTCTTGAATATCTCGGCAATGTCACCGTAAAAGGGAAGCCATGCATAGTCCCTGATGATCTGCCGATTGGCATCGGTCTGGACCAGCTCCGGGGTGGTTGACAGGATTTGCTCGTGACAGGTCATGTTGATGAACAGACCCGGGCTGATCCCTTCGAAGGCGAAAGGCAGGGCTGACTGCTCGAGGACCAGCGTGGAAAAGTCTCCGGCCTTGAAGCGCGAGATCGATTGCGGTGCGGTCGCGATGTACTGGGAATTCTTGATGGATCCCAGGATCACGTTCATCACGGTTTCGCCCGTCACCGTCTGAGTGATCGTCCCGGTCGGATAGTTGGAGCTGGTCAGGGTAATGGGATTTGTGTCCAACTGTTTGACCAGATCCCAAAAGGTGGTTTCCAAATTGGGGTAGGCTGCATTGCATTGCGGGTCGACCGCGCAATCGACGAACAAGGTCCTCAGCCCCGACTCGATCGAATCGGAATAGTTGTCGAAAAGGCTCGTGTTCACCGGAACCACGGAATCAAGGATCGAGCTCTTTACGACCCCGGGATAATCGCGCATAACGACCTGCGCCAGCCGCGTGCCGTACGAGGCGCCGTAGAGGTCCGCCTTTGGATATTTCAATGCGGCGAGCAGGTCCCGCACATCTGCCGCGCTTTCCGCCGTCGTATAGGCCCTCAGGTTGATTCCCTGGGCCCGCATGAGTCCGTTGCAGGACAGGAAAGCGTTGGAATAGACCAGGTCGCGGGTCGAAGGCGGGATCAGCCCATGGACATCATCTGAATAGAGTTTTGTCAATTCGTCACAATTCAAGACGGGTTCGGATAATCCCGTCCCGCGTTGATCAAAGACAATGAAGTCCCGTTTGGGAAGGAAGGGTGCCACGAGGCTGCTGTAGGCCGCCGCGCTCAGTTTGACCGCCTCGGCCCCCGGCCCCCCTTGCAGGAAAATGACCGGTTCTGCGGGGTATTGACTCTGGCTGTGGTAGATGGCAACAGCCAATCTGATCGTGTGAGCCGGATCGCCTGTCCGGTCTTCGGGAACGATCAGATAACCGCAATTCACGTCTGCAACTGGCGCGCTGAATGGACAGCTGGCCTTTTCGAAGGCTGGAGTGTAGGCAACCGTGGGCACTGGACTTGGAATGGGCGTGGGCGGGCTGACGGTGGGGCCGTCAGTTGCTGCCGGCGTTGCAGAGGGCTGCTTGTTCGATGGGGACGGGAGGGGAAGTTGGGCCGCGGCCACGGCTGGATGCAGACCCAGGTAGGAAAACACGTATCCGATGCCCAGGCCGCACGCGACCAAAATCGGCACCGCCGCGATCGCAACGATCAGCCTTGCGTTCGATCTCTTCTTCTGCCCGGGGGTTTGGCTGGGGCGGACGAGTTTCGGAGGCGTTTGGGCCGGAGGTGCAATCCGCGGCTGGGGCCTGACCGGATTGGCCTGTGCGGCGGGAATCGGGGCGGGCGCGGCCGCCTGAGCGAGGGGCTCCCTCAGGTTCCCCGCGCGGAGGGTTTCCGCCGGAGCGGGCGGTCCGGGCGGTGCAGGAGGAGGCCTGGAAGCTGGCTTTGATAAGTGGGCCAATCGTTCCCTGGCGTTCGGATTGCCGGGGTTCAGCGCCAGGACGCGGCGAAAGCAATACTCCTGTTGATCGGGTGCGGAAACACAAAACCCCAATCCGAGCCATCCCTGCTCGGAGGACGGATCGATCTTGACCACCTGTGCGAACAGCGCTGCAGCCCCGGTCAAATCACCTGATTGCGCCGCGACGATACCTGCTCTTAGGATTTCCTCTGTCGACAAAATTTCCTCTGCCCAGCTTTGAAAAGGTGGTGATATGGATATTCTAATTCCAAAGCAGGATCTTAAGTAAGCGTATATTATCAAATAAGCAGTTCGTCCATATATCGATTCGGTAACAAAAAACGCCTTTCGGGCGTCTTTTGTTTTCAGGTTTGGGCTTGCCGCTCACAGGCTCCTGTGAGCCTCACCGCCGGACCCCCTGCGCGATCCGCAGGGCCGGATCTTCTATTCGCCGAGATAATCGCGCAGCTTGCGCCGGATCGAGGGATGACGCAAGCGGCTCAGGGCCTGTGCTTCGATCTGCCGGACGCGTTCACGGGTGACACCCATTTTCCGGCCAACCTCTTCGAGGGTGTAAGCCTGTCCGTCCAACAAGCCGTAGCGGAGCTGCAGGATTCGAACCTCGCGCGGCGGAAGGCTGTTCAGCACTTCGCCGAGGTGTTCACGCAGAAGGTTGTAGGTCGCGGTGTCGTCGGGCGGGGGGGCTTCATCGTCTTCGATGAAATCACCCAAGACGGAATCCTCCTCGTCGTCGGTCGGCGTTTCGAGCGACAAAGGACGCCGCGCGACCTGGATCATGTTCTCGACCTTTTTGGGAGGCACATCCAGTGCCTTGGCCAATTCCTCCACACTGGGCTCGCGCCCGAGGCGCTGTGTCAGCTGGTGCTGAACGCGCAGGAGCTTGTTGATCTGGTCGCCCATGTGGACAGGCACGCGGATCGTGCGCCCTTGATCGGCGATGGCCCGCGTGACGGCCTGGCGGATCCACCAGGTGGCGTAGGTTGAGAATTTATGACCGCGCCGGTAATCGAATTTCTTCGTGGCTCGAATCAGGCCGATGTTGCCCTCCTGGATCAAGTCCAGGAAGGGCACGCCGCGCCCCATGTATTTCTTGGCGACGGAAATGACCAGTCGCGAATTGGCTGTGATCAGGTGTTCGCGGGCGGCCCAGCCGTCTTCGATCAGTTTGCGCAGGTCGGCTCGGCGTCGGGCGGTGGCGTTGCCCTTGGCGAGTTCTTCGCGTGCGGCCCGGCCCCGCTCGATGCGCTGGGCCAGCTGGACCTCCTCCTCGGCCGTGAGGAGCGGAACCCGGCTGACTTCCTTTAGATATAGGCCGATGGTGTCGTCGGTATCGATATTGGCCAGGTAGTCATCCAGCGAAATATCGGGTTCGACCTCGGCTTCCTCCACCGCCGCCAGCTCGTCTTCCGTCGGCTCGCCGGGGGGGGTGTCCTCCACAAAGGGGATCCCTGCGCTCAACAGGGCCGAAAAGGCCTCCTCGAGCTGTTCCACATCCTGTTCGGCTTCAGGGAAGAAGTGCAGGATGTCGTCGAGCGTTACATAGGATTTCTGCCGTCCGAGTTCGATCAACCGTGCGATTGCAGGAAATTCTTCTTCATCGTCCGCAATAATTATCTTGTCTACATCCATTCTCTATTCCAGCTTTGGTTTTGAATCCAGAATACACGTTTTTGACCGGAAAATCAATACCGTTTCCCGATTGCAATCATTTCGACATACAAACTGATGTGTTGTCCAGATTACCTCTTACGGTGTCGCCGTGGTCGAGGGCCCGACGGCGCTCGTCGCAATCGCTGCTCCGGTGGGTGTGAACGGCGCCGTCGTGCCAGGCAGGGCCGTGGGGGAACTGGCGGGCGGGACCTCGGTATCGGATGGAATGGGTGTCAGCGTAATGGTGGGTGTCAAAGTGGCCAGATAAGGTGGTGCGGTCAACATGCCGACCAGAGAATCGATTCCCGATTTTTCAGCAACCTGCACCGGTCCGCCGTCCACTTGAATGTAATAACCGGTTTGGATCGGGTTGACCGAGCCGATCAGCACCTTGTGGGTTTTGGCACTGTCGAATGTGATCGTCATGGTGTAGGTGGGTTTATCCAATCCGACAACATCCAGGCCGATCTGAACGTTCCCCACCAGGTTCAACGACGTCAGCTGGGTGGCCGCGGCCTCGGCCTGACTTTGATTGGCGGCGTCGGCGGTGGGTGCTTTCAAGACCCACTTGCCGGTCGAGTCGCGCGCGACCTCCACCGAATGACCCTCTGTGTCCTGGATCTTTATGTCGGTCGGGTTGCCGTCCTTGGAGGTGAACAGGAAAGTATTGGCCGGTGTGGGGGTGGTCGATCCGGCCGAGGACTTCTGCTGGCGGTTGAAATACAGCGCGGCGCCAACCAGCGCAGCCAGAACAATGAGCAGGATCCAAGTATTTCTGCGTATCATCGCTTAACCTCTCCTACGGCGTTCCAGCCAGGCGAAAATGCCGGCGCCGATCACCAGGCCGGGGATCACGAACACCGCGCCGAGCAGAATGGCAACGAGCGCCGGTCCTGACGGTGGGTTGAAGGTCCGGGTGATGGGCGTGCGGGGTGTGATGTTGATCAGGTTGTTTTGATTTGCCGCCCAATCCACGGAGTTGACAAAGACATCGCTGTTGGCGTACAAGCTGAAATACTGATCGTCGGCAAACTGCGATGTGCCGAATACCACCACCCGCGCATGGGTGGTGGGGTTCTCGCCCGAGGCTGCCAGGGTGAGAGGACCGGGAATGTCGGTGCTTTGGTCGTAGGTTGGGACGCTGTTCGGATTCTGCATGAAGGAAAAATCCTTCTTGCCCCACGAGACACTTTGCTGCGATGGTTGGGCGGTCTGCATTATTCCGAGCAGCGTCAGGCCCTGCGGCGGGGTCTGGCTGACCGTCAGGCTGCGCGCCTGGGGCATGACCGTGAACGTGGTGAGGTGCTGCGTGATGGGACTCGTGGAACTGTAATTGGTTGCGATCGCCTGAAAGTAGTTTGTCGAAATTGAATCGATGATGATGTCATTGTCCAGGCCGATGCCCCACTCCGAACTCATGTAATTCGCCAGCGGATCGGGCTTGGAGGCGATGTTGGTCAGGGGTGCGGGGTCTTCCATGACCACGAGCGATCCGCCCTTGGCCACATAGGCCTTGAGCAGGCTCACTTCCTGGTCAAGCAGGGGATCCTTCGGGCCCGGGATGACGATGGCTTTCGCGTCGCTGGGAATGCTGTTGGTGGTGGCCAGGTTCAGGGTCTTCACCGTGTAGCTCTTGTTTTCAAGCATGGTGCGCGCCTGCGTCATGGCCGTATTATCCGAGCCGTTGATGTCCGCCTCGCCGTGACCGGTGAGGAAATAGATCACGCGGGTTTGAGGACTGATCAGGAGGATCAGGGCTTGATCGATGGTGGTCTCATCGGCCGAAGAGGCGACCTGGAAGGCCTTGCCCATGACGAGCGCGATCTTGCCGTCGCCGGTGATGCCGTATTGCCTGGCCAGGGTGGGATTCGCGTTGGGATCGATGAACGAATAATCGAATTTGCCCTTGCCGGCGGTCTTGTACTTGGCAAGCAATTGCCGGGCGGTATCGCTCGGTGTCTGACTGGAGAAGAAGCCGATCGCGTTCACGTTGCCGGGAAGGGCAGCCAGGGCCTGCAGGGTCTGGGGCGCGAGCGTGTTTTGCTTGTCTTCGGTCAGATCGGCCAGCGGCTTGGGATTCTGGAAGGTCAGCATGTTGATCACGAAGAGGATCCCCAGGAACGCCAGGGCCATGACCAGGGTATTTGAACCGTAACGCGCCTGGCGTCCGGTGAAGAAGCGGGCGACCCGGTCCGGCGCCACGATGGCATACGCGGCCAGTCCCAGCACGACGAGCGCGGCGCTGATCGAAATCCACAAATTAAGATTGAGGTTCAAGGTGGGTGCGAACTTGAGCGCCACCAGGGCGTCGACCAGCCCGAGCAGAACGGTGACAATCAAGGCGATGCCCGCGACGATCAGACCGATGAACGCGTAGCGTTCAACGTTATTCTTTTTCTTGGCCATTAGCTCCACCTCCGGGCTTCAACCGAGATCGTGCCCCCGAACAGGCCAAGGGCGGTCAGACTCAGATAATACACGACGTCTGACAGGTTGATCGTGCCGGCATTGAGATTGTTGTTGAAATGTGCACCCATGTCGAGATAGGTGAATATGTCGCTGGCACTTCCCTGGGCGAATTGCGATATGAAACCAAACATCCACCACAGGAAAATGAACAGGCCCAGGGTTACAAAGAAAGCTGCGACCTGATTGCTGAACAGGGAAGAGATGCCGACGCCCAGGCCGAGGAACGCCGCGGAGACCAGGATCAGACCCAGGTAAGACGACATGGTCAGGCCCCAATCGATGCCCGGTATGATGAGATAGTACAAAAGGATCGCGCTTGCGATCGCAATGACCCAGATCCCCAGCAAAATGAACAGGGCCTGCAGCCGTTTGCCGGTGACCAGGTTCCAGAACATCGCAACCAGCGCAATGATCAGCAGGATCAGGCTGAACACCTGCCATTGAATGTTCGTGCCCGGGGTTTCATAGATATTAAGAATGATCGGATAAATCAGGGTGACGGCCAGGACGGTGAATAAGAACAGCAGCCCGCCCAGCCACTTGCCCACGATCAATTCCCAGTCCTGGACCGGGGCCGTGAGCAGGAGTTCCAGGGTGCCCATGCGATTCTCATCGGAGATCAGGCGCATCGTCAAAGCGGGGATGGACAGGACCAGCATGATGGTGAACCATGCCGAGATGATCTTGATGTCCGGAGCGGGAGCCGGACCGCCAAAGCCTCCGCCGGTGAAGGCGCTGTTGTAGGCCTGGAAAAAGACCAGGGCAAAGATCAGCCCGACGATCAATAAAATGGCGAAGGCCACGGCATACGAAACCGGGGTCGAGAAGTACTGGTTGTATTCACGGCGCGCAATAACCCAAACGTTTCTCATCTCTCACCTCTATTTGGCCCGGCGCGCAGGCTTGTCCTCGCGCGTGAGTTCAAGGAAGATTTCTTCAAGGCTCATGCCGACCGGACGCATTTCGAGCAGATCGTACCCCGATTTGATAACGGTTCGAGCCACCTCGGGCCTGACATCCTGCCCGGGCGCGAACTGAAATTCAACCGAGCCGTCCGGCCTCGGTTCCACACGCTGAACGCCTTTGATCCTGCCCAATACTTTTGGCAGTTCATCGGTCTCGCCGCGCACCACCAGCGCCACGCGCTCCGATCCGGTCAGCCGGGCCTGCAGGTTTTCGGGCGTGTCTTCGGCCACGATCTTGCCTTTGTTGATGATCAACACCCGGTCGCAGATCTGCTGGGCTTCTGAAAGAATATGGGTCGACAGGAGCACCGTGCGCTGCTTGCCGATATCTTTGATCACGTTGCGGACCTCCACCACCTGAGCCGGATCCAGGCCGATGGTGGGTTCGTCCAGGATCAGGACCTCCGGCTGGTGAATCAGTGCCTGGGCGAGCCCCACCCGCTGCCGCATGCCCTTGGACAAATTACCGATATAGCTTTCCGCACGTTTCTCCAGGCCCACCATCTTGAGAGCCTCGTAGGCGCGGTCCTTCGAATCCGGAATATGCCGCAGGTCGGCCATGAACTGAAGATAGTCGACCGCCGTCATTTCGCTGTAGAGCGGAACCGTTTCGGGTAAATACCCAACGCGCCGGCGGACTTCAAGCGATTCGTTGACCACATCATAGCCAGCCACCGTGGCAGTTCCATCGGTGGGGGGCATGTACCCGGCCAGGATGCGCATCGTGGTGGTTTTGCCTGCGCCGTTTGGCCCCAGAAAGCCGACGACCTCGCCTTGCTCCGCCTCGAAGTTCAGGTTGGAGACAGCCCGGCGCGAGCCGTAATCTTTGGTGAGATTCTCAACGCGAATCATTGCCTCTCCTTGAAAAAATGAAATGACGAAACAAAAGGCACAGCGCCTGTGGGCGACAGTGCCCGATCTCTTTATTACTCTAAAATACTATACAAAGATTTAAGACCACAGTCAAGGAGGTTGCGAAACTCTAATCAAACGCTAATTTTTGTTGTACACTATAGGCTCCAGTTGGAGGCGCCATGACAGAATTGCTTTATCAAACAGACAGCTATCTTAAAGAGTTCGAGGCGGTCGTTTCGGCCGTCTTTCCCGAAGAGAAAGCGGTCACGCTGGACCGGACGGCATTTTACCCCGGCGGCGGGGGCCAGCCCAACGACGTTGGCACGCTGGCGGGCTTGAACGTGACCAGGGTCCGCCGGGCGGGCGAGGATGTGTTGCATGTCGTGGACGGCGCGCTGCCCCCGGTGGGCACGCCTGTGCACGGGGTGATCAACTGGGATCGGCGTTATCAGCTCATGCGGACGCACACCGCCATGCATATCTTATGCGGCTGTGTGTTCCGCGATTACGGCGCCCAGGTCACGGGGGGCGACATGGAGCCGCTCAAAGGACGCATGGATTTTGAGTTCGAACGGCTGCAAAAACAGCTGGTAACGATCATCGAAGCGGCGGTCAATCTCGAGGTCCAGGCCCGCCGCGATATCCGGGTGAAGATCCTGCCGCGCGCCGAAGCGTTCCAGATCCCGGACCTGATCCGGACCAAGATCAATCTCCTGCCGGAGGGGATCCAGCAGGTTCGAACCGTTGAGATCGTCGGGCTGGACCTGCAGGCGGACGGGGGCACGCACGTGAGGAACACTTCGGAAGTGGGACAGATTCGTGTGGTAGACTACAAGAGCAAGGGTGCCATCAATAAACGAATCTACGTCGAGGTCTCGTAGGACAAACATCCACAGGAGTTAAACCATGAAAACCAGGATCGTTTTTGCTCTTTTTGCTGTGTTTGCCATCCTCTTTTCGCTGGGGGCATGCACATCGAGTCCGAAAGTGTCGAATTTCTACATGGCCACGGACGAGCAGGGCCTGAACAAGACGTCCAGCTTCGCACCGGCCAACGCCTTCAATTTGTTTTTTGATGTCAGCGGCATTCCGAACGGGACCACCTTCGAGGCGCGCTGGTATGTGTTGAACATCCCCAACCGCGATCCGACCAAGCCATTCCAGGTCATGGATCAAAACTTTAGCAGCGGTTCGACCACGCTTCGCTTCCATTTGACGAACACCGGCAACTGGCCCGTTGCGCAATATCGAGTCGACGTTTACATGTCGGGCAATCAAGTGGGACAGGTGCAATTCAGCGTTTCGCAATAAATTCAACACCAAACCAATAAATTCAAAACCAAACATGAAAACCGTGCTCTCTCTGAGCACGGTTTCCATCAGCCGGGCCGGTCCGAGATCCTGGCGGCCGGAGCGGCGGATGAAGACCATCCTGCCTGGCAGATCGATTTTTGCCCCCGACATTTCTTCGGCACTTTGCTCGCGCCGCGGCCCCCTGAGAAGGCAAGCCGTGCTTTCCTCCCGGCCCCGGATGCCTCTGCCCGATCCGGACCTGGGGCAGAGCTTCGCCTCGCCAAACTGACCCTGGCCAGCGTACCGGAATTGTCATCCGCGCTCGAACACGGATGCCGGGCCCGCCCCAGCCTGGTTATCCATCGTGCTTTTGTCCGGCGGTCAGTTCGAAGGCCGCGGCGGAACTCCGTAGAAACCTAACCTGCCAGCAAGGAGTCCACGGCCTGAGCCAGCTCTTTCAGGTTACTCACCTTCAGCACATCATTGCACAACGGCGCGTACTTGGGCATGTCGCTGTCGCCCTGCCAGAGATAGGGCGGTTCCGGATTCAGCCAGATGGTCCGCGCGGCGCGGCGGGACAGGGTTGAAAAAATATCAATGCGCGGGTCGTTGTAATTGTTGCGTCCATCGCCGACCACGATGAGTGTCGTCTGGCCGTTGAGCGTGTCCAGGTAGTCCTGATTGAATTCGTTGAGCGACCAGCCGAGGTCGGTGTTGTAGTATCCGCTGGGCATGCGCCATAGAACGGCGGCGATTGCCTGGTCGGCGTTGGAGCCGTTGAATTCATCGGAGATGAATTCAAGATGATCGATGAACGCGAAGGCGTTCGTCTTGCGGACCTGTCCCTGAAGCGCGAACAGAAAGCTCAACATCAACTCGGAACAGAAGCGCATCGAGGTGCTGATGTCGCAAATCACGACCAGCTTGGGTTTGCGGACCCGGTCGCGATGTCTGATCTCCATCGGCACGCCCTGATATTTCAGATTGGCGCGGATGGTTGCCTTCGGATCGAGCTGTCCGTTCTTGGCGCGCTTTTGCCGCAATGCGATGCGCGTGCGCAGCGCGGCGGCCAGTCGTTTCACCTCGTGCTGCAGAAGTTTTTTGTCCGCGTCGGTTAATGCGCTGAACGGGCGGTTCATCAGGCCGTCCAGCGCTTCGTGCGGTTCCGCCTCGCTCAAATTTTCAGCAATGCGTTCGCCTGCGAATTGACTGAGCTGCTGCTGCAGGGCCTGCATGTTCTGTCCGATGAGATCGCGTAACTGCTCCAGGCGTTCCCGATTCATCCCCATTTGCCCGAGTTGTTCCATGAGTTCGCGCAGCGCCTCCCGGACTTCAGGAAAAGCCAGTGCCCGCATCATGCGTTGGGTCATCCAGTTTTGATAGCGCAGGTCGTTTGCATTGTTCAGCCCGACCATGCTGCCCAGCGCTTCCAGTTCCTGGCGGGAGAGGGGTTCGCCGTTCATCAGCCGTTCCATCCGCTGGCGCAGTTGTTCCGTGAATTGGCGTAATGCCCCTGCCAGCAGCTGCGCTTCTTCGGGCGTCAGCTGATCGGATGGATTGCCGCCCATCATCGGGGGCTGCCCGGTCCCGAAGAATAACGGGAACAGCTTATCGAAAACCGGCAGATCGCGGGCATCCTTGATCAAGGTGGAACGCAATGAAAGGCGGAAATTCTCGCGGGCTTGAATGCCCATCAAGTCCACTGCGGAAAAAGCTTCACTGCTCTCGGCGAGCGATATGCGCACGCCGCTGGCGCGCAATGCTGCGATCAACTGCAAAATGCGGGATTCCATAACTCCAATCTCCTGTCAGGGCCCAGGCAGCGGGGGCAGGCGCCGCCGCTGGAGGTGGGACCGGCCGATCAATTCCCCGAAAATCTTCCGTAGTCTTCCGGTCCCGGGCGGGGCGGGATCGTCGGCGGCGGGGGCGGATTGATAATGGTGCGCTTGGCCTTCTGCAGATCCGCCTCATGTTTCAGCAGGACCGAAATCGTGTCTTCCAATGTCTCTTTATCAATGTTCTTGGCGTTGAGCGAGACCAACGCATTGGCCCAGTCCAGGGTCTCGCTGATCGACGGCGATTTACGCATGTCGGTCTTGCGTAGTCTCTGAACAAACTCGACCGCCTGGCGCGCCAGCTTTGCGTTCAACTCCGGCACCTTCAACCGCACCACGGACAATTCCTCTTCCAGCGATGGATAATCGATGAACAAGTAGAGACAACGCCGCTTCAGTGCTTCCGACAGTTCGCGGGTATTGTTGGAGGTCAGGACGACAAACGGTCTATGCCTGGCGTTCAGGGTTCCAAGTTCCGGGACGCTGACCTGAAAGTCGCTCAACACCTCGAGCAGGAAAGCTTCGAACTCCGCGTCGGCCCGGTCGATTTCGTCGATCAAAAGGACGGTCGGCTGTTCGCTCAAGATCGCCTTGAGCAGCGGACGTTGAAGCAGGAAGCGATTCGAGAAGAAAACATCCTCCTCGTTCGCCAGCCTGTCCGCGGCCTCGGCCAGCGATTCCGCTTTTCCGAGGGCGTCATTCAGTTTATCGCGCAGCAGTTGGGTGTACAGCAGCTGTTTGGAGTATTCCCATTCATACAATGCTTTGGATTCGTCCAGGCCCTCGTAGCACTGCAGGCGAATCAACTGGCGCCCGGTTCCGCCCGCGATGCCTTTGGCCAATTCGGTCTTTCCCACGCCGGCCGGCCCCTCCGCCAGCAAGGGCTTTCCCAATTTCTGGGCAAGATAAACGATCGTGGAAATCTCGTCGGACGCAATGTACTTCTGTTTGATCAGTCCGGCCTTGACATTGGCGGTCGAATCAAAAAAAATCGTCATAGGTCACCTATAATGGAAAAGTATACTCCCTTTGACGCCGGGGGAAGGATTTCTCTTTCCCAGTATCCGGCCAACGACGGGCAGCGGCAGCCTGGTGGAATTCCCGGTTGCCGCCGGGCCGCTCCGCATG
>DATJBI010000114.1:0-31891 GCA_035515435.1 Anaerolineales bacterium
TGGAGCAATGATCACTGCCGCAAGAACAAGTCCGACCGGTGACTTCAAGGTCGCAAAGCGGTGAATCAGTTCAGCACCCTGCGTTGGTATGTGAAATATCCATAGAACTGTATTATTGACAATCACAACCACATAGGCCGCCAGGATCAAACCACACCCCAGGGTCATTGCGCGGCCTTCGAACCTTCTAAAGCCCAGTTCAATCCATTTCACCCTCCGCCACCACAAAATCACGACAACCGGGATGAGCAGACCAAGTTCTAAGGCCACGATGCCGAAGGTCTGATAAAGGATGGAATCCCCGCCAGAGCTCCTGATCGCAGATCCTGCCGCCACCACCAGGGCCAATAAACCAACTCCGATCCACGTATCGCGGAGCGACCATGGCAGGGCGCGCTCTGCGGGGGATTTGAGTGGATCGTTGTCGGGCGGGGTTTGCTTGCGCATGGGCCATCCAGCCTCCTGTTTGAGCGGACCTGTCTCATACTCAAACAAGCATAAAGTGCTATTCTATTGCAATTTCCCGATACACGAACCATTGACCTTTGCGTTCGTCCATGTTCTTCATGGCGCGGTCGTAATATAAATCGAAGACCTGCCCCGTGTCCACGCGCACGCGGAAGTAGAAGCGTCCCACGTTCAATGAGCCGCGGCTGGCTGCGACCTCCGCATGGGCCGGGCGCATGTTGCGAGCCATTTTGCCGCGGCGGGTGAAGTCGCTCCACTCCGAAAGCTTTCCGGCAACACGATAGGTTTGTTCTTTCCAGACAAACCCGTCCGGGCAATCCGGCGTCTTCTGGCGCGCCGGCGGTTCATCGAACAGCACGTCGATGGGTTGATCGAGGAAGTGCAGAAATCTTTCGTCCGTCATGCCTCGTCCGCGAGATGAAAATGATGCAGGAAGCGATGAAAGATCGGCGCGGCCAGGACACCCATCGCCGCGATGAAGACCACGCCGGAGAACAGGGCATAGAAGGATGCAAATAATTTTCCGGCCGTCGTCTGCAGCGCGTTGACCGGCCCCATGCCGCCCAGGATCATCGAGGCGTTCAGCAAAGAGTCGATCCAGGACAGACCCTCGAAGAAATGATATCCCAGGACGCCGATCGTCAGGGCGATCAAGATCATCGCCCCGCCGAGGAGGCCGTTGCGGACGACTCGCCGGACAAAAACCCTGCGGCTCGCCAGCGGTTGTTTATGACGCTCGTACATTCAGCCTCCGTTCCATGTCAGGTCCCAGTCCCAAAACCAATACGCCAGGCCCTTGTAGGGACCCCATTTTTCGAACCTCTTTTCCACCTGCTTCGGCGTAATCGGCTTGCCTCGATACCATTCATGCGAAACGACTTTCAGTGCCCACGAATCGATCGGGATGAAATCGTGCCGGCCCAAAATCATCAACAGGTTCGCGGCCGCATACGGGCCGACGCCGTTGAGTTTCATCAGCTCCTGGCGAAGGTCCAGAGTGGGCAAGGACGAGGTTTTGAACGACTCAATATCAAGTTGCTGCGAGGCGACCTGGACGGCCAACTCATGCAAGGCGGGGGCGCGATAACCGACTCGCACCGTCTCTTTCAGGACCGCCGGGCTGGACGCCGCGATCCGGGCCGGCGCGGGAAACGCCCGGGGCCCTGCGATGCCGCTCAGGGGAACAAGCGGATCACCGAACGATGCGATGAGATTGAGATTCATCCGTCTGGTCGCGCCCCACAGCGTATTCGTTGTGAGAATCGTCTTGACCACATCTTCAAAGAAGGTCGGCGAACGGAGCACCCGCCCGCGGGCGAGTTTTTGAGCGCGGCGCAATTTCGGCTCTTTGCGCGCCGCCCTGTAGAACGATGAAAAATCCTGGTCGAGACCGAGCATCCACGAGACTTTTTCTGCGACCTCATTTTTCTCGGACCCGCCAAGCCTGCCGCCGATCTCGACCATCACGCCTCCCGGGTCTTTGGAGATTCGATACTCGACGACCCGGCCGTTTTCCAGGCGGTCTACATAAAACAGGCATTGGCTGTTTTCATCGAAGCGGAACGGCGCCAGCTGTATCCACCCATGCGAATTGACCACAGACAGGAAATTGAACGGCTGGCGTGCGCTGAGATGAAGGGTTGCCATGGATGAATCAACTCCCTTGGTATTTGGGAAAGAGCAGGAATTCGGTGAAGATCACACTGAGCATGATCAATGCGAAGGCATCCAAAAACAGGGTCAGGCCCCACCAGCGCGGCAGGCCGGTGAGCAAAGCCAGCGTCGTGACACCCGCCAGCCCTCCACAGGCTTTGAGCGTTTGTTCAACCCGTTCCGCCGGCCCGGCCTGGAGGCGCCTCCAAAGCATTCCGCCCGTGAGAACAAGCGCAATGCCGCTGATGGAGATCAGAACCAGCATGGCCGTGCCCTTCAGATCGAAAAGGCTGAAGACGAGAATACCGCAGGAGCCCTGCCGCGGGTCGAGCTCCCCATAGCGGCCCTGAATGACATTTGCCAGGATCAGTCCGCCGAAGACCACGTTCGAGCGGTCGACCGGCCATTGAACGATGCGGGTCTCGTGAGCGGCCAGCGCGAAGGGTTGGCTCAGGCTCTGCCTTCCTCCGGCACTGCTGATCTCCGCGGTAACCACGGGCAACACCTGGCGGTCCAGAGAGTTTGCCAGGACGGCGGTAATCAGCCCCGGCTCCGAAGAAGAGAGCATGAGCGGACAACTCAGGTTCAAACTGCCGCCGGCCACCTGCGTCCCATAGACGCCCGCCTCCACATCCGCCCAGACCATGCCGCCCGAAAGCGCCAATTGCAACAGCACCCCCCCTGCGAAGAGCAGCACAGCCAGCAGCGACAGGAGTCTCAATTTCATGTAGGCTATTTTAGCCGATACTTGGGTCGCGGGAAGGAGAGAAGATGCGCCGACTCAAGCGCGCGAGGCAATGTTCATCAGCTGCGGCCTGGCAATGCGAAAATAATCGGCGGACTGCATAAAGATGGAGCGATCGAGGCGTCCTGCGTTGAAAACCACCTCTTCATTTTCCTGGATCAGCGGATCGGCCAGCAGGATGAGTTGATCGTTGAAGGAAAACGGGGGGATCGCACCCATCTTGCATCCGGTCAGTTGCTCGGCTTTTTCGCGCGGTGCCACGGACGCGTCCGTACCGTTGAAGATGGCCTGAATGCCCGCCAGATCCACCCGGCGATGACCGGGCACATTGGCGAGATAATAGCGCTTCTGCTCTTTGCCGAAGCGGAGTTGGATCACAATGGATTTGATCGCTTGTTCGGGCCGGTTGCCGCGAATCTTTGCAATGACCTCCGTGCGGCCCTCCGGCGCGTGTTCCAGGACGCGGTACACCGCGCCCTCGCGGTCGAGCAGCTCCCGCAGCCGTTCGTGAATATCCTTGGATTCGTTAGTGCTCATCGGCCGGGTGCGCCAATTTCCTTCGATCACTTCCGGCGATTGGCCCACCAGAGCAAACCCGCGCCGATGACGATCAGCACGCCGCCATAAACGGCCCATTGAATCTGTCCGGTCATGAAGCTGCCGGGTAAGACGTTGATGCCCTGCAGAAACCAGATCACGCCAGGCAGAATCAGGATGACACCGATCACATTTAATACGATCTTCATTTTTCTCTCTCCATTTTGAGACATTAATTTGAAGGAACCAGCCGCCAGAACAGAACACCGGCCAGCAGCGCCATCGCCGCGCCGAAGAGAAACGGCGCGCTCGCGCCGAACCCCGTCCACCCCCCGATGCCCTGCCATAATATGCCTGCGATCACGGAAGCAGGCAACACCGTGATCCCGATGGCGGCGTTATAGAGGCCGTAGGCGGCGCCGCGGCGTTCCAGGGGAACAAAGTCCGCGACCAGCGCCCGCGCCACACCATCGGTCGCGGCGTAATAGATTCCATATAGTCCATACAGAACCCACACCTGCCAACCCGCCTTCGACAAAGCCAAACCGAGATAGACCAGCCCGTAGGCGATCCATCCGCCGATGATCAGGCTGCGGCGGCCAATCGCATCCGACCAGGCCCCCAGCGGACCCGAGAGCGCAGCGTAGACAAAGTTGAACGTCATCAACATCAACATGATCTGGACGATATCCAGGCCGCGGTTCTGACCCAGCAGGATGATGAATGAATCCGATGAGTTGCCCAGCGTGAACAACAGGACCACGAACAGAAATAGTCTGAAGCGCGCCTCGAGGCCTTCGAAGGATGGCCGCGCCGAAGCGCGCCTGGTCTTCATCGGCACTTCGTTCGCCCCGCCGATCAACACCAGCACGCCCAGCAGAGCTGGCACAAAACTGATCAACACCGCGATCTGGAACGTGTGCCGGGTGAGATCCAGGCCGCTTGCTTCGGTCAGCCAGACGATCAGCGCGGCAAATCCCAGTCCAAGAAAGGCACCGGCGGTATCGCCGGCGCGATGAACGCCGAAAGCCAGGCCGCGCTGTTTTTCGTCGATGCTATCGGCCACCAATGCATCGCGCGGTGCGGTGCGGATCCCTTTGCCTAGCCGATCCGAAAATCGAACGCCCAGGACCGCTTCCCAGGTGGTGGCAATAAATAGAAACGGTTTGGAAATGGTCGAAAGCGCATAGCCTGCCACCGCCAGCCATTTGCGCTGACCAAGCTTGTCGGAGAGCGAACCGGCGTAGACTTTCATCAGGCTGGCCGTGGTTTCCGCAATGCCGTCGATCAAGCCGATGATGGCCGTGCCGACGCCCAACACGTTGGCGAGATACAGCGGAACGAGATTGAAGATCATCTCCGATGAGACATCGGTGAAGAACGAGGTGAGCGTCACCGCCCAAATGTTGCGCGGCAGGCCTTGCAGCGATGATTTGTTTTCTGTTTTTTCCATATTGTCCCTTCCAAAGGGCCGGCGTCCGGAAGTGCGGAGAACGAAGCTCCGCCTGCTTCTGTTTTGAAAACCTATCCTTCTCCGCCTTCGTCATCCGCTGCGGCGGGCTGCTCGATCTTGATCACCTCGCCATGCACATTGATGATCACTTTGAAGCCCAGCATGCCCAAATAGGCGCGGCCTTCTTCGGGGATGCCTTGTTGCATCAATGCCTCGAATTGCTGATCCATGTTCTTGAGTTGACTTTCGATCAGCGCCTTGGTGAAGATGTCGTCCTGACCCAGCATCTGCGCCGCCTTCTCCGAGATGAATCCTTCACTGCCCTTCATCATTTCCTGCATGTGGGTCAGCACCTGACGATCCACATCTCCGGCTGGAATGTGGCGGCGGAAGCCTGCGTCGTTCACCACATAGAACGGTTCATCGCCGATCCGGGCGGTTTCCACGGCCCGATCTTCCTCGTCCACTACGAGACCGGCGAACAAAGCTTGTCTGGGCATGGTGGTTCCTCATGAATTCGCGGAAACAACCTCGACCTTTGTCCCGGAACCCGGCTCATAGAGATATGCCGTCCCGGGCGGGACGAGGGGGCTGGTCCAGCGATAGATGAACTTCGCATCATCCGGCGAAAGATTCACGCAACCGTGGCTGCGCGGCCTGCCATAATCATTGTGCCAATAGGTCCCGTGAAATGAAATCCCCGTACCGGTGAAGAAGCTGACCCAGGGCACGCCCGGAAGATCGTATCCCCGGCCCGCACCCGGCGCGCCGTCATTGGTCATGTGGATCGTCGGCCCTTTGTGGAAGGTCTGATAATCGCCCGGCGGCGTGCGCGTGCCCTTGCCTCCGCTGGAACAGCGCGCAATCAGGACCGGCCGATCCTCTTCAAAGGCCGTGACCAATTGAGCATCCGTGTCCACGTAGATATGTTTGTCCTGATCGGGAACATCGCTCGAAAGCGGTGTTAATTCGCTATCCGGGACGAGGCGCATATCCTGGGCGGACACATAAAAGGACTGGTCCAAATGCTTGTCGTAGATCTTGTACCAGATCGTCTTCTCGTATTTGTTGACGGCCACCTCCGTGACCCAATGCGTTGTGCGGTAATAGAGGCGATAGGCATGATCCGCCCAGTAGGTCGAATCAACCCTGGCATCGCTGAGTGGAACGGTGATCTCACCCAATTGTCCGGCGGCGGGGATTTGATAGACCGGTTCCTGGTAATTTGTTTCCACCGGCTGAAAGTAACCGGAATATGCATAGCCGCCGTTGATTTTGAACCACGTTTTATTATAGGGGTTGCCAAAGCCAAAATCGCCATCCTTCTGGCCGGTCACATTCAGCACCGCATCGCGATTGAAGATGTCGAATGGATTGGCTTTGAACGACGGTTCCTCGAATAGCTGGATCCCGCTGAACGCGGCGCGCACCTGCCCCGCCGCCGAAGCGCGGGCTTGATCGAACCGCAACTCAGCCAGGAACAATCCCAGCAAGCCGGCGCTCGAAAGTTTAAGGAAATCACGGCGGGATAGATCAGGTGGGGGTTTCATAATAGTTTGTGACTGCGGGCGCGGCCAGCTCGGGTCCTTTCCCGGGGAACGATCGCCCCGGCGGCTTCCGCGCCGGGCACTGACAACGGCCCTACTCCATAATCTGCACTTGCGTGCCTCGATGCAAAACATCATAGGCGAACAGCTCCCGGGGCGCGACGACCGGCTCCGTCCAGCGGAAAAGCCATTTCGCCGCGGCGGGCGACAGGTTGACGCAGCCATGCGAACGCGGACGGCCGAAGTCATTGTGCCAATAGGTGCCATGCAAAGAAATGCCGGTTTCGGTGAGATACATCACCCACGGCACGCCGGGCAGATCGAAACCGTTGGCGGTGATATCGCCCCCTGCCATATGGCGCGTTGGACGTTTATGATAGGTTGTGAAAGAGCCGGTCGGCGTGCTGTAGCTGCCGTTGCTGAGTACTTCTCCGGTCGCCACGCGCGTCACGAAGACCGGATTCCCATTTTCGTACGCAAACAGCAACTGATCCTTCAGATGCACTTCGATCCGCTTCTGGCGCCCGGGGACATTCGTCGCAAGCGGTGCCAGCTCGTCGTCCGACAGGATGCGGAGATGTTCGCCCGGCGCATAATACACTTGGTTCCACTTATCGTCGAGGACTTGATACCAAATCTTACCATCCCTGGGATTTTTCAGCGACGAGTTGATCCAATGCGCACTTTCATAATACAAGCGATATCCGAACCGCGACGAGTGATCGGGTTCATCCAAGGCGTCGGTAAAGGGCACACTGACCTCGCCCAGGGCGCCGCCGGGCCGAAGGTCCGACCGGGGTGTATTCAGAATCGTTCGCACAGGCTGAACATCGCCTGAATAGGCATAGCCCTGATCGCCAATTTGATACCAGACGCGATTATAGGCAGTTGGATCGTCACCGATGGCGGTACTGGTGATCGGAAAAACGAGATCGCGCCAGAACATCTTGACCGGGCTGCCTTGGAGGGACGGCCGGTCATGGATCCAAAGCAGATCGGTTGTGACGCGCCCCTGCTGTGAAGTGAAGGCGTCGGCGAACCAGGAAGGCAGCGACAGGCCCGGCAGCACGCAGGCCATCCAACCCAGCCCGCTCAATTTGAAAAAGTCGCGGCGTGTAAATGTGGCCTTCATTTTCTAGCAAAAAGGCACAAGGCAGAAACTTGAGCCTGGGGTGCCCTCCTGTCCCTCGCGCCTAAGACACATCGCTTTTGCTTGCGCCCCAGAATCTTTGCAACGATTCTGCCAGCAGGGCATGCTCGGGCATCCGAAGATCCGTGTCCTCTTCAAAGAGTATTTGGGCCTGGGCGCGTGCCTTCTCGATCAATGCCACATCCGTGAGGCTTGCCATGCGCAGCTCGGTCGCATAGCCCGACTGCCGCGTTCCCAAAAATTCTCCGGGGCCGCGCTGCTTCAGATCAAGTTCGGCCAAGGCGAAACCATCGTTCGATTGCGTCATGGCCTGCAGGCGTTCATTCTCAGCCGCATCTTCATGGGTGGGAATCAGCAGACAATACGATTGTTCGGAGCCGCGTCCGACGCGGCCGCGCAGTTGATGCAATTGGGCCAGACCAAAACGATCCGCGCCTTCAATCAACATCACGCTGGCATTCGGCACGTCCACACCGACTTCCACGACGGTGGTCGAAACGAGGATATCGTACTGCTTGTCGCGGAACTTCGACATCGTCTCGTCTTTTTCGTCCGGCTTCAGGCGCCCATGCAAAAGCCCAAGCTTGAGATCCGGGAAAATTTCCTTCGATAACACTTCGTAATCATCCACGGCGGCGCGCAGGTCCTCCAGCTTTTCGCTCTCTTCAATCAACGGATAAATGATGAAGGTCTGCCGCCCCTCCTTGATCTGTCCGCGGATCAACGTGTAGGCGCGCTCGCGTTCCTGTGGGCGAAGCACATAGGTGTTGATGGGCTGCCGGCCGGCCGGCATCTCGTCCATGACCGATAGATCGAGATCGCCATACACGGTCAGCGCCAGCGAACGCGGGATCGGCGTGGCGGTCATCACCAGCAAATGCGGATTGGTTCCTTTGGAACGAAGCTCGGCGCGCTGCTCGACGCCGAAGCGATGTTGTTCGTCAATGACAGCAAACTGCAGATCTTTGAATTGGACGGGAGCTTCGATGACTGCATGGGTCCCGATGACAATTTTGATCGAGCTGTCCGCCAGCCCGCTCCGGATGGCCTCTTTCTGCGATTCGGGCGTGTCGCCGACCAGTAAGCAAATCTCATTCGGTTCCATGATTCCGTTTTCACCCGCCAGCAAATTAACAAAACTGCGATAATGCTGTTCAGCAAGAATGCCGGTGGGGGCCATGAGGGCGGCCTGGGCGCCGTTCGATGTGATCATCGCGGAGGCCAGGGCGGCGACGACCGTTTTGCCCGAACCGACGTCGCCCTGCAGGAGACGATTCATCGGCTTGCCTGAGTCGAGGTCGGCGCGCATATCGCGGAGGGCGCGTTCCTGGGCAGCCGTCAGGGTGAAAGGCAGGTCCGCCAAACGCGCAGCGAGCCATTCGTCCGAGACCGGGAAGCGGCGCGCCTCCACCTGCTTCCAATCGCGCTTCTGCTGCAGGACGCCCATCTGCAAAAAGAAGATTTCATCGAAGGCCAATCGTTCACGCGCGCTCTTCAAAGAATCCTGCGTATCAGGAAAATGAACCTGCAGCAGCGCCTGTCCCAGGGGCATCAGCCGCGCGGCTTTGCGCGTCGACTCGGGCAGCGACTCGACCACGGCCGGCGCCCAATAGGTGACCACCTGGCCCATGAGGTTGCGCAGCCACTTCTGCGTGATCTTGGCGGTGAGCGGATAGATCGGAACGATGCGATTGGTGTGCAGATGTTCGATGTCCACCCCTTCCCAATCGGGCTGGTTCATCACAAGGCGGCCAAGATATTGCTCGACCGTTCCCGAAACAGAAATCTGCATTTCTTCCTTGAGTCGATTCGCCAGCCAGGGTTGGTTGAACCACGAAAGCCGCAACGCACCCGTGCCATCACTGAGGATGACTTCAATGATCGAAGATGAACCGCCGCGAATCGGCCGGACATGCACCGACTGGATCGTGCCGATCACGGTCACCTGTTCGCCATACCACAGACTTTTGATCGGCTTGAGCTGCGAATAATCTTCGTAGCGGCGCGGGAAATAATAAAGCATATCGCCGAGCGTCTGCAGTCCAAGTTCCGCGAGCGTTTGCGCGTGGCGCGGCCCCACGCCTTGAAGGACCGTCAACGGCGCATTGAGCGCGGCCGGGGTCTGACTGTGTTTTGCACCGGGGACCAGTTCGGCGCGCGGCGGCGCGGCCGGACGCGGCCGGGATTGTCCTGGCGGACGCGGTCCAGCGGCCTGCGCCTCCCCGTGCGGCCGGGGTGGTTCCCGCGTTGATTGGGGCGTTGATCTCGCCTGGGATTGCGGCCGCGGCTGGGGTCTTTGCGAGGCCTCCGGATATGCTTCCCCGATGCGTTTCCACAGTCCCTTCAAGGCGTCGGCGCGGGACTGCGGGCTGAGTCCGTCATACGAACGAAGTCTCTGCACGACCGCTTGAACGATCTCTTCTTGGATGCCCTCGGCGTGTGCCTCCCCTTCCCAAAAGTCGAGCATCTTTGCCAGGCCGCCGATAATGGCGGTGTTGCTGTATCCGTTCTCGTGTTCGAGACGGAAGAATTTACGGAGTTTCTCCAGGGATGACTGCATGGGAGTATTTTATCATGGGGGAACAAGGAAGGACCCCGTTGGAGGAATTCAGCCTCCTCCAGCCAGGCATCGAGCCGTGCAGACCTTTCCCCAAAGACGCGAACAACCCCCAGGCTGTTTATGCCCGACGATCTTTCCGGCTGCCGTTGTCCGGGCCCGACTGCGGGCTGACGACTTATTTGCAAAGCAAAGTTTTCAATGGAGCCCCCGGAAGGGCCGTGCATTCGGGCGGACTTTGCCGCCTCGCCAGCCGGCCGGCTGCCGTGTCCACGTCGCTTCAGCGCGTGGTGCGCTCATTTCCTCACCGCCGCAAAGCCCAGGCCGCCTGGTCCCAGGTGCGCGCCGATGACCGTGGTCACGTTGACCAGCATGATTTCGTGGGGCAGGGAACGGCTGATCTCATTCATCAACTGATTCAAAAAGGCACGGGCGCGCGCTTCCGCGCCGGTATGCAAAATGGCCAGCCGTTCAAGATTTCCGGCCCCCTGCAGAAAATCCATCATGCGGGTGTTCGCCTGCCGGGTGGTCCGCACCGCGCGGACGGCTTTGACTTCACCAGCCTCCAACGCAATGATCGGCTTGATGTTCAGCAGGCTTCCCAAGAACGCGATCGGGCCGGGGAGGCGTCCGCTGCGGCGGAGATATTCCATCGTATCCAACGCGGCAAACACACGCAGATGTTTGCGCGTCGCTTCGATGGCGGCGAGAGCAGCCGCGAGTCCCTCCCCGGCGGATTCGGCGGCCGCCAGGACCTGGAAGCCCAATCCAAGCGAAAGCGAGAGGCTGTCCACGATCGTCACCTGATCGGGAAACTCCTGCGCGGCTTGTCCGGCGGTGCTGAACAGGGAGGTCAACCGGCTGGCCGCATGGATGGAAATGATATGGTCGCAGCCGCAGTCCAATAGCCGTTGATAGCGCCCTGCGAATTCCCCGATCGAAGGGGCGGCCGTTGTCGGAGGCGTCTTGAATTCAGGCAATCGTTTGTAGAAATCGCTGCGGGAAATGCCGGGTCCATCCGCGTATGCTTCCCCCTCCAGAATCAGAATGGCTGGCACAACTTCAAGTTGATGTTGTTCAATGAGATCTGCCGGAAGATCACAGGTCGAATCGGTGACGATGCCGAGTTTCATAGGATCGTTAGGTCACAGCGGGGGCTGCAGATGCCCGAAGCCGTCGCCTGGCACAGGGGCGGAGGTGATATTACTCAACGGAAATGATAAATTGATAATGCGGCTGCCCCCCGTCCTGCAATTCGATCTCCTGGCCCGGATACGCCTGGCGGACTACGTCCGCGATCCGGTTGGCCTCGCTTTGGTCGACCCCTGCCCCGTAATAAACCGTGATGAGTTCATGCTCGCCGGCTCTGGCTTTCTTAAGAAAAGCCATCACACCCTCTTCGATGGATTTCGAGGAAGCCACGAGGTTGCCGTCCAGCAGCGCAATGACTTCCCCCTCTTTTACGTTCACGCCGTCAATCTCGACCGTCCGGGTTGCCACCGTGAGCTCGCCGGTCTGGACCTCGCCCAGGGCCCTGGTCATCTTCTCGGAAACGGAAATCAGCTCGCCGTCCGGGTTATGGGCAAGCATCGCCGCCAGTCCCTGCGGGACCGTCCTGCTCGGCACGACCTGCACCTTCTTTACGGTCACTTGTCCCGCCTGGGTGGCGGCGAGAATAATATTCTTGTTGTTTGGCAGGACGATGATCTTGTCCGTCGGCAGGTTTTCAAACGCGGCCAGGATCTCCTGGGTGGAGGGATTCATGGTCTGGCCGCCGCTGACGATGGCAGCCACGCCCAAACTTGCAAAGATGCGGCTCAAGCCCGGTCCGGGCGAAACCACCACGACCGCGATCTGATTCGGTTCCACGCTGGCCAATTCAAGTTTGGTATTCTTCGCCTTGGCGCCGATCTCATCCATTTGGGCGGTGAGATTCTCCATGGCAACCTTGGTGATCGTGCCGATGTGCATGATGTAATCGATCGGCTCGTACCGCTTGTCGAGCGGAACATGGATGTGCATCCGATACATTCCGTCGCCCTCGCCCACCTGGATGGATGTGCCCATCTCTTCGAGCCGGCCGTAGAATTTTTGCAGTTCGAATTTTTGCCCCGGGAAGAAATCCACAACGACTTCGTAATCCTGACCCTCTTCCACTTCCTGCATGGCTTCCTCCAGATTTAAGGAGGAAAGCGGCCGCACCGTTGCCAGCGGTGTATCGAGCGGCTCGCCATAGATATATCGCAGCATGCCCTCCAGAATAAAGAACAGGCCCTTGCCGCCCGCATCCACCACGCCCGCCTGCTTGAGGATCGGGAGCAGCTCCGGGGTCTGATTCACGGACGCCTCGGCGGCAGGCACGCAGCGCGCCAGGACTTCCGTCGGATCCTGGGCCTCAGCCGCTGCGGCTTCGGCTGCCGAGGCCGTATCCTTCGCGACCGTGAGAATGGTCCCCTCCACCGGCTTGACCACGCCTTTGTAGGCCGTGTCGCGCGCTTCGATGATGCCGCGCACCAGCGCCTCCACCTCGATGACCGCTGAGTCCTGGGTCGCGCGGGCGAAGCCGCGCCACAGCTGCGAGAGGATCACGCCGGAATTGCCGCGCGCCCCCATCAGCGCCCCTTTGGCCACCATGGCCACCATTTTGCCTGCATGCTTCTCGCCCGAATCCTTGATCTCGTTCCAGGCGGAAGTCATGGTGAGCATCATGTTGGTACCGGTATCGCCATCGGGCACGGGAAACACATTCAACGCGTTGACGGTTTGCTGGTTGGTCTTGAGCCATAACAACCCGGCCTCGACCAGGCGCTTGACCGCCTGACCGTCCAGGGGCTTGATGCGAAGTTTCTCGAGGCGAACCGTATCAATACTCATCCGGGTCTTGTTTCCTAATCGTTGCTGCTCACGCGCAGCCCCGCCACGTGGACATTGATCTCATGCACCGGCATCCCCAACGCCTTTTCGACATGGAACTTGACCGTATTGGCAACGCTATCGGCCACCGAGGTGATCCGCGTGCCGTATTCAATGATGACATAGACATCGATATCTATGTTCTCGCCGTCATATCGCACCGAAACGCCGTGGGCCGGTTCGTGCGTGATGGTCTGCGCCAGGCCTTCCACCAGGTTTTTGGGCGCGAGCCCGACCACGCCGTACGATTGAAGCGTGGCATGGTACACGATCGCCGCCACGGCGCTGGGGGAGATATGGATCCCGCCGAGAGATGTAGTTTCTTCGCCCATAGGTTCCTCTCGCACTATTTTACTGCCTCTTACAACACCCAATCCGAACCAACGGATTACATTTCTGAGAGCAAAACTCCGTGCAGGCCGCGTGCATTTTTATGGTACAATGCCCTGCCTGTCAGAAGGACAGACGCCCGTTCGGAATTATTGCAAGAAAGGATCATGTACGATGGCTAAGTGTGCAAACTGCGGCAAGACAACCACCTTTGGACATAATCGTTCGTTCTCTCAGCGCGCCACCAACCGGGATTTTAAACCCAATCTGCAAAAAGTGACGCTCATGCAGAACGGTCATAAGGTCAAAAAGGTCCTGTGCGCCAAATGCATCAAAGCGCTGGGCAAATCGGCGGCCTAACCCTGGCGTGTCTCACCAAGATCACGGCGGATATGGAGCCGTGATTTTTGTTTAAGGCCCCTACAGCAGCATCCGCAAGGTGCTGATCCCCGCCTCGATCCCGTTGGGGTGACTGAAGATGGCCGTCGCCGAGACGAAGACATCTGCGCCCGCCTCTTTCATTTTGGGCAGGCTTTCCACAGAGATGCCGCCATCCACCTCAAGATAGGCGGAGGAATGAATCTCATCCAGCTTTTGGCGCGCCTGTGCGACCTTTGAAACGGTTTCCGGCATAAAGGTCTGTCCCGAAAACCCCGGGTTCACGCTCAGCACCAGCACCAGATCGGCCAAAGGCAGGACCTCTTCAATCGCCGAGACCGGCGTGGCCGGATTCAATGTCACGCCGGCCAGGCAGCCCAGCGATTTGATCTGCTTCAAGGTCTCCGGCAGGCGCGGACACGTTTCCACGTGCACGGTCAAATGATCTGCGCCGGCCCTGGCAAACGCCTCGAGATAGCGTTCCGGCTGCTCGATCATTAAATGAACATCCAAAGGAAGCCCGGTGGCGCGCTTGAATGTTGCAACCAGGAACGGCCCCATGGTGATATTGGGGACAAAATGTCCATCCATCACGTCCACGTGAATCCAGTCCGCACCCGCGGCCTCACAGGCCGCGATCGATTCTTTCAGTCGCAGAAAATCAGCCGAGACAATGGATGGGGCAATGAGATAACGATTTTTCATGGTCCTAGAAAGCGGGCCCGTTGGGCTTCCCAGTAGGATGCCCGGCCTCTTGAATTTTCATGCTGCCGCTCTATGACTCTGCGCAATGACGTTCTCTATTTGACGGGCGGATTGTAGGCGAAGTAAACCCACATCCAAAATGGGATCAGGCCGCCAACGGCGATCAGCGCCAGTAATCCCAGGCCGATGGAGATCCAGTCAAAGTCAATATTGAGCGGCGGCGAGTCCGCTGCGGAGCCGGCCGAGGGGGGTGGGGGTTCTTCTTCCCAAACCGGTGCCGGTGCCGGCTCGGCGGGGGGCAGTGAGCCGGGGGCCGAAACCGGTTCAGCACGCTGCGTTCCGAATTTCATCAGGACGCGGCCAAGTTGATCCGCAGTGCGGTAACGCGCCGAGGGCTCCTTCGATAAGACCTTCAGGATGATCTCTTGCAGCGCTTCCGGCAGATCGGGAATGTACTCATTGGGCGGAATGGGCCTGGCTTCCATGTGCAGGCGGGCCAGCTCTTCAATGGTGGAGGCTGTAAAGGGAAGCGTGCCCGTCAGCATTTCATAAAGCACAACGCCCAGCGAATACACATCGGAGGCGGGAGTAGGCGCCTCGCCCGCCGCCTGCTCGGGGGAATAATATTGCGGCGAGCCCCAGACCACGTTCGTCCGTTCTCCCAGGCTCACGCCGGCCATGGCGCGCGCGATGCCGAAGTCGGTGACCTTGAGGCGGTTGTCCGGCGTGACGAGCAGGTTATGAGGTTTGACATCGCAGTGGACCAGACCCGCCCGATGGGCATAACCGATCCCGGCGCAGGCCTGCACCATCAGCGGAATGCATTCTTCGACCGTGAAGCGGCCGCGCTGGCGCAGCAGGGATTTCAAGTCCTTGCCGGGAACCAGTTCCATGACAATGAAGAGCTGGCCGTTGTCGTTTCCAAAATCATACACCGTGACAATGTTCGGATGCGAAAGATTCGCGGCGGAGCGCGCTTCGTTGCGGAATTGATTCTCAAACTCAGGATTCTTGGAATGATCCTCGCGCAGCACCTTGATCGCAACGTACCGGCCCAGCATAAGATCGCGGGCGCGATAGATCTCGGCCATGCCGCCGGAAGCGAACTGTTCCAGCAGTTGATAGCGATTGAGAAGCAGATGGCCTTCGCCGGTTTCGGGCATCATTAAAATTATACTCCAGCCGTTATAATCTACTCATGCGCAAGGGTCTGCTTCTTTACAATCCCGCGGCTGGACGCGTGCCGGTCCGTCCGTTCGTGCGCGGCCTGATCCGCCTGCTCGCTTCGTCCGGATGGCAGATCGAGGTCGCAGAAACCCTGAGCGGACGGCACGCCGCACAGGTGGCGCGCCAGGCTGCCGTCGAGAAATATGACGCGGTGTTCGCGGTTGGCGGAGACGGAACGGTCGGTCAAGTCGCCAGCGGGTTGATGAATTCAGAGACTGCGCTGGCGGTGCTGCCAGCGGGCACCATGAACGTTTGGGCCGCCGAAGTGGGCATGCCGGTTTTCGATTGGCTTCATAACCGGGCGCTGCAACACAACGCCCGCGTGCTTGCCAACGCAAAAACCTACCGCGTCGATGTCGGAAGTTGCAACGAGCAGGTGTTTTTGTTGTGGGCCGGCATCGGCGGACTCGATGCGATCGCCATTCACCAGCTGGAGCCGCGGCCGCGCTTCGCCAAATATGTCTCGGTGCCGCAATATTTTGCGGCCACCGTCTGGAACGCCGCGATCTGGCATGGCATGGATCTGCGCGTGTGGGCGGACGGTCAGCGCCTGGACGGGCATTTTTTGCTGGCGGTCGCGACCAATATCCGGCGCTACATTGGGGGCATCGCCGTGCTTTCGCCGAACGCGTATGTGGATGACGGCGAAATGGATCTGTGGCTGTTCAGCGGCGATAATATCGCCGTGGCCTTCCGCCACTTCATTGACCTGTTTGCGGGCCGCCATCTGACGAGCGACCAGGCACGGCGGCTGCCCTTTCATTCCGTCCGCGTGGAATCGGATACCTCCTTTCCGATGCATGTGGACGGCGAACCTTTGCTGGGGGGAACCAAAGCCGAGCTCACGATCCAAAAACAGGCGCTGCGGGTCATCGTTCCGTCAAACGGGTTAAAATTGCTGAAGGAACAACGAGAGTGAAACGCATCACCCAATTCGTGGCAGGCAATCCATGGAGCTTTTTGCTCGCGGCGCTTCCATTGACGCTCGCCGCGCAGATCTTCCATTGGCCGGCGGTCGCGGTCTTTGTTTTCGCCGCGCTGGGCATCGTTCCCCTGGCCGCAGTGATCGGCGAAGCAACGGAAGACCTGGCATCCCACACCGATCTGCGCCTCGCCGCCCTGTTGAATGCGACGTTCGGCAACGCCGCAGAACTGATCATCACGATCGCGGCCGTCAGAGCGGGATTGATCGAACTGGTCAAGGCTTCGATCACCGGTTCGATCATCGGCAACCTGCTGCTGGTTCTGGGATTCTCCATGTTGAGCGGCGGACTTCGTCACGGCGCACAATCGTTCAACAAACGCACTGCCAGCCGCAACGCAATCTTGCTGGTCCTGGCCGTGGTGGCCTTGATCATCCCATCCGCCTGGAGTCAGGCCATCGGACCGGAGGGCAATCCCAAGGTGGAAGCACTGAGCGTGGGCGTCGCAGTCATCATGATGGCGTTGTACGCGCTCGGCCTGATCCAGGCATCGAACGTTAAAGAAAGTTCAATCTCGCATCAATTGGCAAAAAGCGATCTGCCCGGATGGACGGGGAGCCAGGCGGTCGTGATCCTGTTGATTTCAACTTTGGGCGTGGTCTGGTTGAGCCAGACCCTGGTGGAGGCAACCCAGGCGGTGGTTGCCAGCCTGGGCGTTTCGGAATTTTTCCTCGGCATCATTCTGGTGCCGATCATCGGCAACGTCTCCGAACATGTGGTCTCGGTGCGCTTGGCGCTCAAAAACAAAATGGATTTGAGCGTGGAAGTCGCCACTTCTTCCAGCCTACAGATCGCGTTGTTCGTCGCGCCGCTCCTGGTCTTCCTCAGTCCCCTGCTGGGTCATCCGCTGCAGCTCAGCTTCAATCGCTTTGAGCTGATGGCAGTGCTTACGGCGGTGGTGGTATCGGCCCTCGTTTCCGCCGACGGCGAATCGACCTGGCTCGAGGGGGCGGGCCTGCTGGCCGTTTATCTCATCCTGGGGCTTGGATTTCTCCTTCTGCCATGAGCCCCAAAAATCTGCCGCCTCTGTTCAACCTGTGGACGATCCTCGGATCATTTGCCTGCGCGGGGCTCCTGTTGATCGCGACCTGGATCGGAATCGGATGGGCGCACCCGCATTCCTCTGCGACAGCGGGATTTGTCGCCGCGGATCTGACGGTCATTCCCCTGCCCACGGCAACCCTGAGAGTCCCCACTCCGACGACCGATGCGAGTCTGGCCGCCTCGTTAACTGCGCAGCCGAATCAGATCAGCCTCAACTCGTACGTTCAGATCAGCGGCACCGGCACGGACGGTTTGCGGATCCGTTCCGCACCGGGTCTCAACAGCGACACGGTCTTTCGGGGCGAGGAGTCGGAAACGTTTATCGTGAAGGATGGACCGCGCCAGGCGGACGGTTATACTTGGTGGTATCTGGTCGCGCCCTACGATAGCACGCGCGCCGGCTGGGCTGCCGCGGATTTTTTGGCAGTCGTGCCTTCGCCGTAATTTTCCCTCACCCTTTCTGCCCCGCCCGCCTCCCTTCGGGAATGCTGCGCGCGGAGGCCCGGGAGCGAGGGCGGAGAATCAAATGACGGAAAAACCAACCAACATCACTGTAAATAAAAAGACGAGCGAGTTCACCATCAACTGGGATGATGGACACATCAGTGTTTATCCCTTTGGATTGTTGCGCGCGGCCTGTCCCTGTGCCTCCTGCCGCGGCGGGCACGAGAATATGAAATCCGAGCCGGACGCGGAAGTGTTTGAGGTCCAATTGGAAGATTCAGCGATGACACACATCAATAATGTCAAAGCCGTAGGCTCGTACGCCTTGACCATCGTCTGGGAAGACGGTCACGATTATGGGATCTATAACTGGCATTATCTGCGCGCCCTGTGTCCATGCGAGGCAGACCGGGCGAAGTATGGACGATGAGATCTGGCGCTCCTCTGGCATCGGGGGGCGCCTCTATTTCTAAAGAGAATCCAGCCGGTCTTTGCCTCCAGGATCCGCCGTCATCCCGGGCATTCAATTCCAATCGAGGGACATGGACCTGGCCCTAATTCTGAGAGTCCCGGCTTCCCCATGGAACGGGGAGCTGCCAAGGACCTTCCCAAACAAATGGAGCCAGAATTCTAAGAGCGGGCAGGACCCCGATCCACGGTCGACAGCTGAACGCGCTGGCTGGGGCGCAGTTTTGCGCGATCGCGCGGGAGCCCGGCCAACTCGGCGGAGTCCGGGCCGTCCCCGATTCAGACCTGCGCCCGCGACCGCCTCAACTTTCTGGCGCGTACGGCAGGGGACAACCCATCCGCCCGATCACGGTCCTGCGCCGGCGGACAAGACCTGCGGCAACGGCTGGAGTCATCCTCCGATCTCCGCTCGGTCTCTGTTTCCCTTTCCGTACCATCGGTTCGAACAACAGGGGTCCTCGCTTGAGATCGCCTCCCCTCGGCCCTGCGCTGCCTTTCTTCCCGCTCCACACAACCGGGCGGTCCGGGCAAGAGCCCGCGACCGGCCCACCGGACGCGATTGCCTCACGACAAGGCGGGCAATCCTTTTTGCTCCCCCGTCGCAGCGTGTGCGCCTGCAAGGAGCGCTGGCGCGGCGCGAACAATTGCCGGGGCCGGCGACCCTGCTCCAGCCGAGAAAGAATAGCCTGATAACTGCACTCCGCAGGATAAGGAAGGGGCTGTGCCTGAGCTCCGCTCAGGCACACCATCGATTGTGGTTGCATCGCTCATCGGCCAAACCATGACCATCCGATCTTCACTTCCAGTCTCCACCCCTGACCGGTTTGTCAGGTCCGCGGCTTTTTTCTATTACGGCGTTCCCCCTGGCAGGGGTGTTTGGGTCGAAGCGGGCGTCAAGGTCAGGGTACCGCTGGGCGTGCCGGTTGCGCCGGTTTGGGGAGGGGTGGCCGTTTGGATTCCGCCTTTGGGTGTGGCGGTTGCAGTCGCCAGGGCGGCGAGATGCTGGGTCGCATCATCGCGCATTTGCGAGGTCATGGCATCCGATGACATCGCGAGCAGCGACCGCCAGGCTGCAACCGCATCTTTCGGATCATTGCGCTTCTCTTGGATCAAGCCGCTCCAATAAAGCACCAGGGCCTTTTGCTGATCCGTTTGGGCCAGCGCGCTGGTGGACCCGATGTGCAGGTATGCATCACCATAATGTCCTTCGGCATAAGAGACGCGCATCAATCCGAGACTCGCATCGAAGGAACCGGGGAAGAATTCGATCGCCCTGTGGATGTCATTGTCCGCTGCAGAAATATTGTTCAATTCGAGATACGAAAGGCCTCGATAGAGGAAGGCCTGTCGTTGAGCAGGATCGAGCGAAAGGGCCCGGGTCGAGGCGGTCACGGCTTCCTGATAACTGCCTGTCTTTTCGTAGGCTTTCCCCAGCAGGGCATACGCACTTCCATCCGTTGTATCATAGGTAATATAAGTGTCGAGGGGCTTGATGGCATCCGAGTATTGGGCATTGTCAATATACGCCTGTCCGAGCGCAAGATAGGCCGGCAGGAGCGTCAGATCAATTTGATTGGCCTGCTGTGCCGCAGCCAGGCCCTTGTCAACGTTACCCTGCGCCAGATAGGCCCGGGCATACCCCAATTGCACCAATGCGGAATGGGGCATCCGCTTGCCGGCGGAGCCGAGATCGCTGAGTGCCAGGTCCGGCTGGTTATGATAGAGATAATAATTGGCGCGTTCGAGATACGCCTCGCCGTAGTTTGGATCGTCCTGGATCGCAGTCCCCAATAACTGGGTGATATCGGTATTGGGGTCCCGGATCAGGTTGGCGCGCGCCAGTCCCAGATAGGCGGGGGCAAAATTCGGGTCGATGCGCAGTGACACCGTATAGGCGTCCTGGGCGTCCTTAAAATCGCCCTGCATGCGGTAGGCTTCACCGATGTAGTACGGGACATCAGGAGCAGTGGGCTCGAGCAGCTCAATCTGCTGCATATTCGTAATGAAGGAGGCCCAGTCGCCCTTTTGATATGCGCTCAGTGCGAAACTGTATTGATCCTGTGACTGCGGCGAACGCGGCGTGTTGACGTACAGCGGAGTCGCAGTGTATGAGACGCCCAACACGGAGGCCAGGGACAGCGAACCGGCGTTGGGTGTGACAGGCTGGGCCGTTTCGTTGACAAAGGTCGGCGTGAGCGTGAAAGTAGGCGAGGGGCCGGACGTGTTGGTATTAGACACGCGGTAGAATGAGTTTGTGTTATGGGGTGTCAAGATCAAACCGCCGACCACGAGCACGACCACGACAACCCCGCCAAGCCCGAGCAGTGCCAGCCGGACCAGGGGGGGCATTCCTTTCTGCGGAGGCTGCTCATGTGCCAGCAGGAGTTTTTCCTCCCAGGAGCGCGGACGATTGAGAGGGAATGGCTGAACATTCTCATCGGGCGGAATGGCACCGAGCAGAGTGAGGCCGCGCTTGGCGGAAGCATTTTCGGGGTCGAGCTTGAGCGCGGTCTGCAGGCAGTAGATGCGCTCCTTGTTCGTTTCCATCGCGGCGCTCATCCAAACCCAATAGGTGGGGTTGTTTTGATCCGCTTTCAGCAGGCGTGTCAGCACATCCTTGGCGTGAGCGGCATCGCCCGCGCGCAGGGCGTCGACCGCATCCTGAAACATCGCATCCTGGCCGGTATCGTGAGAGCCTTCTTCCACCATAAATTGATTTTAGTATAGGGCCGGGAAAGAGACAAGTGGGAAAATGATTCGGGCCCGGCCGCGCGGCGTCCTATTAAACAAAAGACGCTCCGCTGGATGAGGCTCCGAGCGGAACGTCTTCCAACTCTTCTTTCGACTTATTCTACATAGGCGTCTTCACCAAATATGCCCTTGTCGAGGCCCTTGGATTCAACATGTTCGGGCACGCGAACCGGAGCGACCAGGTTGACCAGCCACAAGAGGATAAAGGTCACCACAAAGGAATAGGCGATGGCAATGACCATCCCAAGCAATTGAACGAGGAACTGATGCACGTTGCCTTCGATCAATCCGCTGACCTTGTTCACGGCGGCACCGGCAAAGATGCCCACAAAGAGAATGCCTATCGCTCCGCCTACACCGTGGACGCCCCAAACATCGAGGGCATCATCCAGCCTCATCTTGGCGCGCCACATGATCGCGCCGTAGCAAACAATGGCACAGACAATGCCGATCACCGCGGCCCACTCCGGCTGGACAAAACCGGCGGCGGGTGTCACCGTTGCAAGTCCGGCAACGGAGCCGGTCAGTGCGCCAACCATGCTGGGTTTTCCAAGCCGGATCCAATCGATGATCATCCACGTGATCATGGCAAACGAAGCCGCCACATCCGTGTTCACAAAGGCGACCGCGGCCAGCCCATTGGAGCCCAGGGCGCTGCCGCCGTTGAAGCCGAACCAGCCGAACCACAGCAGCGCCGCGCCCAGCGCCACATAGGTGATATTATGCGGCAATACCTTTTCGCCCTTCTTGATCTTGCGTTTGCCAACAATCAGAACAGAAGCCAGTGCCGCAAAACCAGCGCTGGCATGCACCACCATGCCGCCTGCGAAATCGGCAAAGCCCATTTGCTGCAGGAAGCCTCCGCCCCACACCCAGTGCGCGAACGGTATGTAAACCAGGAAACTCCATAAAACAAGGAAGATCAGGTAGCTTTTAAAACTGACGCGGTCCGCGAACGCGCCCGTGATCAAGGCCGGGGTGATGATGGCAAACATCTCCTGGAAAACAAAAAATGCCAGAAGGGGAATCGTCGAGGTCGAACCCGGAATCTGCATGGTGTCGCCGGCCACGCCGCGCAGGGCAAAGTATTGCGCGGGATCGCCGATGATTCCAGCGATATCTTTGCCGAAGGCCAGGCTGAATCCTCCGAAGACCCAGATGATGGTCACGATGCCCATCGAAATGAAACTTTGCATCATGATCGTCAACACGTTCTTGCGGCGCACCAACCCCCCGTAAAAGAACGCCAGGCCGGGTGTCATGAGCATCACCAAAGCCGCGCTGACAAGAACCAGGGCAGTTGCCCCGGTGTCAATATTATTCATTCGATCTCCTTCTTGATGATATTGTTTGAAATGGAAATTTGAAAAACGCCTGCCGCCGACGAGGTCTTTCTAGGATGATCTGCTTATGCTGCCTCCTGTGAAAGCTGCGAATTAAAAAGCCAAGCGCCGGTCTGCCAAGTTGTAAGATTGAAGACCGGCGCCTGTGGGGATGCCTGCGATGTTCATACGGGAGAGCATTAAAGCCATCCATGTTGCTCCGCGAACGGATGAATTGTAAGACAACTTACCGGCCTGTCAAGAACAAGCGGAAGAATCGAAAGAGGTCAGGAACAAAATCAGGAAAAATCAGGAATAATGGTCGTCAGAGGGGTGAGCCGGCGGGCCAGGCCATCACTCGTGAAACTCTTCGACCTGATAGATCAACACATCCAGATGTTTGTGCCGCCAGGTCGTGGGGGCGGCGCCCATCTTGTAACACAATTCATTTAGGAACTCGGCTTTGTCTGGAATCTTCTCCCACACCTGCGGCAGGAATGTGGCGCGGCGCCAGCCGTCGCGCAGGATGACGCCATCGAGATTGGGATGGAGCTTCACCAGCAGATCGTCCGGGTCTTTGTATTCGAGTCGACGCGGAGAGGTGAGGCGGGAAACCTCGATCTCAATTTGATCCAGCTCGCCCGGCTGAACCGGCGGAAAACGCGGGTCATCCAACGCCGCGGCGATGGCATGCTCGCGCACGTCCGCTGCGAGCGGCTGATACGGTTCCAGGGCGCCGATGCAGCCGCGCAGGTCGCCGCGCACCGTCAGGGTCACGAAGGAAGCGCCGGGTTCTTTCAAACAGGCGGGCAGGGCTGCTTGATCAAGCGGCGGAAGTTCTTCACCGCGCACCGCAAGTTCAAGCGACTGGCGGGCAATATGGAGCAGGGATTGCTTTTCCTGAGGATTCAATTTGTCGTTCATACTTCCTCCCGCAGCCCGTGCAAGAAACATCAGGAGAGGCGCTTATATTGGCGGTCGTGATAAACCAGCGGCTGGCCTTCAAACCGCCTCGCCGCAACCACTTCTCCCATAAAAATGAGGCTGGTGCCCGCATCCACGGTTTGGCGCAGGCGACAGTCGAAATACGCCAATCCGCCCTTGATGAACGGCGCGCCGGTGTCCAGCGTCTCCGTTTCAATGCCTTCCATCCGGTCCTTTGATTCATCGCCGCGGCCGGCAAAACGATCAGAGATTTCCCGTTGGTTCGCGGAAAGTATGGTGACGCCAAACGCCTGGGCGCGGGAAACCAGCTCGGAGGTGCGCGTGGTTCTCTGCAACGCCACCAGGAGCAGTGGCGGATCAAGCGATACGGAAGCAAAGGAACTGACGGTCATTCCATGCCGTTCATTTTTATGTGCGGCAGTGACAATCGTGACGCCGGAAGCCCAGAGTCGCATGGCTTGGCGTATTGGTTCGGGTCCGAGGGGTGTCACCATGGTCATTTTCATCATACTTTCGAGGCGGGGCGACGTCAAGATAAAAATAGGTAAAAAATGCCCTTGTCTTTTAGGGGACAAACTAGTACCATCATGGAAGCCAACATGGAGACTCCTTCCAGGCGGCGCCTCGCACGGAGCGCGCCGCGCCAACATAAATCCATCAATGCCATCGCTCCCACGTTGGGAATCGCGATCCTGTTGGCGACGCTTTTCACTTCGCTATCGCCGACCAGTTTATCCGCCGGATCGCTGTCGGACAAACTGGCATTCCTGCTGACGCCGCAGGCCCCCAGCAACCCGGTCAATCCGGTTGAACCCGCCCTGCGGATCGGCATCGTCTCCGGCCATCGCGGCAACGACTCGGGCGCGGTCTGCACCGACGCCAACGGCAACGTCACGCTGACCGAAGCCGATGTCAACTTCAAGATCGCCACCCTGGTGGTGCAAAAACTGACCAAACTCGGCTTTCAAGTGGATTTGCTCAACGAGTTCGATACGCGCCTGAACGGGTATCGCGCCGTCGCCGTCGTTTCGATCCATAATGACTCCTGCCAATACATCAATGCCGAGGCAACCGGCTTTAAGGTGGCGGCCGCCTTGAATACGCGTGACGCCAACCGCGCCAGCCGCCTGCTGGCCTGCCTGGTCGACCGTTATCATCGTGCCACGGGGTTGCCCTTCCACGCCAACAGCATCACCCCGGATATGACCAGTTATCATGCTTTCAGTGAAATTGACCCCAACACGGTGGCCGCGATCATCGAAACAGGCTTTCTGAATCTGGACCAGGAGATCCTGACCCAGCACACCGATCAGGTGGCGGACGGGGTCGCGAATGGTATCCTTTGCTTTGTCAATAACGAAAATATCGAACCGACGCCTATCCCTACGGACACACCATGAACGCTCAGTTGGATGAAGCACATTTATCGGTTGAAAAGGCACGCGAGGCTCTTCGCAATGGCGATCGGACGGAAGCGCGTCAGTGGGCAGAACATGCCGCCTCGCTCGCGCCTCAAATGGAGGACCCCTGGCTGATCCTTGCGGCGGTCGCCAGCCCGCGGGCCAGTGTAGAGTACATCAAGACGGCCCTGAGGATCAACCCGGGCAGCGAACGGGCGCGCCGGGGTATGGAATGGGCAACCCAGAGACTGAGGGCAGCGTCCGCGCCGGAGGA
This sequence comes from Anaerolineales bacterium, assembly GCA_035515435.1. Classification (GTDB taxonomy): domain Bacteria; phylum Chloroflexota; class Anaerolineae; order Anaerolineales; family Villigracilaceae; genus Fen-1038. The sequence continues at coordinate 25,295 of DATJBI010000114.1, forward strand.
CAACCTGCGGCCGGGATCCATTGCGGATAAGGCCGCCCCCGCCCAAGCTCCGAAACGAAGCGAGGGCAGACCCGCTTCGAAGCGCAATCTTCTGTTTCCGATCCTGCTCGTGGGGGTCGGTTGCATCATCTGTGCCGCGGTGGCGTGGTCAGCCGGTTCTGCGCCGGTGCTGGCCTATCTGATGAACGGCCCGGCCCCCGTGGCAGCGCATCCCCAGGTATGGGCACAGGCCAATATTCCCAAGCCGACCCATACACCCTTCTCGCTGGCAGAGTCCCAGGCGACACCCACGCCGCAGCTGTTTTTGCAGCCCACGCTTGAACCCACCGAAATGGCAGCGCCGGCCGCCACGAACCTGCCAGTGTCCAAGCCGCAACCAACCGCGCTGCCCGCCAATACTTCCGTACCGTCACCGCAGAATACGGCAGCGCCGCTGCCTGCCACCCCGACCTATTCCGGTTCGATTTCGATGTCCATCGTGGCGGATACGCCCACCGCGGAGATATCGACCAATGTGCCGCCGGCGACTCCCGAATCGACGTCAGAACCGCAGGCCCAGCCGCAAGTCGCCAGCACGGGTGTGCGCTGGATCGACGTGAACCTCACGCAACAAATGGTGTATGCCTATCAAGGAAATTCCGTGGTTAATTCCTTCCTGGTTTCGACCGGCACCTGGCAATATCCAACCGTGACGGGACAATACCATATCTACGTCAAACTGCTCTCGACCGACATGACCGGACCGGGATATTATTTGCCGAACGTCCCATACACCATGTATTTCTATGAAGGCTACGGTTTGCACGGTACGTACTGGCACCACAATTTCGGCACCCCCATGAGCCACGGCTGCGTGAACCTCAGCATCCCGGATGCGGAATGGCTCTATGATTGGGCTTCGGTCGGCACCTTGGTAAATGTTCATTACTAATTTGTTCGTTGGAGATCAGGATGGTTAAAGCGCTTTTCCCGGGCACGTTCGATCCGATCCATTACGGCCACATCGACATTGCGGAACGCGCCGCGCGCCTCTTCGATGAGGTCATCATGGCGGTCTACGACAGACCGCTTAAGTCCCTGATGTTCTCGCCGGAGGAACGCATGGATCTGGTGACGCAGGCATTCCGATCGAATCCAAAGATCAGAGTGACCGGTTATAGCGGGCTGACGGTGGACTTTTGTCGCAAGGCGGGCGTGCAGGTGATCGTGCGCGGCCTGCGCGTCTTTTCGGATTTTGAATTTGAATTCAGAATGGCGCTCGCCAATCAGCGCCTGGCCACGGACATCGAAACGGTCGCGCTGATCACTGCGGAACAGCATACCTTTCTGTCTTCCAGCACCGTGCGCGAGATCGCCTCGCTGGGCGGTGACGTATCCAGCATGGTGCCGCCCTACGTCGAATCGGCGTTGAAGCGCAAAATCTTGAGCCTGGGCGAACTCCACTCCCCTCCCAACGCCCTGCGAGATTGATATATAATAAGACATCATCGCCCGCGAGGCGGAGGAAGCCATGGATATTCTGCAACTGATCGACCGTCTGGAAGAACTTTTCAACGACGCCAAGGCCGTTCCCTTCACTCATAACGTCGTCATTGATGAAGACCGGATGCTGGAAATCATTGACCAGATGCGGATCGTGATCCCGGACGAAGTGAAGAAGGCACAGCAGATCCTTGGACAGCGTGACCGCTTCCTGGCGCAGGCCCAGGAGGAGGCGGATCGCACCATTGCGCTCGCCCGCGAAAAAGCCGAACAGTTGGCCATGAAGGACAATATTGTGCTTGAAGCCCAGCGCCGTGCAGAACAGATCCTGGCCCAGGCCCGCGCCGACGCGGAAGCCACCCGCCGCGATGCGGATAATTATATTGTTGAAACACTCCTGAATTTACAGGACCAGATGGAGAAGACGCTCAACCAGATTCAGAACGGGATCCGCACGGTGCAGGAGGAACAGATGCAAAAGGCGATCTCCCCTTCACCGCCCATCTCCGAAAAAATCGCGAAATAATCGATCACAAAGATCTCCCTTCGGGGAGATCTTTTTTGAGCAAGAAGTCAATTTCCAAATTCAAACGTCGGCATCCCTTTCACGTTCGTCTTCATCCGGAACACGCCCCCCGATTGCGGATACTTTCTCAGCGAAGCCGCGTCCATGCCGACGCGCCCGGAGGTAATGTATAACTCATCCAGATCAGCTCCTCCAAAAACGCAGGAGGTGACCTGCAGGGCCGGCACGCCAAACTGTTCAAGCAGCGCACCTTTCGGCGACCACTGGCAGACCCGGGCACCGCCCCACATCGCGATCCAAAGGTTGCCGTCCATATCGGATGTCATGCCGTCCGGCCAGCCGAAGGTGTCGGCGAAGTGAATGATGACGCGCGGGTTGGCAATCTGCCCGGTCTCCAGATCATAATCAAAGGCCTTCACGTCCTTGGTGGGGGTGTCAATAAAGTACATCGTCTTGTAATCAGGCGACCAGGCAATGCCGTTCGAGATGCGAACATCCTTTAACAATCGTTTGAGGCGTCCATCCACGGAAAGCGAATACAGCGAACCGCTGACCTCCTGTTCATTATGGTCCATTGTTCCGGCCACGAAACGTCCGCGCGGATCGCATTTGCCATCGTTAAAACGATTGTTGGACGGCTCGCCTTTCGGGGAAGCGAGCGTGATCAATTTGTTGGTCTCCGGCTCAAAGTTCCAGAACCCGAAGCGCTGGGCAATGACCAGGCCCCCATCCTTCCGGGGGGCCAGGCATCCAACGTAATCATCCAGTTGAAGAAAGAGTTTCGATCCGGCATAGACGCGCTTTTCAAGGACGTCCACCCAGTACAGGGTTTGAGTCTTGGCATCCCACGCCGGACCCTCGCCGAGCGTGGCTTTGGCATTGTAGAAGAGTTCGGGAAGCATCATATTTTTAAAGATTACCCCGCCGGGAGATTTCCGTCAAGACATTGATAGTTTCATTAATCCCCGATATACTCTCAAGCATGGGCTTGATCGTTCTGTTTCAAAATCTGACCCTGATCGATGGCACGGGCCGCGAGCCCCTGGCCCGGGCGACCGTGGCAGTGCAGAACGGAAAGATCCTCTACGCCGGAAAGGCCAAGCATTGGCAGGCCACGTATGACGAGGACATCATCGGCCTCGATTTCAGCGGCAAGTATCTCCTGCCCGGACTGATTGACTGCCATGTTCATCTTTCGGGGAGCGGCGAAGCGGACAGCCAATTCAAGACCGACGACGGTGCCATGGCTCTCAAGATCCTGCAGAACGCCCGCAGGAATCTCGCGGCGGGCATCACCACCGTCCGCGATCTCGGCGGATGGAATGAACTTGAATTCGCGGTGCGGCGCGCCGTTCGCCGCCATGATTTCAGCGCGGCACGGATGATGCTGGCGGGGCGATTCATTTCCATCAGTGAATCGGGCGCGGATCACTACGAGGGCATGTATCGCATCGCCGACGGAGTCGAGGCAGTCCGGAAAGCCGTGCGCGAACAGATCAAGAACGGCGCCGATCTCGTCAAGCTGGGGGTCACCGGCGCGGTGCTGGTGGAGGACGGCCTGCCCGGCGCCACCCATTTCAATGCGGATGAAATCCGCGTGGCCGTGGAAGAGGCGGCGAAGTTTGGCAAACGCGTCGCGGCGCACGCCCATGGCAGCGATGGCATCCGCAAAGCAGTGCAAGGGGGAGTCCATACGATCGAACACGGCACATTCTTATATCAGGGGCTGGATGTGATCGAAGAGATGAAACAGCGCGGCACGGTCCTGGTCCCGACGCTCAAGCCCGGCTGGGACGTGATCAATGGCGACCGTTCGAACGTCCCGCGCTGGATCGTGGACAAGATGATCGAGACCCAGGAGGCGGCGATCCAATCGCTGCGCCTGGCGTATCAGGCGGGCGTTCCGATTGCGATGGGAAGCGATGCGGGCACGCCGCTCAATTTTCATGGTGAGAACAGTCTGGAAGTTTACTGGATGCAACAAGCCGGCATGAAGCCGATGGACGCGCTGGTTTCGTCCACCCTCCAGGCAGCCAAGGCGCTCGGTTGGGATGCGCGGCTCGGTTCGGTCGAGGCGGGCAAGTCGGCGGACCTGTTGATCTGCGATGAAGATCCGCTCGCTGATCTGAGGCGGCTCGCGGACAAAAGGAACCTGCGGGCGGTCTTCCTGGACGGCAAGCTGGCAGCGCGTCAACCGGCCGATTCTTATCCGGCTTCGGTCCTGGCCCCCGATCTATTGACGATCGGCTCTACTTGACAGGTGTTTCGTCGACCAGCGCAACCACCTCGGCCCCGCCCAGGGCACGCCGCAGATCTGCGCTCTTCATGATCACGGCGACGTTGCGCATTCCCGATCCAAGCGAGATCTCTTCTTCTTTGAGCACGCTTTCCTCAATCCATGTTCGCAGCGGACGCGGCAGGCCGAAGGGCGCTACGGTCCCAATCCGATAACCCGTGACGGCCAGCACTTCATCCTCGCTCGCCATGGTCAGGCGGGATTGGCCGACCTGTTTTCGCAAAGCCTTCCATGAAATCTGTTTCGGTCCCGCGACCAGCACCATCAAATACTCGTTCTCCGATAATCGAAACAAGATGCTGCGGACAATTTGTTCGGGACGTTGACTGCGTTCCTGCGCAGCTTGTTCCAATGAATTGATCTGGCCGGGATGATGGAATACCGTGTGCGGGATCCCGAGCTTATGCAATGCAATGCTGACAGGAGCTTGATCTTCCATGAGGATTCGTGTGGCTTAACCCATAAGTTTGCCGGGCCTGGACGCATAAGTTTGCCGGCCCTTGCACTTGAGGGTGAGGCCAGGAGCGACCAAAAGGTGATGACCCTGGAACCACAAGTGTGCCGAAAAGATATTTGGCTTTTGATCTCAAAATGAATATCGCAGCCACTCCAGTATTGTTTTTTCGAGAGACTACCTTCTGATTAATCGCTTGAACTAGAGCTTGAAATGTCGTGCGGTTCTATTTCACCTCAATGATCCAAGCATTTCAGGATTTAATGTGTAGGGGGGAGTTGAGACAATGGCCGGACGAGATTAAAAAACTTCGAAATGGCTCATCTCCTATTTTGGCAATTTAATTCCCTTTACGTTGTTTACTGAGTACATATTGCACCGACGGGCTTATCGGCTTGTCCTTTCGGTGGATACAGCCAAGCCAACAACAAGGTCGGCGCATTCCTTCTTTTAGTTCTGTGCGCACTCTTTCAACATGCTCCTTTCTGGTTTCCTCCCTTTTAACAAAGGTCGCCCAGCAGATCCATTCATTGCGCGCAAGCGGTGTAAGGCTTTCCCATGCTGCAAGAGCTTTTGCGTCAGAGGTTAAAGCTTTCCGTAAATCCGCCGGAACTTTGTGCACAGTACCGCCTGAAATAGCCATAGGATTATTTTAACACCTCTTTTACGGGATTTGTTCGATGAAAAGTCAAGATTCTGTACATCGTACCATTTACAAATGATGCCGGTTGGAAGCATAAATGCTTCAAGTTACAATGATGTTGATGAACGCTGCGCGCTAGGCTGGGCTACAAATAGTGTGTCGCAATCTGTTTAGCGCGCTGACAGACTGCACCAATGCTAACCAGAATATCGACCCAGTGGCGATCTATCGCCAACGAACCAAATGTGTCCAAACGGATCTCGGAATGCACCCTGCCGATGTGTTCCCCAAGGCCTCTGGTTATCCTGGATGTCAAGAATACGGGTTGCACCTGCTTCTAAAGCGCGTGCGATCATTGTGTCAGGGTCGTCACAGAACACTTCAATCCGTGTGGATGTGATTCCAAGTTTCGAGGGACTTTCCCAACCATTGTTGGCCGGTTCCCCCAGGAAAAGCGGTGCATCAGCAATCTCTAAGCCCGCCACTGATCCCAAACTCCATAGCAACGTTGCACCTAATGCACGCTTATACCACTCAACAGCAGTGGGTGTATCAGAAACGGCCAGCATCACGGATATGAGTTGTCTTTGCGGTTGCATCATGCACGATCTCCTTTCCATCATCCACTGATCTGTCTCCAGTGTGCAGTTAAAAATTGATAAGATTGTAATTGAGCCGCCCAACGCTCTGGTTTGGCGGCGGGCCGCGTAGCGGACTGTCCGCTGCAACCCGTTGTTAGGCCACCTGAGTCCAGGCAGTGCGTCACCGAACGGGCCAGTTCGGCTCGTTAGTCCCTTTCCGGCATCTGCGCTAATCTCCTGCTGAATGCCAGTTCAACACTCGTAAGGCGCGTAGCGTGTTCCAACGGCTCGGCTGGCCCTCGCCCTCATCAATCTCGACTGGCATCTTGCCGGGGTAGCGAACCTCAGCTGCCCACCTACCATCACTGCCGCGTTTGGACTCGACCAGTTTGATCGCCTCGGCCATGCGGTCGTCTGGTGTTACACCCGCGCGGCGCAGGTACTCAAGCCCCCGCAGTATATCGTAGTGCCACCAGTTAGGGAAAGCGAAGCGGATAAACATGGTGCTGCCTTCGCGATCTCGCTCGACCACTTATTGATTCGTACCCTCTAATCAACCCAATCAAATGTTTTGGTCACAGCTTTCTTCCAGCCTTTGTATTCCTTTTCGCGTAT
>DATJBI010000115.1:0-3493 GCA_035515435.1 Anaerolineales bacterium
TTTTCTTGAAGAAAGAAAATTTTTCCCCGCGCAAAAACTTTGATCTTTCATTGCTTCGAGAAATTTCGCAGACTGGCTCGCCGCTATCAGCGGATGGATTTGAATACGTTTATCAAGAGATCAAATCCGATCTGCATTTCAATTCCATCTCCGGCGGCACCGATATCAACGGCTGTTTCGCGGCGGGCAGTCCGATCCTGCCGGTGTACGCCGGCGAACTGCAATGCCCGGCGCTCGGGATGAAGATCAAAGCCTACGACGAAGGGGGAAAGCCGGTATACGATACCCAGGGCGAATTGGTTTGTGAAGCCCCGACTCCTTCCATGCCGCTTTACTTCTGGGACGACCCGGACGGCGCGAAATATCGGAATGCATATTTCACGGTCTATCCGGACGTCTGGCGGCATGGTGACTATGTTTTGATCCACTCCGACACGGGCGGCGTGACGTTCTACGGCCGCTCCGACGCGGTGCTCAAGCCGTCGGGCGTGCGCATCGGGACGGCGGAGATCTATGTGGAGATGGAAAAGCTGCCGGAGATCGCGGACAGCCTGGCGGTGGGGCAAAATTACCAGGAGGGGCAGCGGGTGATCCTGTTCGTCAAAATTGCGGCAGGTTTTTCATTGACCGATGAGCTGAAGGAAAAGATCAAACGAACCCTGCGCGAGAACGCTTCGCCGCGGCATGTGCCTGCGTTGATCCTGGAAACACCGGATATCCCATACACCCTGAACATGAAGAAGGTCGAAAGCGCGGTGACGAACATCATCAATGGCCGGATGGTGAGCAATAAAGATGCGTTGATCAACCCGCAGTCGTTGGAGTATTACGAACAAATCCTGCCCCAGCTGCAGGAGTGACCCCTCCGCCCGGCGACCCCTCCGCCCGGCGCCGCGGCCGGGCCTATGACCTTGGAGCCATTGGCTTTCGAACACTGGAGCGCTAAAATAACCCAAGATCATTCGCAGAGGAGAGGTGTCAGAATGAAAACGTCAAGTCGTTTGATCGGAATGTGCGTAGTCCTTTTGTTCGCGGCCCTGGCCTGCCAACTTGCCTCCCGCCCGGCTCCCAAATCGGGCAATCCCACTTCAGCTTCCGCGAGCACCGCCAGCAGTCCCCCATCCGCTCCGGCCTCGCCAACGAACTCGGGCGTTTCTCCCGTGAACCTGCCCCCGACGCGCCTGGATCAGGCGGGCGACGTGAACTCGGCCTCGAATGCGCATAGCAAAATGGTGTCCGGCGGCGATGTTTTCGTCCAGGGCCTGTACGAACGTCCTTTCAACGCCAACACCATGGACACATATTTCTCCTACATTGACATCATCGATACCCGGGGTTTCATGGATGATACCTGGGGCTACGCGACCATCACTTTGGAGGCCGCTGATGCGAACGGACACCTGCCCGCTCAATATGCGGTCGAGCTTGACCTCAACAAGGATGGCCGCGGCGACTGGCTGATCCGGGCCTCCAATCCTTCCTCGACTACCTGGTCCACGCAGGGCGTCCAGGCCTGGAAGGATACAGATGGCGACATCGGCGGTGTCGTTGCCATGGTCGCAGATAACAAGCCGCGGGGCGGAGATGGGTACGAAACGCTGGTGTTCGATCAAGGCAAGGGCGCCCTGACGGACGGTGCCTGGGCGCGCATTGACCCCAATGATCCGACCACCGTCCAGATCGCCTTCAAGCTTTCCATGCTGGGAAACCCGCCTTCATTTACGATGGGCGCCTGGGCCGGCACGAACGTGGATCCGGCAATGTTCGATTACAACGACCACATGACCCACGTCCAGGCCGGCGATCCCGACACCGGTTATCCCACCTATCCGATCAAGGCCCTGGCCGAGGTCGATAATACCTGCCGCCTTGCCATCGGGTTTGTGCCAACGAGCAAAGTGCCCGGGCTTTGCCAGACGGCTGCGCCTCAGGCCAAGGCGGGTTGTACGCCTTCTTTTGCTGGAATTGCAGCCCTTCCTTGTCCTTGAGCGCGACGAGCAACAAGCTGATCTGAGCATCTGAGGAAGGGACACGAAGAGAAGGCACCTCCAGAGAATAAACGGAGGTGCTCTTCTGTATTAAGAAGGAAAAGGGGAGCAGTCGGCAATCAGAACCTGCTGATCATCCCGATCGCTGGCAATCTTCAGCAGATAACCGCGCGATTGAAGCAGGTCATCTTTACGAGATGGACGATCCGGCGCCTACCTCGAATGCCGATGGGAATCGTCGGAATCCTCGGGATCCTTGTAGTCGACCGTCTCATGACTGTGTTCGAGCCCATCGACACTGATCATGCTTCCAGCTGCCTCCCCGGATCCGTCGCTCGTGCCACTCAGATCATTTCCAACCCCCCGGGGCCGCAAATTGCCGCCCGGCTGAAATTGGTGATTTAAATCATCTGCATCCCTCAACATCACATGAGTTTCCGAGCCCATTGCCAGGGGCCAGCCATCTGCGCCGGATTTGCTTCCGCCGCGAAAGACCAGGAGACGCAGCAGCACGCCGATGAGCAGGACAAGGGCTGCGCCGCCCAGCACCCCGGGCGAAAAGAGGTTGCCCCAGAAAGAGCCCTCCTGCCATGGGAAAACCGAACCCTGCCCGTAGTCCTGCGCCTGAGGGGAAGGTTTCGGATTCTGCAAGGCAGGCGGTGGATTTCCCGCTCCGCCCCCGGCAGCGCCTAAAGGAGTTGCTGTTGATGCAGGCGTTGGGGAGGATGCGGGGAAGGGTGTAGAAGTCGAAGCGGGAGCTGGCGCGAGCGTGGGAGTGAAAGTGACCCTTGGCGGGGGCGAGGTCGGCGTGTTGCGTTTTTGGGGTGGAGCACAGGGATGAGTTCCGCCGCAGGCTGCGTAGGCGGCTCCCGGGGTCAAGGCCCAGATCAGGATCGCGATCGTGATCGCCACCGGAAGCGCCAAAGCGAATCGGTTAACTTTCATCTCAACACCTTCTCTCACTCATGGAATTGAACTTCCTCAGTCCTGGTGCGGATCGCATCAGACGACAATGGCATTTCGGCTCCGGGCCGCAACGCCCCTCCGTGTGGCATGAAGGTTGAGGGCAAAATCATCCCAAATTTCAACAGTTCCAGGATATTTGCCAGCACTTCCTGCCGCATCTGTTCGGCTTCCAGGCCAGACTCAGAAGAGACGATCTCAAGAACCGTTTGGAGCCGCTTCTTTCCGTCCATTTGTTGCAGGACAAGTCCTGTCATCGGGTGGATGCTGACTTCGAACCGCGATCCATGATTGGCATAAGCAATGAGCTGATCTCCCTCCCGAGCCAAATCCAGATCTGCAGGAACGAATATCTCGTTGAGCAGGGCCCTGGTATCATCCATATCAGCCAGATAGTCCTGCGCATCGAATAGGCGCAGGAATTGTTCACTTGCTGAACCTTCCAGCCTCCGCCTGACCGCCGCCGAGCAAAACCAATTTCGAGCGCTGCGCCGGCGGAGGCTGATCGCTCCCAGTGCGATGCGCTCAATGTGATGGCGGCG
>DATJBI010000116.1:0-21952 GCA_035515435.1 Anaerolineales bacterium
CACAGGACGAAAACCCAATGCTGACCAATTTCACGCTGCAGGATATCCTTGGCAGCTCCCTGGCCTGGGTGCTGTTCTCCCTGATCTTCATCGCGCCCGGTGCCCTGGTGGGCGGGTTTCTGGACCTCTTTGACTTTCGCCGCCGTTCACCTGCCCTGCAAGTGGCCATCGCCATTGTCCTCTCCATGGCGATCAGTCCCATCATTTCATTCTGGGTCTACCATTTTATGTCGGGGGCAGCCACGATCGCCCTATTTATATTGATCGGAGTCGCTTCGGCGATCATTCTGCTCAGAATCCGGCAGCCCTCAGCCGGGGCTGAATCAAAGAGACTCGGCCGAACTGCCCTGCTGATCGCAGCCGGCTGGGTCGTCTTTTCCATTCTTTTTCTGGTGGATATACAATGGGGCGCTCGATTGTACTATAACAATATTTCATATGACTTTACGACCCGCGCTGCGATCATCAACGCGATGACGCGGACCGGGGTTCCCCCGATCAATCCCAGCTACTATCCAGGGCATCCGGTACGCTTGACTTATCTTTATTATTTCTGGTATATCCCGGGCAGTGTGGTGGCTCAGATGGGCTCACCGGTCATCAGCGGCTACACGGCCATGATCGGGAGCGTAAGTTGGTGCGGCCTCGGCTTGATGGCCGTCATCGCCTTATATCTGCGGTTGAGAGATACGGGAGGCAATGTGAAAGTCGGAAGGTCGGCCCTGCTGGGGATCGGCCTGTTGCTGATCAGCGGTGTGGACGTCCTCCCGGCCCTGCTTCAGATGATAACGACCCGGTTGACCTCCGGAGGTGCTTATCCCGACGGCGACATTGAACATTGGAATGAACAAATCACAGCCTGGATCGGATCGGTCGCCTGGGCGCCGCACCACGTCGCGGCACTGATCGCATGCCTGGCGGCCGTGATGCTCATCCACACGATTCGAGGACAGACCGCCCCCAGGCAGCTGGGAGGGTGCGTCGTTGCCGGGCTGGCACTGGCCTCCGCCATTGGGCTGTCCGTGTACGTGACGCTGATCTTTGTCTTTTTCTGGGGGCTGTGGATGGGTGTTTTCCTTTTACAAAGAGAGAGCCGTCTGAGCCTATTCATGGCGCTGACGGGGGCCCTAGCCGTCAGCCTCGCCAGTCCGTTCCTGGCCGGACTGGCTGCCGGCAATGCTTCCCCAGCCCTCCACGGGCTTCCGGTCACGCTGTCCGTGCGCAGCTTCATACCGGCTCTTTTATTGTTCTCCAAGGCCCCGCCTGCGGTGCTCAACCTGGTCTTTCTGCTCCTGCTTCCGATCAATTACCTGATGGAGCTGGGTTTTTTCTTTGTGACCGGGCTGCTTTGGATCCGGCAGCACTGGAGGGAATCGTGGAAACAAAATCCATTTCATGTTTCAGAAATCCTGCTGCTTGCCGTCACGGCCTTTGCGGGATCGTTCGTTCAGTCGACAACCCTTGCCAGCAATGATCTTGGCTGGCGGGCCTGGCTTCCGGGGCAATTCGTTTTACTGGTTTGGAGTGTTGACGTCCTCGGCGAGCTCTTCCCTGGCGGCTGGAGAAATTCACGACAGGGTTCAGCCGCGGCGCGAATATTCCGTCCCCTAAGAGTTTTTGCCGTGCTTGGTCTATTGACCACGATCACCGACGTCGTCCTGCTACGGACCTGGCCTATGCTGGTGGATGCAGGCATCACCGGTTTTCCGAGCAGCCTCAGCCCCGACCGGCAATTAGGCAAGAGGACCTTCGCTGCAAGACAGGCTTATGAGTACATAGACCTTTACACGCCGGCCGATATACTGATTCAAGACAATCCGGCCGACCTATTGAACCGCCCGATCGGCCTGTATTCCGACCGCGCCATCGCCATATCGGGTCACACGGCCTTCGGGGTCCCAGCGCAGGAGCTTAGACGGCGGGTCAGTTCCATCTCAAAGATATTTGCGTCCAATGCGAACTGGGCCGAAATCGATCAGGACTGTGCGAGCAACAGTGTCAATGTAATGATCGCGACCGATCTTGATGCTGTTTGGAAAGAACTGCCGGCGCTGGAGCAACGACGGGATCCGCTTTACCAGAATCAATATTATGCGGTCTTTGAGTGTGGAGATTAATTCGACGATGTCAGATTAACGGGGGACTGGCGACCCCGAGCGGTGGCCCCGCCACCCCTCCAAGAGGCCAGGCCCAACTTAATCTGGCAGTGTCGACCAAACAACAACCAACGTTCCGATCCCGGGACCGGTTTTCAATGATCAATTCTGCTGAAACAGCAGCTTGCGATTCCACAACAACCGGAATGCGGTATTGAACAACGCGCCGACCTTGGTATTCCATTCTTCGCCGCGCGGGATCGAAAGGCTTATCCACTCATCGGCGACGAGGGTCTGCGGATGATCGAACTCAGGCACAAAACCGAAATTCGTTTGCGGAGGATGCCGAAAATACTGATCAAGGCTGATCGCGGCAAGCCCAGGAACATCATAATAACGCACGCTCCGGACGAGCGCTCGATTTATCTCGTAAAGCGGAGTCGCAGCGCCCACCACGAGCATGAACAATAATGACATCTTTACAAATGTGTTCCTGCCCGTGATCAGGAAACGGCCGCATCCCAGCATGAGAAGATAGAGGGCCGGTATGGTCGCACGTGCCATGAAGTCCCAGCTTCCGCCGAAATTGACAAAAGGCGCCAGCAGCAGGACCGCGCCCACCACATACCATATCCAGTCGGTTCTATTCGCAGGTAGCAGAACAAGCCAGATCAACATGCACTCGAGGCATAAGAATATGATATAGATGCCCGCCGAATCAGGCAGACCGAGACTTCTGGTTTGAACGGCCAGGTTCGTCGTGAAAAAGAGGGCGGAGACCCCACCCAGGATCAAGCCAGCCAGATTTTCGAGGGTCAGGAAATGGCGCACCATGGAAACCGGCCACCCTCGGTCGGGCCTGTCGTGAACGAAAACCAGCGCCTGGCGCAAAACGCTTCCCGCAATAAAGGGAAGCAGTCCCAAAGCCGGAAAAGGGGCAAAGAAGACACAGATTCCTCCCAGAAGGACGACGGCCCCCTCATCGGGCGAAGACACAAAGAGCGCCATGATCAGGAACGCGGGCACGAACTGGTTGTAGGTCCAGTAGAGATCCGTGGTGAAAGACGAATATTGAAATGCCCCTGCCCACCATTCCAGGTGCTGGATCGGAGGCCACAGCAGTGGATAGGTATAGTGCGGTATATTTCTGAACAGGACCACGCCTAAAAGATCCATCCCGCTGAAGAAGATGATCAGCAGGGCAGTTTTTCGAAACGAGGTTCTCAACTTGGCCGCAGTCAAGAGGACCGCCAGGGTGATCCCGAGATAAGTCCATAGGAACAGGCCAAAATTCGCGGCGTTCCAACCCCAGAGTTTGCCGATCAGGGCCGCTGGCAGCCAAAAACCAAAATAATACGACATGATCAGCGAGGATGGAATCCCAAGGCGAGCGCTCACATCGGGCGAAAAATGATAGACGACCGGCCAGGCGTAATTGATCAGGTCCCTGAAGACCGCGTTGCGGCTGTGATGATCCCAGTTTTGAAAAGTGTAACCGCCGATCCCGGACAATAAGAGCCAGACCCCCAGCACAAGGATCATGACGATAAGATCCGCCCTTCCGGATCGGCAGGGCTCCCGGGCTGGCAGGACGCGCCAGATCGAAACAAGCCCCGCCGCGACGACCAACAAAACCAGCAGAGCGGCGGCCCAATTCAGCCAACCGATGCAAAAGAGAGCAAATGGGATCAGCAGGTAGATGTAGGCTATTTTCTTGACGGCCGTCAAATTGAGCATCTCTGTTCTCATCCAAGTAGAATGGGCTTCCGTGATACGGAAGCCCATTCTACTTTTCTCTATTTACTTGGTGGTGAGGCTGGGCGCCGGCGCCTTGGAGCGCATCACGGCCCAGGCCAACACGGCCAATAAGAGGACCGCCACTGCCCATACAATATACAGCGTTGGCCCCGCTGCGGTGGCATACTTGACGATGATGGGCGCGATGATCACGGACACCAGGTTGACCACTTTGATCATGGGGTTGAGCGCCGGGCCGGCCGTATCCTTAAATGGGTCGCCGACGGTATCGCCAACCACACTGGCCTTGTGCCGTTCCGAGCCCTTTCCAAGGTTCTTTTTCGCATCCCGCGGCTCGTCTTCGATCAGTTTCTTGGCGTTATCCCAGGCGCCGCCCGAATTGTTCAGGAAGACTGCCAGCAGTTGGCCGGAGACGATGATGCCGGCCAGGAAACCGCCCAGCGCCTCGACCTGCAGCAGCAGCCCGACCACGATCGGCGTCACGACACCCAGCAGCGCCAGCGAGACCAACTCCTTCTGCGCAGCCGTGGTGGAAATCGCGACCGCCTGCTTGTAATCCGGTTTGACCTTCCCTTTCAGCACACCGAGCTTGAATTGCCGGCGGACCTCCATCACGATCAGGGCCGCGGCGCGGGCAACCGCCTGGATGGCAAAGGACGAAAAGAGCCAGGGCAGCGCACCGCCGATCAGCATACCGACAAAAACCTGCGGGACGCTTACGCGTATGCCGCTGGCCAGGGCAGAGGGATCGATCTTCGATACGTCGGTAATGAACGAACCGAACAGGGCCACCGCCGCGATGACGGCTGACCCAATTGCCACGCCCTTGGTAATCGCCTTCGTTGTGTTGCCTACCGCATCCAGATCGGCCATCACCTGCTGGGCCTCTCTGGTCTTCTTATCGGTCAGCTCAGACCAGGCCATTTCGCCAATGCCATTGGCATTATCGGCGATCGGGCCGAACGAGTCCATCGCCACATTGTTGCCGGTCAAAGTCAACATGCCGATACCGGTCATGGCCACTCCGTATAATATGAACGTGACCTTGCTCGTGGCATCCGCGCCGGGGATGGAACCAAAGATAAATATCGATGCGACGATGGTGAGCCCGATCACCAGTACCGCCCAGACTGACGACTCAAAACCGACGGCAATGCCGTTCAAGATCAAGGTCGCCGGGCCGGTATCTGCAGCCTTCTTGATGTTGTTCACGGGTGCGGCATCCGTGCCAGTGAAATACTCGGTTAAGCGGTCGATCACGATTGCCAGCAGAACGCCGACCGCCACTGCAGCGGGCGTTCGCCACCAGCCTCCCAGGGCCGGACTCTGTAAATAGAAGAAGCCCGCCACAAAGAACAAGGCGGCGGAGATGGCCGCAGAAGAAAGGAAGCCTCGAAAAATGGCGACCATGGCGTCGCCGCTCTTGCCGGCCCCCCCGCCGCGCACCAGGTAGGTACCAATGATCGAAGACAACACACCGATGCCGCGCACAATAAGCGGAAAGATGATCCACTCCAGGCGGCCGGTAAGACGCCAAAGTGCCAGGCCAAGGATCAGGCCGGCGACGATCGTAACCTCATATGACTCAAAAATATCCGCCGCCATACCTGCACAATCGCCGACGTTATCTCCCACCAGGTCAGCCACGACGGCCGGGTTCCGCGGATCATCTTCGGGGATGCCGGCCTCCACTTTACCGACCAGATCCGCGCCCACATCCGCGGCCTTGGTGAAGATGCCTCCCCCCACCCGCATAAAGAGGGCGAGCAGCGTACCGCCGAAACCAAATCCCAACAGCGCATCCGGCGCGGCAATGCCGAGGATGATGAAAATGACCGTACCGCCAAGCAGACCCAGGCCATCCGTCAGCATGCCTGTTATCGTTCCGGCACGATAAGCTATGCGAAGGGCGTCACCAAAGGATCGCTTGGAAGCCGCGGCCACGCGAACGTTGCCTTCGACCGCCATGCGCATCCCGAGCTGTCCCACGGTAAGGGAGAAGCCGGAGCCCATGATAAAAGCAATCGCCCGCGCGATGCCGATGATGAGCCGGACGGCATCCGGGGTATAGGTGCTAAAACGCTCCAACGCCTCCTGAGAGGGCGGCACAATGTAAACGGACAGGAACAAGGCGACCGCCAGCACCAGGATCAACGGCCAGATGCTGTTGAACTGCCTGCGCAAATAAGCATCCGCGCCCGACCTGATCGCGTTCCAAACCTCCTGCATTTTTTCCGTGCCTTTATCTTCACGCAGGATCTGAGAGCGGAGAAAGAGCGCGTATAAAAGACCGATGATGGCAATGGCCAGTACGGCCCAAATCGCGATCGCCTCCAGAGAAGTAAGTCCTTGCATTGCGTACATAAGCGGTATCTCCTCCCGAAGGAAATTAAAATATAGGCTTGCGCCTATTGCAGGGGGATTGTACAGGGGCAAAGAGTTTGTGTCAAGAATTTGCGCCCCCAGCGCCCCGGGACACGGCCCGCGGCCGAAGTTGACAATGCCCCATTAATCTGATAAGATAGCTCAACTTTATCTCTGATTGGAGAAGAAAATGTTAAAAGAAGTTGACACTCAAACAATCACACTTTCTCCGGCGGCTTCCAGCGCAATAAACAATATCCTGACCGAACGCAAACTGGAAGGTTATGCTTTGCGCATTTTCGTCTCTGGCGGCGGGTGCTGCGGGGTTAACTTCGGCATGGCACTCGAAAACAACATTCGTGACGAAGACACGACCTTTGATGCGAACGGCGTGAAGGTTGTCGTCGACGAGGTCTCCGCCGGCTATCTGCAGGGCGCACACATCGACTTTGTGGACGACCCCGAGCGCGGGGCCGGATTTACTGTCGACAGCCCGAACGTTCAAGCACACGAGCATGCGGAAGGTGAATGTACGTGCGGCGGCACGTGTTCGTGCAATAACTGATACCTCATTCAAATTAAAAAGGACCAGATTAGTCTGGTCTTTTTTTTTATACAGGGCACTCGATCAGCGACCGCGCAGAAACGAAATAATTGCGCCCAACCCGCCGATAAATAAAACACCGATTATCACCAAGCCAAGAGGAACTGAACTTGGACGACGGGTTTCGTCGACAAAGGTGGGAAGCGCGACCGGAGGGGGCGGCGTGAACGTGGACAGACGCGTCGATGTGATGACGGGAATCAAGGCTGCAACCAGGGTCGGATTGATGGTGGGTGTGGAAACCAACGTCGGCGTGGGAGGCACGGGGATGACCGGCAGGCTGGCGCCGCTCGTGAGAGAGACATAGGGTGCATAGATCCATGCGATGGAATCCGGAACCCCCAGATATTCAATTTCAATCCAATCCAGCCCCTCGGCCTTTCCAAGGGCCGGAGCCTGTTCGCCGGCAAGCATCACACCGACCGCAGGATAATCGTAGCTGCTGGGCCCGGCGTAAACATCGACCTGGTCATTGTTCTGATAAACCGTGACCATCGGGCCGGGAGGCGTCCCGGTCACGGTAGGGATGGAACCTGTTGGCTGCTGGGCATGGACGAAGAGCGGGGTCGGGACATCGAGCAGCGCAAATAGAACGGCCGCTGCGGTCAGGATCGCAAGGACAAGCAGCTTGTGCAAACGCATCAGCGTCGGCCCGCAGCGGAAACTGCGATGCCCAACAGCCCCGCCGCGCCCAGGCCAAGGATCACCAACCCAAGAGGAAAGTGTGAGTTGCTCCTGACCGGCGGGCTGGCAAAAGTTGGAACAACCAGCGCGGGCGGCGGTGTGAATGTCGGCAGGCGCGTGGCCGTCGCCTGAAGGCTGAAGGTGCCCATCAAGGCTGGATCAAGAGTGGAGATGGATAGGGGCGTAAAGGTGGGCGGAGGCTCAATGATCGGCGGAGCGCCGGTCAAGGATACGAAGGGGGCATAGACCCATCCGACGCCGTTCGGTCCAGCGGGGAAGGATATTTCTATCCAGTCATGACCGGCCGTGATTGCCAGGGCAGGGGCCGTCGCGCCGACCGGCAATGCGCCGATCGGGCTTCCGTAATAGACCGAACTGGGGCCGGCGCGGACATTCACGAACGGTTCGGTCGTATACGTGTTCGTAATGTAAGGTTGGGAGGCTCCGGCGCGGGTCGGCGTGGATACGGCCTGGGCGCGGACCGGAACCAGTGCGGGCGCGGCCAAACCAAGCCCGAGCATGGATACCAGGATCGCCGTCCAGACGGAAAGTTGAAACCAGGACTGTTTCATGTCTTCAAGGTGCCTGAGGAAAATCTATTTCGAGATTATAATCGAAATATGGACCGGCAAATTTATCACGGCGATCTAAATCCGTCGGACCTGGCGCAGGCCCTGTTGGCAGAGTTCAATCGGGGTAATTTGCGCGCACAGATCCTTGGCCAGGCAGATAATCTGGCCGTCCAGATCGGTACCCGCCCGGGCGCTGCCTCCGGAGGCCAAACCGCACTGACCATCACAATTCAAAAAGTCGCGGACGGGATCATGGTTCAGATCGGCCAGCAGGAATGGCTCGGAACGGCCACCTCCCTGGGCTGGACGGTGGTCGCCGCACTGCAAAATCCGCTGAGCTTGATCGGCCGTCTCGACGATATTGCCCAGGACGTGGAAAACCTGCAGCTCAGCGAGCATGTTTGGACGATCATAAACCAGGCCGTCCAGGCGGCCGGTGCCAGCCATCAACTTTCCGAGCGCCTGAATCGCATGGTCTGCGAGTATTGCGGCACGGCGAATCCCGTAGGGGAAGGTGCATGTGCCGCGTGCGGTGCGCCTCTCGGAAGGTCCCAGCCGACAACTTGCCCAAACTGCGGCTTTGTAGTAGAACTTAGGGAAACAAGATGCCCAAACTGCGGAATGGGGCTAAAAGTCCAGAGCATGCAGTAGGCCCTCGGTGCCACCTTGCAGAAACTTCCCATCGCCTCTATAATCGTAGTGTGAAGCGGACCAGAACCGAAAATGGATCTCAAAGAAATAGAAGCACGCTTGCAGTCTCTCATTGAAGTTCAGCTGGCCGGCGCGCTCATGGGAATAAATATGGAGAACCTCGTCGTTCAAAAGCTCGCCCAGGCAATCAAAGACAATACGATCAGCAGACCGGACGGAACAAGGCTTGCGCCAAGCATCTACACACTCATCGTAGCACCGGGAGCTATGCCCCAGTGGCAGGACGCCCACCTGCTGGAAACGCTGGTTGAGATCATCAAGACCACCGGTCGCGAGGCCGGCTTGAAATTTGAGGCCGCCCCGATCATCACGGTCACCACCGATGCCAGCTTTTCTGCCGATCATATAAATCTGCTGGCGTCACATCAGGTCAACCTTCCCATGGAAAACACACAGAATACCTCCGCCAATCCAGACGAAAATGTCGTTGAAGATAACACCATGCCTGAAAACGCCTTCCTGATCATCGAAGGCGTCAAGGTGTTTCCGCTCCGGGCGCCCGTCATTAATATCGGCCGCCGCTTGGACAACACGCTCGTGATCGACGACCCGCGGGTTTCCCGCAACCATGCACAGCTGCGGGCGATCAAGGGGCGGTACGTGATCTTCGATCTGAACTCGACCGGCGGAACATTCATTAATGGACAGCGCACCAGCCAAAGCGTCCTTTATCCGGGAGATGTGGTTTCGCTAGCGGGGGTGGCGCTGATCTTTGGTCAGGATAATCCTCCGCCCCGGCCTGATCTGGCGGAGACCTCACCCTTCGATTCGCCCAGCGCGGATCGTCCCACCGCGGTCATACGCACCTCCCCTCTCGACAAGAAAAAGGAATGAGCGGGCTTTTGGTTTTGGCCCTTCGGCTGCTGATGGCCGTTGCCATCTACACTTTTCTGGGCGGGGCATTATGGATCATCTGGCAGGATCTGAGGCAGCAGGGGCAAAACGCAGCGCTGCGAAGATTGCCCCCCATTCACATCGAGGTGCGGGCCCGAAACCGGGTGCTCGTCTCGCGAACTTTTTCCAAGCCCGAGATCATTCTCGGACGGAATCCCGAATGTGATATCCCCATCAATGACGAAACCACGTCGGCGCGGCATGCGCGATTGAGCTACCATCACAATCAGTGGTGGGTCGAGGATTTGAATTCCACCAACGGCACAAAATTGAATAGGGAAAAACTTACCCTGCCGACGGTCCTGACCACCGATGATGAGATCCAGTGCGGCAAGGCCAGGGCCATCATTACGCTGGGGAAAAAGCACACCGATCCGACAACTCAAAAATTGTGAGACACACTTTCATGGAAGAGACGATCAAACTTGCGATCATCGGGGGTTCGGGGCTGTACAATATGGATGGCCTCCAGGCCACCCAGGAGTACAGGCTTGAGACACCGTTTGGCGCGCCCAGTGCACCGATCATCGTGGGCACGCTGGAGGGCCAACGCGTGGCGTTCCTCGCCAGGCACGGCAGCGGACATCGGCTCATGCCGGGCCAGGTTCCTTATCGCGCAAACATCTATGCCTTGAAATCACTGGGCGTGGAACGCATTGTGAGCATCAGCGCCTGCGGTTCCCTGCGCGAGGACTACTCGCCGGGGCACATTGTCATTCCCGACCAGCTTTTTGACAACACCAAAGATCGGGCGCGCACTTTCTTTGACGAGGGGCTGGTTGCCCACGTGGGGGTGGCGGATCCATTTTGTGTCGACCTGTCCAGGCAGTTGGAAGAGGCGGCCCGGGCCGCCAACGCCACCGTGCACGGCGGAGGCACCTTCATCACGATCGAAGGTCCGCGCTTTTCCACAAAAGCCGAATCGAACACCTACCGCGCCTGGGGCATATCCATCATCGGCATGACCGCCGCGCCCGAAGCGTTTCTGGCCCGCGAGGCTGAAATGTGCTACGCGGTGATGGCCCACGTCACCGATTACGATGTCTGGCACGTGAGTGAGACGCCCGTAACCGTGGAGATGGTCGTTCAGACCCTGAACAAGAATACGACCATCGCACAGGAATCGATCCGCCAACTTGTGCGCAACCTGAAGGCTGAACGCGCCTGCCAGTGCGGTCGGGCTCTGGCCGATGCGATCATTACGAACCGTGACAGCATTTCAAAAGAAGCCCGCAAAAAACTGGACTTGCTGATCAAGAAATACGTTTAACCCATTCGTGTGGCAAATCAATCCATTCCTCTCGTAGACCGGCGACAGAGGCGCCTCCTGATCGCGGTCGCTGTCTTTCTCTTCCTGTACTCGGCCATCCTCACCCTGTCCCCTGCCGTCCGAGAACAGACCTGGAATGTACCTTACCGCTGGTCGCACTGGATCGGTCTCGCAATTTGGGCCGCATGTTGTATTGTTGCCGACCGCTTTGCCGGCCGGCAGCTTCCCAGGCGCGACCCCCTTCTCCTGCCGCTCGGGGCTCTGCTGAGCGGCTGGGGTTTGTTGACCATCTGGCGCCTTGATTCTGCCTTTGGGATCCGCCAGTCGATCTGGCTGATGGTCAGCACGGCGATCCTGGTGGCGATCTTCCAGCTCCCCGCGGACCTCTCGCTGCTCCGGCGCTACAAATACATCCTGCTCACCAGCGGCATCGTTCTGACCGGCCTGACGATCTTTCTGGGAACAAATCCGGAAGGGTACGGGCCGCGCCTTTGGCTCGGCTGCTGCGGGGTCTATCTGCAGCCTTCGGAGCCGCTCAAGCTTCTGCTTGTGATATATCTCTCGGCCTATTTGGGCAACCGCTGGATGACCCGGGTGCGGTTCTTTCGCTGGCTCTTCCCAACCCTCTTCGTCACCGGCTTGGCCCTTCTGCTTTTGCTGTTCCAACGCGACCTGGGCACCGCCTCCATCTTCCTCCTGGTCTATGCCGTCGTTCTTTACGCTGCGACCGCGGAACGCCGGGTGCTCCTCGCAACGGCTTTGATGCTCGCTTTGGCGGGAGTCATCGGATATTTCTTCATCCCTTTGGTGCACGAACGAATATCGGCCTGGCTCGATCCGTGGGCGGATCCAAGCGGCCACGGTTATCAAATCGTCCAATCCCTGTTGGCCATCGCCAACGGAGGCATGATCGGACGAGGTCCCGGCCTGGGCAGTCCAACGCTTGTTCCGGTCGCACAATCCGACTTCATCTTTACATCCGTCGCCGAGGAAACAGGGCTGTTGGGAACCACGGCCCTGATCATCAGCTTCGGTCTGCTGCTCGGGCGCGGCCTGCGCGCCGCGTTGCGCGCTCCCGACCGGTTCCGCCGCACCCTGGCCGCGGGTCTCTCCGCTTATCTGGGCATCCAAACCCTGCTGATCATCAATGGAAATCTGCGGCTGCTGCCGTTGACCGGGGTTACCCTGCCGTTCGTATCCTACGGCGGCTCCTCGCTGCTCACCGCCTTTGTTGCCCTTGGGCTCCTGCTGATTATCAGCAACCAGGCGGAAAACAACCCTGCCGCCCTGCCCGCGCCCCGCCCCTACTATTTTGTGATTGGCCTCCTGGGATTGGGCCTGATCGCGACCATGCTTGCAGATTCCTGGTGGGCCGTATTGCGCGGCCCCGATCTGCTGGCACGCACCGACAATCCTCGCCTGGCTATTTCCGATCGCTACGTAGCGCGCGGCGATATTCTGGATCGCAACAACCAACCGATCGACGTGACGCTGGGTCAAAGCGGAACATATCACCGGGTTTACCTTTATCCGGACCTGTCTCCCCTGACCGGTTACATCCACCCAACCTATGGCGAGGCCGGGCTGGAAGGCAGCCTCGATAATTACCTGCGCGGCCTTCAGGGCAATCCGGCCAGCCTGATCTGGTGGGACCATCTGCTGTACGGTACGCCGCCTCCGGGGCTCGACGTGAGGCTGAGCCTGGACCTCGAGCTGCAGAAACATGCGGACCAACTGCTCGGGGACCAAAGAGGGGCCGTCGTGCTGATGAATGCGCAGAGCGGTGAAATTCTTGTCATGGCCTCTCATCCAACCTACGACCCGAATAAACTGGATGAGATCGGAGCATCCCTGGCCCAAGACCAAAGCGCACCGCTGATCAACCGCGCCACACAGGGCACATACCCGGCGGGCTCGGCTCTAAACTTGTTTCTTGATCAGATCGACAGCACCGGCAGGATCAGCGACGACCAAGAGATATCCCTGTTTGAAAGCCTCGGCTTCTATTCAGCGCCGCAGATCCGGGGGCCCGTGGCCGCGGCCGCGGGCCGGGGCCAGATCAATGATCTAAGGATCAGCCCATTGCAAATGAGCATTGCGGCCGGGACGCTGAGCAACCACGGCGTCCGAATTGCGCCGCGCATCGTCATGGCCGTTCGCACACCTCAACAAGGATGGGTCGTCCTGCCGGCCCTCGACCAAGGGGCGGAGGTCTTCAAGACCCAGGCCGCGGATGATCTAGCCGATCGCCTGGCGCGGGGGAGGGGGCCCTACTGGGAATGGAGCGGCACGGGCCAGGCCGGCAGCGAGTTTTCCACATGGTACCTCGGCGGTACAGTGCCAAACTGGAAGGGGATCCCTCTGGCTGTCGTCGTTTTGCTCGAAGGCAACGATCCACCCGGCGCCCGGAGCGTCGGCACCCAACTTCTGCAGATCGCCACCAGCCCCTAGATCAAGATCATTGTCCGTCAGGACATTTGTGCTGAGCGGGGGTTCCCATCGCGGTGATCTGATACTGTTCTCCCTCTTTCAGATCAATGACCAGGCCCTGGTTATTCTTGTTCGGGCTGTCGTAATCATGGATGGTATATTCGCCCGGATCGAATTGAACAATATTGTCCGGAAACTGAATCCCTGGTGGAATGATCACACCCGAGGGCTGAACGAGCATATTATGCGTGCTGCAATTTTGAATGAAGGCCGGGACCGCCAGGTCACTGTCCACAACCGGCAGGTCCATGGTGTGCCCGCTGATCGAGGAATAGATGGTTTGCATCGAAACCCAGCCAAACCTTCCCGCTTGAGACGGGATCGGGATATAAAGCCATTCGTCCAGAATATCCCTCCCGGCTGCGGTCACGGTCTGGCCCTGCGCCAGGACGCCGATCGGATTGAAATCCGAGCCCGAGCCGCGGCGAATATACAAGTTCCCGTTGACGGCCGTGATGGTTACGACGGCCAGGGTCGGCGTCACCGTTTCTGGCAGGGTTGGGACAGCCGGAGGTGCAGCGCGGGTCTGGGTCGCGGCCTCCGGAGCGGGGGCAGTTGCGGGCGGGGCAGATGGCGTCGCGGCAGGCGGGGGCGTTGAAGGATGAACGGTCTGCACCCGGCAGCCAAAAAGAGAAACCGCAAGCGTGACGACAGCCAAACGATGCAGCAATTTGCAGGTACGCGAGGCCATGCACTTCCCTAAAATTACATTGAGCGCAAAAAAGCCAGGCCCTGGGACCTGGCTTTTTTATTCATTACAGGCCTACAGGCCGGTGTCCTTGTCCTTGGCGCCATACCCTGGGCCGCCCTTGAAGAAATCGTAGTTGGGTTTGATATCCGGTGTCAAGTCCACGACCTCGCCGGCCTTTAACTGTTTGGCAGTCTCCAAAGTGACTTTGTTCCCAAAATGATTGGTGCCCTCGTAGTGACCCGTGAGCCCAACTTTGCTGATATACTCACCGCCCTTTGCGGTGTAGGCGGCCGGGACCTCATCTTCAGGGAAAATGGCAGCAAATGGACACTCGGGGATACATGCGCCGCAATCAATGCAGGTGTCCGGATCGATATAGATCCACGGCCATTCGTTCAGGGGGAAACCAGGAATCATGCACTCCACCGGGCAGACCTCTATGCAACCGCGGTCCCGTATGCACAAGCTAGTTATGATGTGAGTCATTGAGAATTCTCCTTTGATGCATTTCTAGGTTATTGCGCTTATTATATCTGGCTTCTGCGTTTGTGAAAAGATGAATTTTCGAGGGAATCATTTCCACGGCGCGGTAATGAGGGAGGTTTGCGGATCGAGGGCGTGACCGAGATACGGCAGATGCCAGGCCGCGGCGATCGTCTTCAACAAAGAGTAATGACTATAGGGCGTGTCGTCCTGAAAACCACTTTTCGCCTGCGGGGAGACCAGGACGGTTGCGATCCGGCCGCCCGCTTCCGCGCCTAGGCCGCAACAGGAATGATTGCCCTGCCCCTCATCCCAGGTGAGAACGATCAGATAGGGTTGGGCGCTCTGATCCAAAGCAGGCATGATCTGGTCCATAAATCGTTGCAGCCAGGCGTCGGCAACGTCGATCGCGCAGTCGTGCGCGTCGTTGCACAGATTGGGCGTCACAAAGACAAAATTGGGAAGCGCGCCCGCGGCGAGGTCCGCGGCGAGCTGCGGGAAAGGCACGATGCTTTGGCTGCAGCGCCCGGCGTCCAGCCGAATGGGCATGAAGTAGATGAACGGATCATGTTTCATGGCGTACTTGCCTGCTTCGGCACCGGTGAAGCACGGTGTGGGCATGTCTTCCTGATATGTTTTCCAGGTCCGGCCGCTGGCTTCAATGAGGTCGGGCAGCGACTCATGGTTCACGGCGCAGCTGGTGCAGTCAAATGTGACCCCAAACGTATCTCCGCCGATCAGGGCCAGATAATTCGGAAGGCTGGGATGCGTCACGGCATAGTATTGGGTCAGGAGCGTATACGATTTGGCCAGTTTGTTGAAGTAGGGCATGTGATAATTATCCACGACCGTGCCAAACTCCTTGTTCTCAAAGATCACGATTACTATATGCTGGAAGTCCGGCACCAGCGGAACCGGAGTGGGAGCCAGGGTGGCCGTGGGGGACGCAGGCAGGGTCGGCGCGGCGGAAGGCAGCGGCGACGGCGTCACCGACGGAAGGGGGGTGCTGGAGAACGCAGGCGAGCATGCGGTCAGACATGCGCACCATAACATCACTGCCGCTGCATGGTGATAGAATTTGGACATTCGCAATCCTTTTGTCATCTTGAGAGTATCGGCCTGTTGTATCATAGGTTGTCTCAAGCCGCAAATGATGGATGCAGCCTTTTCGGGAGTCGGAAGGAGAGATGCGCATGGAGATCAAAACTGTCAGGATCGAAAAACCGGAACCGGTGAATTTCATCCTCGGGCAATCTCATTTCATCAAGACGGTCGAAGATATGCATGAAGCCCTGGTCGGCGCCGTTCCGGGGATCCGATTCGGGCTGGCATTTTGCGAGGCCTCCGGCAAATGCCTGGTCCGCTGGAGCGGCACGGATGAAGCCATGACCGAACTCGCCCGAAAAAACGCGATCGCCATCGGCGCAGGACATTCGTTCATCCTTTTTTTGGCTGAAGGCTATTTTCCGATCAATGTCCTGAACACCGTCAAGGCCCTGCCCGAAGTCGCCCGCATCTTCTGCGCCACGGCGAATCCGACCGAAGTGCTGGTGGCGCAAACCGAACAGGGCTGCGGCATTCTCGGCGTGATCGACGGCAACTCTCCGAAGGGCGTGGAAGGCAGCTCAGATATTGCCTGGCGCAGGGAGTTTCTCAGAAAGATCGGATATAAGTCCTAGCCGGAGCCCTGGATCCTCCCCGGGCCCTCCGTGCTTCGGAATAATCCGCCATGCAACGCCTATGACAACCAACCGTGCCCCCAGCAAGATCATTCCGCGCGCCTTTCCCGGCATCAAACCGGATGAGGTGGAAGAACTGATCGCCAGCAGTACGGTGAACACCTATCCGGGGGGAACCATATTGTGCCACGAAAATGCCCTGGAGACCATCTTCTACATGATCCTGGAGGGAGAGGCGCAAGTCACGAAACTGGTCAACCAGACGGAGGTGCGCGTACTCAAAACGCTGCGGGCGGGTGATTTTTTCGGCGAGATGGCCCTGATCCATAACGCGCCGCGCGCCGCAACCGTCACTGCAGAAACGGACCTGGTCGTTTTGGAATTGGACAAGGAAAGCTTTGACCGCGTCCTGGAACATTCCAGCAGCGTGGCCAAGGCAATGGTCAAGGAGATCAGCGGACGGCTGCGGCAAAATGATGAAATGGCAATCGAGGATCTGCGGATGCGCGCCGGAGAACTCGCCCAGGCTTATCAAAGACTGGCGGAGCAGGATCTGGCCCGCCGCGAGTTCTTGACAAATGTGGCCCACGAACTCCGCACTCCGCTGACGGCTGCCAGCGGCTATCTGCAGATATTGCAGAAGCGTGAACTCCAGGGTCTGCAGCTCAAGGAGGCGATCGAAACCGTCGCACGCAACGTCGGACATATTGTTTCGCTGGTCAATGATATTTTGTTCTTGCAGGAGATCGAACTTGTCCTGCCGGCCTTCCAGCCCGTGAACATGGGAGACATGGCGCAGGGCCTGGTTCAAAGATACGCGGAGAAGGCCAGAGGGCGCGGCGTCCGCCTGAAGGTCAGAAATGAACGGAGTGTGCCGGATATCAATGGCGACTCAAAATCCCTCGAACGTGCCCTGACCGCACTGCTGGATAATGCCATCAAATTCAGCCCGCGCGGCGGTGACGTCGAGATCAATTTTGAGAAACAAAAGGATCGGCTGGCCATTTCGGTGGAGGATCACGGGATCGGGATCGCGACCGATCAACTGGCACGCATTTTCGACCGCTTTTACCGGATCGAAGAAAGCGGCGGCGAACTGTTCAGCGGAATCGGGATCGGACTGGCGATCGCCCGCCAGGTCATCGAACAACATCACGGAACGCTGAACGTGGAAAGCAAGCCGGGCAAGGGCAGCCGCTTCACGATGGTCCTGCCGCTCGAAAGCGGAATCTAATCCCTGAATTCGAGTTTCAATTTCTGGTCTCGATCATAATAGGAACGCGCCGCGAAGGCCGGGTCGCCGCGCTTCATGCTGTGCACCCTGGCCAGCAGGACGGGCAGATCCTCAACCAGGGGCAGATCCCCTATGGCTTCATACCGGACCCATCCGGCGAGGCCTTCGTTCGATGACCTCACCTCGCCCGCAACATGCTCCCCGGTAAACACATACAGGCATATTCCGGCGCGGGCATCGCCCGCATCGACCACCACCGTGCCGCACAACCACAGATCGGCGTCGAGTCCTGCCTCCTCGTGCAGCTCGCGCCGCGCCGCGGACTCAACATCCTCGCCGCGTTCCACGTGACCTCCGACGCCGTTATACTTTCCCGCCCAGAGACGCTTGGTCGGTGCACCCTTGATCAGCAAATACGAATCACCCCGCCGCAAAAAGACAAGCGTGCGTGGGATCAGCATATAACGGTCGGGCGTAACACTTTGATCAGATCGAGGCATATCCGCGGATTCAGCCTGGGGACGTTCGACGGGGCAAACCAGGGCAGTTCGTCACTTGAATTATAAAGGGGAACGGCTAGGATAAACAGAGAGATGATCGGTGGAGGCAGGATGAGCCCAGACAACGCCAAGCTTCTTGTCATCGGAGCCGGAGTGAACGGCTCGGCAGTGATCTCAAAATTATGCAGGGCGGGACTCGACGCGAAAGTCCTGGCGCGCGGCCGGCGTTATCAGGAAATCAGGAACGAGGGGATTGTCATCGAAGACCCGTTCAGCCAACATCGGACGATCACCAGGGTCCCGGTGACCGATCAGCTCGATCCGGATGACTGCTACGATTTCATTCTTGTCATTGTTCGCAAAAACCAAATAGCCGAGCTTCTGCCGGTGCTGGCCAGAAACAAATCCCCGAACGTCGTCTTCATGGGCAATAACCTGTCGGGTCCAGACGAGTTCACGACGGTGCTGGACAGGAAACGGATCATGCTTGGAACAGTCGTGGCCGGAGGAAAGCGGGATGGCGACATCATCCGGGCGATGATCTCCACGCCCCTGCCCTCGCCGTTTGGAGAATTGGATGGCAGCCTCTCCGCGAGGCTTGGGCGGCTGGTCCAGATACTGCGGAGTGCCGGCATTCGGGCCGTAAGCTCCACGAACATGATCGACGCCCAGATGACTCATGCGGTTGGCGTGGCGCTCATCGGAAAGCTGGCCATGAAATACAATTGCGACCTCGCCGCCCTGGCCCGCAGCACACAGGACCTGGAGCTCTATGCGGAGGCCCTCCGTGAGGCGCATCGGGTCCTGCGCGCCCTGGGGCACAAGATCGTTCCATTCAGCGAGCATCTTCTCCCGAGCTTACCGAACTTTCTGCAGGTCGCCAGCATGCGCGCCCTGCTCAATTCCAAATTGGGCGAAGTCGGGCTCGCATATCACGTGTCGCAAGCGCCTGATGAAATGCTGCAACTGGCCGCTGAACTGCGGGATCTGGCAGACCGGTCGGGTCTGGCTGTCCCTGCGATCAGAAAAATTCTCGAGATGTGACGGTCCACCCTGACCGCGCGGCGGCTGTCCCCGGCTGACGTGCGTGCCAATCCGGACAGCTTGAGCGTGCGTCGATCGATCCGTGGTCTTCAAGCGCCCCCGAGCTGGGCAGGTCGGGGGACCATTCCAGCTTATTATCAGGGTGGTGGGAGCGGCGCAGGATTTGGCGCAGGGGCCGGGCGGAACCGCGAACGCCTGATGATTCGGGTACAATTACGCAGTCGGTGAAGCAGAAATATGAATGAGCCATTTACGGATCAACTGGCAAGGTGTGTATGCTGCCCGCGCAACTGCGGGGTGGATCGGCTTGCCGGGAAACTCGCAGTTTGCAGGATCGGTGCGGAGATCCAGATCTCCCATGCCGGCCTGCATTTTGGAGAGGAGCCGCCCATCTCCGGCACCCAGGGCTCGGGGACCATTTTTTTTGCCGGGTGCAATCTGCGCTGTGTGTTTTGCCAGAATTACCAGATCAGCCAGGAGTTTCAGCGGGGCCGCCTCCAAACCCTGACCGTCGCGGGACTCGCCGCGGAAATGCTTCGCCTTCAAGACCAGGGCGCGCATAACATCAACTTTGTTTCACCATCGCATATGATCTTCCAGATGGCCGACGCGATCGGCGCGGCGCGGGCACAGGGTCTCGCGGTCCCGATCGTGTACAACACGAACGGGTACGATTCAGTGGAGGCGCTGCGACAGATCCGGGGCCTGGTCGAAATCTACCTGCCCGACATCAAATACATGGACAACGAGCTGGGCAGGCGATATTCGGCGGTGGGGGATTATGCGGAAATCATTCCGGGCGTTCTGAGAGAGATGCTGGAACAGGTGGGCCAGCTGCAGATGGATGAGCATGGGATCGCAACGCGCGGGCTCCTGGTCCGGCATCTGGTCCTGCCGGGTCACCTTGACAACAGCCGGCGCTGTCTTCAGTTCCTGGCTGATCTGTCCCCCGATATTTTTGTGAGCATCATGTCACAGTATTCGCCCCAGCACAAGGCGGCCAGGTATCCGGAGATCAACCGGACGCTGAGAGAAGATGAATATGACCAGATCACCGAGTACGCCCTCGATCTAGGGCTGGGGAATGCCTTCGTCCAGGAGATCGAAAGTCAGACCGCCTGCCTGCCGGACTTTGATGAAGCAAACCCGTTCAACTTTGCCTGAGAACCGGTCAGGGATCGTTTGAAGCCGGATACGATGAAAAAACCGATCATCCTGTTGATACTTGGTCTGTTCATCGCTGCCTGTTCACTGTTCACGCCCGCGCCCACGGCGATCCCCGGCCCCACAGAGACACCCGCCCGCGGCGTGCTCCTGGCGACCTTCACTGCCGTGCCCTTGTCTGAAACCGTTCCTGCCGAGATCGTCACGGCCGAACCGAATGCAACGGAAGCGCCGTTCGATGAGTCGTTGACCGCGACCTTGGAAGACACGTCCGTCCCGGAAGATACCTCCATCCCCGAAGATACCTCCATCCCGGAAGATACCTCCATCCCCGAAGTGACCGACACCGTCTTGCCCTCACGGATCGATGAGGTTTCGGTCAGCCTGGACTTCTCCCTGACATCCTGCGCCGGCACGCAGGTGACTTTCTATGGCACCATTGGAGCAACCAATGAAACCGATGTTCAATACAAATGGCTGCTGTCAGGGGGGGCCTCGAACGTCGGGCAGATCCGCAGGGCCAATATTCCCACGGCCGGCACGATCACCGTTCACGCCTCCTACAAATTAAAATGCGGAACCTATGAGATGGACCTGCAGGTCATCTATCCGCAGTTCGTGACCTCCAGAAGGCACTTCTCGATCCCCTGATCGCGGGTGACCGCACAAGCAGGGTCCAAAGACGCCGCAAGAGCAAGAGATGGTCAAGCGCCAGATTGAGTTAACGGATGCGAAGATTGATGAGCTGGTCGATGAGTTGTATGGGTTGTCAGAGGAAGAGATAAAGATTGTGGAAGGAAAGAAATAATCATGGCTGTCAAGTTCAAAGTAGATACAGCGCGTCACGCGGCAGATGCAATTTCAAAAATGTTTCTATCCCTGCATCTTGCTCCAAAAGGATATTATTTATTGACAACCATTGGACGCAAGAGTGGAATACCGAGATCGAATCCAGTGGTCTTGATCGAGGAAGGGGAACGCCGTTGGCTGGTCTCTCCCTATGGAAACGTAAGTTGGGTCTATAACGCGAAGGCTTCTGGAAAAGTAACACTCACGAGAAATGGAAAATCCGAAACCGTTTCAATTCGGGAATGTTCTGCAGAACAAGCCGCACCGGTTTTACGAAAGTACGTAGTCAATGTTGCGGTCGCGAGACCATATTTCGATGTCGGGGTCGACTCTTCGGTCGAAGCATATATCGCAGAATCGCCGAAGCATCCTGTGTTTGAACTCTCGGCAATTAATCCATGAAAAGTAGTTCGTGGGATCCGTCAAATAAGCTGAAAAGAAAATGATAAGTATTCGGAAGCTTGCCGCAGTTGACATGGCTTGGTTGGGAACTCGGGTCATTGTCACGGAATATGCCCTTGGCGTTATCCTGCCGTTTCTTCTTGGGTTGCTATCGCTTCGCTCTGGCTTGCGTGATCCGAAAATTTCCAATGGGGAAATAATATTAGGAATCTGGCTTGTCACCATTGCGGCAAATTACATCCCTTTATTTATTTACGCCGTGCTGATTGCAAAAGCCGGAACCGTGAAAGAAGAAGGTCAACCTGAAATTGCAAACGCGAAACGATATGGAATACAGCAAATTATCATACTTGTTCCTTTTCTTGTTGTGATTGCAGCAATTGTGCAAGAACTTCGACAAGGTGGCAAGAGATGACCAAGCGCGAGATTGAGTCAACGGATAAGGAAATTGATCAATTGGTCT
>DATJBI010000117.1:0-15823 GCA_035515435.1 Anaerolineales bacterium
CTAATCCCCAAATGCCCGGTATATAAAAGAGAAATAACAATATCCCGGAAACAGCAAAAATAATTATGTATATCTTGTCAACATTTAAACTGGACAACTCTTTTCTATTAAGCCAGATCAATAAACCTGTAAGCGTATATCTTGAGCATACGTAAAAATAAGCAAACCAAAGTGGTGTGGTCGCGCCAAAAATCAATTGAAGTAAAGCTTGCGCTGCCAATCTAGTAAGCAATAGAATCAGGAAAACAGCGAAAGTTAGTCTCCGAGTATTCAACATTGAAGTAATCCTATTGCTCTATTCTATATTGATAACCCGGATGGGGCTTGCAATATGGTGAAAATATCGGCGGAAAGCAATGATCCTGTTCGTCACTGTCTGATTTCTACCACCACCGACCTTTCGTTATTGTGTTCATGATGTCTCCACGATTAACAGGCAGCGGACATAAAGAGATAATAGATGGCCCATCGACATAAAATGCTCATCCACCGAGAGCGGTAACCTAGGAAGTTAATGTGATTCTTCCACCTTTGAATGGGAAAGCGAAGCGACCATTTTTTCCAGCAGGAGCTGGGTTTTCAGTGCATCCCACCCTGAGGTGGGCGGTTCGCTTCTTTGCGTGACGCACTCCAGAAAAAGCTGGATCTCGCGGTTGAATCCGCGTGCCTCGAGGGTGGTCAGCCAGGCGGAGGCATAGGGCACCTCCTGCACAACTTCCTCCTGCGGGTTGATCATGTGCAGCCGGGCAAAGGCCTCCACGATCATGGACCGACCCGCGCCGTGCAGGCTGTAGGTCTCCTGCCAGCGCCCGGCCTGCAGATAGGTCATGACCATCCCGTAGCCGCCGCGTTCAAGCGCCACGGTCGTGGCTGCGCCCAGCAGGAGGCCGGGAGAAGTGGATTGAACCGTGCTTACGACTTCACCTTCCCCACAAAAAAAACGCAGCATGTCGATCTGGTGGATGGTATCGTCCGTAAAGTGACGCTCCAGATCGGGATGGAAGGGACTGGGACGGTGTTTTTGAAAGAGGGCCAGCCCGATCGGCGCGTCCTGCCAGAGCTTCCTGGCCGCGACATGCAGCGGAGCGTAGCGGCGGTTGAAACCCACCATCAGAACCCGCTTTCTCCGCTCTGCGAGTTCCGCCAGGCTGCGGGTGTCCTCCGAGCGGAGCGTGGCCGGCTTTTCCAGGAAAACATCTATGCCGTGTTCAAGCAGTTCGCGAGCGATCGGCTCATGGGTGCTGGAAGGGCTCAGGACAAACGCGGCCTGGATTCCCAACTGGATCAGGTCCGGCAGGCTCGTCACGCCCGCGGATATTCTGTATTGCTTTTGATGGCGCACTACCGTCTGCTCAAAGCGGCTGCACAGAGCCAGATCGGTCCCTTCCATGGAAGTTAAGATCGGCAGATATGCTTTTTGGGCGATGCCGCCCAGACCAATGATCCCGACCAGCATTGGGGCCTCCGAAACGCAGAAAATGTACCTGGGAGTGGGCAGGCGGCCGCAGACGGACGCTGCGTCAGGCGAGCGCTCCGTGCGCACAGGCGCCCAGGCGCCTCCAGGTGAGATCCAGCCCAGCCATACCCTTCACTCCCCGAGGGGCAGAGGCAGACGTTCCCCCCCGCGGGCAGCCGAAGCATAGGCCGCCTCGAGCACTTCCTGGACTGCCAGGGCGGAATGGAAGCTCAAAGCGGATGGCCTGCCTTCGACGATGCACTGCAGGAAGTCGTAGGCCGAGGCCAGGTGCAGGTTCGTCATCATCCCCTGCGAGAATTTCGCATTCGGATAGATGGTTTCCAGGGGGCGTTCGCCGGCAGATGAGAGCATGGGCAGACTGCCCTGCAGCCATTGGCCGCGCCTGGTGTCGAAGTACCGGACTGCATCAAGCTGCGCAACGCTGAATGCCACCGCCCCCTTGCTGCCAAATACTTCCAACGTGGTTTCCTCCCCCGCGCCCGCGGCCATGCGGGTGACTTCGATCAGGCCTATCGCACCCCGCTGTAATTCCAGCGTGCACTGCATCCAGTCATCCACGTCCACTTTTTCGAGGTGGCTGCTGCCTTTTGTGACCGGTCGTTCCTTGATCCAGGTGCGCGCCTGGGCCCGTACAGCAGAAACGCCGCCCAGCAAATAGCAGACCAGGTCCACCAAATGGGCACCCAGATCGGCAAATGCACCGCCGCCCGAGTCGGCCATGCGCAGCCGCCAGGACATGGGCCGATTGCGGTCCAGATAGCTGGAATGGAACATGTGCGCGCGGAAATTAAAGATCTCGCCCAGTTCCCCCGAATCGACGAGGGTCTTGATCTGCCGGATCGCCGGAAGGTAGCGGAGGACAAAGGCCGTATGGGTCAGGACCCCTTTCTTTTCCGCAGCTCCAGTGATCCGGCGCGCCTCGGAGAGCGAACGGGTAAGCGGCTTCTCGCAATAAACCGGGATGCCGCGCTCAATGGCAGCCAGGGCCTCCTGCTCGTGCAGATGGTTGGGGGTGCAGATATCCACCAGGTCCAGGGGAGCCTTAAAGAAATCCTCCGTGCTGGTGGTGACCGTGTTGAAGAGGGCAGTTTGCAGGAACTCGTCCGACCCTGCCTGTGACCGGAGCAGCGCGCTCATGTTCGCTGCCACCGCCGCCGAGGGAAAACACAAGGGGATCGCATGATAGGCGTTGACGTGCACGCGGCCGATAAAGCCCAATCCCATCAATCCGACGTTCAGTTTTCTGGACATGGTCTGCATCGCTCCTGCAAGTTAGAGATTATTGTAGACGATCTTGCCCTTGACCATGGTCAAATAGACATGGACGTCTTCGTCTATCACCGTCAGGCTGGCGACCTTGCCCGGCTGGATCGTGCCCAGGCGATCCCCCAGACCCATGGCGCGGGCAGGATTAAGCGAAGCCATCTTCACGGCTTCGTGTAGCGGAAAACCCACCAGCTGGTGAACATTGCGAACACATTGGTCTAAAGTGGCAATGCTTCCGGCCAACGTGCCATTTTTCAATGTGGCGCGGCCATCCTTGACGGTCACTTCGTTGCCCGCCAGCCAATAAGTACCCTCGTTCAACCCGGCGCCGGTCATCGCGTCCGTAATGATCACCACGCGATCGGTGCCCAGGGAGCGGATCAGCACCTTCATGGGAGCCGGATGGACGTGCACCCCGTCCGCGATCAACTCGGCGGTCACATAATCGGATGACAAAACTGCTCCAAATACGCCCGGCGTGCGGTGGTCAAAACTGCTCTGGGCATTGAACGTGTGCGTGACATGCACAAAGTCCCCCCTCAAGGCCCGGCTGGCAGTCTCGTAATCCGTGTTCGTGTGGCCGAGCGCGACCGTCACACCGTTCTTGCGCAGAAGGTTGGCAACCGGCCCGGCATTGGGGAGTTCAGGCGCGATCGTCATCTGCCGGATCCAGCCTTTGCCGGCATCCAGATACCCCTGGGCCTCCTCGATGGAGGGTGTATGCAGCCAGGCGGGGTTGAAGGCGCCTTTTTTCTCAGGATTCAGAAACGGCCCTTCCAGGTGAAGGCCGAGCGGTTCAGCGCCGGGCATCTCCCTGCCAAGAATGGCGGCATAGGCGCCGGTCATCTGGGTCAGCTCCGCCGCGCTGGGCGCGGCGATGGACAGCAGGAAACCGCTTACTCCGTTTCCTGCGACCCAGCGGGAATAGTCGGTCAGGCCCTTCAACAGATCTTTCTCACCAAATCCAATGCCGTTGCCGCCGTGGACGTGAATATCGATAAAACCGGGAGCCAGGATCCGGCCGCGCAAATTCAGGTGGGGGCCGTGGACTTCGGGTGCGTCTTCTGCGGGGCCGACGAACGCAATTGTGCCATCGTCGGCGACGGCCACCGCATGGCGCTCCAGAACTGTGTGCGGTGTAAAGACGGTTGCATCGAAAAATAGGGTGGACATGGTTTTCTCCTTCTGTATTATATGATTTCCTTGAGGGGGTATCTTTCAGGTCTTTTTGCCGGGCGCTCCCTCCGGTGCCATTTGAAGCTCCTGCAGGATCTCCTGCATATAGTGATCGATCTCCACGGCCGTGTTCAATTTCAGGGCGTGTTTGGCGATCTTGCGGGCATATCCGTCATCCAACTGGCGGATCAGATGCTTGGCGTCCGGTATGGCACGCGGGTTCATGCTGAACTCATCGAGGCCGAGCCCCAAGAGGATCGGGATCGCCTTGGCCATCCCAGCCAGTTCGCCGCACATCCCGACCCACTTGCCCTTGGCGTGCGCCAGTTTGATGGTCTGTTGGATCAGGCGCAATACGGCCGGATGCAGAGGTTGATAAAGTGCCGCAACCGTGGCATTGCCGCGGTCGACCGCCAGGGTGTACTGGGTAAGATCGTTCGTTCCCAGGCTGAAGAAATCTGCGGCCTCGGAGAGAACGTCTACCAGGACCGCGGCCGCCGGCGTCTCGACCATGATCCCGACCGGCACATCCTCCGCGAACTGCAGCCCCTCCTGCTTCAGTTCCGCCTTGACCTCCTCCACCAACTGGCGCGCCCGGCGCAGTTCTGCCAGGTCGCTGACCATCGGGAACATGATGCGGGCCTGGTAGCCGACCGCGGCGCGCAGGATCGCGCGCAGCTGGGTCTTGAACAGATCCGGCCGATCCAGGCTGATGCGGATGGCCCTCCAACCCAGGAAGGGGTTCATCTCCGAAGGAAAGGGGAGATAGGAGGGCGGTTTGTCCCCGCCGATGTCCAGCGTGCGCACGATCAGCGGGCGCGGCCCCATGGCTTTGAAGATCTCCCCGTAAATGCTCAGCTGATTCTCCTCGGACGGCGGCTGGACCTGGTCCAGATAAAGGAACTCGGTGCGGAGCAGGCCGACCCCCTCCGCGCCGTTCGCCACGGCGTCCCGCGCCGATGCCGCATCACCGATGTTGGCTCCCACCTCGACCCGGCGGCCGTTCGCGGTCCGCGCCGGCTCCGCGGCGCGCCCGGCGACCTCCCTCCGGCGGACTTCCCGCTCCTGCCTGGCGCGTTCATATTGTTCGATGGTGCTCCCGCTGGCAGACACCAGCAGTTTGCCGGTCTCTCCATCCAGGACCAGAGGGGTCCCGGTGGGGGCACGCCGCAACAGACCCTCTCCCAATGCCACGATCGCAGGTATGCCCAGGGTGCGCGCCAGGATCGCGCTGTGGGAGGTCAGCCCCCCGGCCTCGGTGCAGAAACCGAGGGTCAGCTTCGGATCGAGGCTGGCGGTATCGGAGGGGGTCAGGTCGCGGGCAACGACGATGCAGGGCTCTCTCACATTGCCCAGACTGAGGTCCGGCAGTTCGAGCAGGATCCGCAGGATCCGCGCGCCCACATCCCGGACATCCGCGGCGCGCCCTGCAAAGAGGGGATCGGGCATCGCCGCGAGCACCCCGGCCAGGCTGTCTGTGGCACGCACCACCGCCTGCTCGATGATCTGTCCCGCCTCCACCCCCTCGCGCACTTTTTCCTCAAGCGTGGGATCCTCCAACATCATCTGCTGAGCTTCAAAGATTGCCGCTTCTGCTTCGCCCGTCCTCCCCACCAGGGAGTCGTGCAGGTCCTGCAGTTCCCTGCGGGCCTGCTCCAGGGCCGGACCGAAGCGGGCCAGCTCCTGCTCGGCCGGCCCGCAGGGGCGGGCGGGGATCGAGAGATCCGCTGGAACGTAGCAGTAGGCCGGGCCGATCGCAATGCCGCTGCTGGCTGCAATTCCCTGTAAGGTTGTTTCAGCCATGATGCCGCCTATTCGCTTTCGCCGAAGTTGTGCAGCACCAGATCCCGGAGACTTTCCACGGCCTTCTCCTCGTCCGGGCCCTCCGCGTTCACTTGGATCTCGTGGTTTTGGAGCACGCCCAACCCAAGAACACTGAGAATGCTCTTGGCGTTCACCGGGTCGCTGCCCCGCGTCAAGTTCCTGACCGTGATCTTCGAGCTGAACTTGCCGGCGGTCTGAACGAATGTGGCGGCCGGGCGGGCGTGCAAACCGACTTTATGCTTGATGATGATTCGAGTTTCGACCATGGATTACCTCTTGGACAAAGTTCTGAACGCAAGACGGAGCCGGGAAGGTGATCGGCCTGGAGCGCCTCTGAGGGGCAGCCCAGCACGCGTCCCGCGCCGGGTCATTCCTGCGCAGGGGCCTGCCAGCCTCCCCCGCACCCTTCCGCTTGACTTGGCTTCGGGCGTCAGTTATAATTTTTTCATCTCGTTCCCACATTGATCGCTCCCAGGACAAGGAATGTCTGCAAAAGCTTTGGACAGATCGTCGAAGTTGGATCAGGGCCGCCTGCTGGCCCGCCGTCTCTATGATCTCAAGATCCGTCAGCTGGAAGAGCTGACGGAGCAGGACTCCACCAGCTATCTGGCGGAATACCCGCGCCTGGGCAAAACGGAATTCAGAGACGTTGTCCGCCAGGTGATCGAGGCCAAAAAGGCGGAGCAAACCCAGGTCGGCTGGTTCAGCATTCCACACGACATCACGGTGCTCGTGTTTGTGGCGTTTGCTTGTTTCACCAATCTGAACACCGCCATCATTGCCGGCATCGGCGTCCTCGTGCTTTTTGAAAGCATCTTCCACAGCTACTTCAATCCGCGCCTCTACCCTGCATTGAGCTTCCTGGTCTGGTTCACCTACCCGGCTTATGTTTTGCTGGGCTGGGTGCTCATCGCGCGGGGCATGACCTGGTATTGGGCGGTGGTGGTCGTGGCCGCGCTGTGGGGAGGCACCTATTTGGCGGGCCTGGTTGCCCGTCTGCCGATGCAGTTAACCGTCCAGGCCCGGGCGGAGGCGGAAAAGCGAAAAACTCGTGAGCCCTCCGGACGAAGAAAATAGCCGGCGCCGCATCCCGGCTTTATAGAGCGGGCGGCTCCGCGCCAGGGGTCCGCTCTTTTTTTATCTCCCGCAGCCAGGGGACCAACTGCGCGCAGACTTCCGTGAACGTATTGAACTGCAGGGCCCTGATCCCTTGCAAGTGGCAGTAATCGGCAAGCTCGCCCTTGGCAAAGACCAGATCGGCCCCGCGCGCGGCTTCGCGGTCCGATCGCCCATCGCCAACAAATACGATCCGGCTGCCCTGCTGACGATACCGCTGGACAATGAGCGGTTTGCACGTTCCAGCCATAGGGGTCGACGGATCGTACCACGGGAAAGTGCAGACGGGACGTTCGCCTTCAAAACTCACATGGTTGGAATAGATCGGCAGGCCCCCGATCCCATGCCGTGCCAGAACGACCTCGATCGGCCAATCCATGCCGTCACTGACCACGGCCAGGCCGATTTCGTGTTGACGGGCAAAGGCCAGCAGCTCATGGAAGGTGGGATCAATGGGGATCTCCTTCAATTTTTCAGCGATCTCAACGGGTCCGGCCTGGATGGTGGCAAAGGTGAGCTCAAGCTGCTCCCGGGTGCCGATCAAGCCTTTGTGCCACTGTTCTTCATAATACAGGCCGCACCCCGCGAATCTTGAAAAAAGGAAATTGCTGATATCGCTCGGGGAAATCGTGCCGTCGAAGTCGCACAGGATGGTCACCCGGGGATTCAGCTGACCGAACTCCATAGGGATCCTTATTTCTTCCTCGGCAATTTCCTGGCTAACTGTTTGGCCCAGGCATCCACTGCGGTTTCGCTGACGACCTTCTGTTTCCACTCCTCATTCTCCGTAGCCTCCCCCAGCATCGCTTTTTGAATGCTGCGCGGATGTTTTTCGATCCAGCGGATCCAGTCGGGCTTGATGAAATCGGGCGGGCGGGCGGAGAAGAACAAGGTCAGGCCTGCCAGGAGGGCAAACAGAACGAGGTAGCTGTAGAAGATGTAGGGCCCCTGCTTGGAAGCAGTATTGTAGTAGCCGGCCAGGATGAAAAACAGGCCGAGCGGGATGTAGCCAAACATGCTGCGGCGGGATTTCCAGTAGACCTGCTTGAGGTTTCCCATGCGGATGTAGAATCCCACAACGACAAACACACCGCCCAGCACCATCACAATGTAGTTAACATCCAGTTGCATATTTTCCTTCACCCCAGCAGGGCCAGCGCGGCTTGAACCAGCTCCCTGCTGGCCGTCTCATCATATGGGC
The DNA here is from genome assembly GCA_035515435.1 of Anaerolineales bacterium. Classification (GTDB taxonomy): domain Bacteria; phylum Chloroflexota; class Anaerolineae; order Anaerolineales; family Villigracilaceae; genus Fen-1038. The sequence continues at coordinate 8,061 of DATJBI010000117.1, forward strand.
TGAAGAGTGCTTCGTACGTGCCGGCCGCCACCGAGGCCGCATCGGGGAAATAACCACGGTAATCATTGCCGTAGCTTACCACAAGCAGCGGCTGGACCGGGCTGCGGTCCTTGATCTCGAGCACCAGGCGCGTGAACGGTTCGCCCGGCAGCGCGGCCAGCGCCAGCGGTCCGATCCGCAGCACCTGCACCTGCGTATCCGTGGTATCGAGATCGCCCGCGCTCTGCACCATGATCAGCTGCGCTTGTGCGCCTTCAAGCCTGGTCACCGCTTTGCGAATTTCACCGTGCGGCAATCCCGCGGCGCGCATGCGCGCCAGCTCGGCTTGAAGCTGCTCGACCTGCTTCCGGGCAGCCTCCAACGGCGGAAAATTGCGGACGGGCAGCTTGACCGGGCTGATCCGGCTGGAGATCGATACCTGCTGCACGGGTGTGACTAGTTGCATCACTTTAAGCACTTCGCCCGCCAGGATATTGCCCATGCGCTCCACTTCCGCAAACCCCTGGCTGCGGCGGGTGAAGCGGGTACTCACGTCGCCGGAGGCACCGTTCGTAAAGAGGAAAAGCGTGCCGGGATAGATCCTGTCCAATGCGGCCCTGGCTGCGCCCGGGAAATCGGCCGAGATCGCAAGGTTCTCGGGACCCAGCACCGTGGGATGGCAGCCATAGTTCATCAGGACGGCCAGCGGCCTGTGCTGGAGGTCGTCCACTCTGAGGACGCCGACTTGAACGTCCAGCGGACCGGAGGGGTCATTGCGGTTGCCTCCGAGGTCGTGCACCTGTCCCCAGCCAAAGCCCAAATGCACGGGCTGCAGATGGTTCTTTGCGCGCAGTGCGGCGCCCGCCAGTTTGCGCAGACAGATCTCCTGCTGGATCGGATCCTCCTGGCTGCCCAGCGGCAGCACCCGGCCCAGGAAGCCGGCCGGGCCGGAATGCGTGTGCGTTGCTGAGACCAGGATCGCAGATTCGGGCAGCTCCAGGACAGGTGCAAGCGCGGCGCGCAGCCGGCTCGTGAAATTCAATGTGACCGCCAGCAGGTCCAGCGTGACGAGGGCCGCGCCCGCCCCCCCGGCCCTGATCAGCAGGAGGCTCGCGAACAGTGGGTCGTGGATATCGTTCGAGGCCTCCTTGCGGGCGCCGTATCCGTCAAAGCGCGTGCCGATGGGAGGGGTGATGTCTACCGCCAGGGCGGCGGCCTGGTAGGTCCCAGGCTCGCCCTTCAGCTCCCTGGTGCTGAGGCCGTTCATTTCGTCCAGTCCGGCAGGGCGGAGGCGATGGTCGGCCAGTATTCGGTCTCAGAGTTGTTTGGCATCATCCGGCAGGTGATCTTGATTCCTTTTTCATGCATCTTCTTCAGGGCCTCTGCGCCCCCCTTGGTCAGAAAGACGGTGTTGGAGACCTTCTTCGAGTCGCGGACATACGCCTGGTTGCCGAGGTTAAAGACCTTCAAGTCCAGCCCATTTTCCACCAGTCCCAGCCCGTCTTCAGGATATTTGGCCAGCACAAAGATCTGGTCCTTCTGTCCCTCGGGACCCAGGCAGTAGTCACAGGTCTCCTTGACCCCCATCACGGAAACCCGCACGCCCTCCGGGGCTACGGCTTTGAGCACTGCGATCTGCATGGGATCCTTGGCCACCTGGTCGTTGCATACGATGATATGGTTGAGCTTCAGTGAGGTTTGCCAGGCGACCAGGATCTGCCCGTGAATCAATCGGTTATCCATCCGTACATGTACGACAGTCATGATTTTTCTCCTGATATAAACAATGATCAGTGCTCAAGCCCCTTCACATCCGACAACCGCCGAATTCCTTCCGGCCCAGCCTTGAGCACAAGATCAACAGCCTGAGGCAGGCTCAGGCCTTGCCGCTGGACCACGAGTTCCACCAGCATCGGCAGGTTCAAACCTGTGACAAGTTCCCAGGTTCGTTTGGGCGAGGCCAGGATCAGTCCCGCGCTGGCATTGAACGGGCTGGCCCCAAAAAGATCGACCAGGATCAACACGCCCTCTCCGCTGTCCACTTCCTCCACAGCGCTTCGTATCTTGGCTGTCAGGTCTTCCACGCTTTCTGTTTCCATCAGCCCGATCCCGCGCACACCTGCCTGTTCGCCCGTGATCATCTGCATGGCGTCCATCAAGCCATCCGCCATTTTGCCGTGGCAGACCAACACCAGACCGATCATCGCAAAGTCTCCCGGAGCCTACATATCCAACAGGTTCGGCAGGTTGCTGAAGCGCCTGAGCACTTTTTCATTGTGCTCCTCGGAACCATCCAGGTTGGCGCTCATCAGGACCGGCGGCTCGTATTTGTGGTCCAGCAGGTATTGGATGGCTTCGACCACCACGGCGTTGAGGACCGTCGCGCCCAGGACGGTGGAAAGGGCGCCCGCCCTGGCCGCCATCCCCTTGTAGGCCATCGAAGCGTCCCCGGCCGGGACCAGACTATCGAGCACAACCTCGCCCAGTTCATACAATTTCTTGCCGGAGGAGTGCCGAGAGGTGACGGCGCGGGTGTGTTCCATGGAGGTCAGCACGATCACTTTGACGCCTTTGCTGCGCGCATCCATGGCAACTTCGATCGGCTCGGGATTGCGCCCCGAGTTGGATATCACAAAGATCAAATCACCTTCTTTGTAGGGCGCATACCGCACCAGCAGAGCCCCGTACCCTTCGATCTTTTCAGCCTTGCCTTTCATCGGATCTATGATCGCCTGTACCGGGTAGAGGCCCCCGGCCCGGGCGTGGATTTCCATCGCAAGAAGCTGTGAATGGCCGCTTCCAAATGTGTAAACCATATGACCTTTGATCAGTGTTTCACCGACCAGGGCGGCCGCTTCACGGATTGCCGTTCCCTGGGTCTTCTTGATCTGCTGAACACGCTCACTTACAAAATCCAGATATTCCGTGTACATTATTTTCTCCGTATCTGCCCTCATGCCTTGCCACAAGGGACGAGTTTGTCCAAGAACTCGTGCAGACGTTCTTCCCCATCACATTGGATTGGCTGGCGGGCTGCGGCAGGAGCCTGGGCGTCGAGTGAGGAGCAGGCGCTGCGGGTGCGCTCGATCCGCTGACCTTCCCGAAGATCGATCCGGAAGTCCGCGGCCGCTCAGTGACGGCCCTGGAGAGGATCGACAAAGCCCGGCTGGAGATCTGGATCGGTGTTCCTTTCACTCAGCCCGCGCCGCTTACGCCGCAGTGCCGTTGTAAAAGTGCAATACTGCTCGTGGCCTCCGCCGGCCCTGCCCTGGCGCTGCCGTGTGCGATCGCGGCCTGGGCCGATCTGAATCAAAATCTGCCGGGCGCACCCCAGGGGAGGCTGGGGTGCGATGGATGCTTCTCACACGCCCGGTGATTCTCGGAAGACAGGGTAATGAAGTTCAAGCTTCCATTACCCTGTCTCGATCTGGTTAATTGGAGAAGCAGATCAAATTAGGATGCCCAGCGCGCCCAGGACAAATCCGATGAGCACGAGCACCCCGATCACCTGCACTGGATTCCAACCCCGATTCTTCAGCAGCCAGTAGGCCAGGATGACAAACAGGACTGGCAGCATGTAGGGGAGGATGGCATTCAGCTGATCCTGGACGACGACCTTGGTCACGGCGGCGGTTCCGTTCACCGTTGCATTGGTCGTCAGCGTCAATGGAGTCGTGACGCTCACAATGGACGGGGCGAAACCTCCCACTACGATCAATCCGATCAGGGTGGCCAATTCCGTCAATCTGGCAATCGCGCCGGACCCGAACGAGGTGATCAGGTTCTCACCTTGTTTGTAGGCCCAGCTGAACTGCCACCAGCGGACCAGGTTATAGGGGATGAACACCATGATCGCCACGAAGATCGGGCCGAAGATGTTGCCCTGCAAACCCCAGTTCGCACCGAGCGAGAAGATGATGGAGTTGTACAGGCCCCAAACGATGGTGTCGCCGACACCGGCCAACGGTCCCATGAGACCCACTTTAAGACCTTCGGTGGCTTCCAACGACTCGCCAGCCTCTTCCAACGCGACATGGGCGCCCATGATGAACGGAGTGCCCACGATCGGGTTCGTATTGAAGAAGTTCAGGTTGGTGATAAAGGTTTCCTTGAAGTCCTCTGGATCAGGATGGGTCTTCCTGAAGATGGGGAGCATCGAGTAGCAATAGCCGACCGACTGCATTCGTTCGTAGTTCCATCCAAGTTGAGCGGCAAAGACGTAACGTACGAAGGTCTGCCATAGATCAGCGCGGGTAATTTTTGCGGTGGTCATGTTCATGCCTCCTGTCTCTGGTACTTCAGGGACTGGAAGATCAGCGCGATGGCAATTGCCGCAATGGCGATGCCCAACAGCGGGATCTTCAGATACGCAAACATCACGAAGCCCAAGATCAGCGCAGCCGGATATTTATTGACCGGCATGATCTTAAGCAGCATGGCAAAGCCCAGGGCAGGGATGATACCGCCCACCGCCTTGATCCCATTATTGATCCAGCCATAGTTATTGAAGAAATCGGATACGGCTTTCACGAGCGGGCTGCCGAAGGCGACCGCCAGGAAAACTGGCAAACCGCGCGACAGGCCCCAGATGATATGGCTGTAGAGAACCATCATCCGTTCAAAGCCCTTGGGATTGTTGGCCTGGGCGTACGCATCGGCGCGGTGCACAAAAACGAAGTTCAAGAAACGGTTGAGGATATCAACCTGGGTGAGCAGCAGGGCCGCCGGGATTGCCAGGGCCAGACCCGTGGTAAAGCTGTTGGTCTGAACGGCAAAGTATGTGCCCAGGATCGCACCCGATTGGTAATCCGGGATGGTCGCGCCGCCATAGGTATAAACGCCCAAGGCGGTCAATTCGAGCGTACCGCCTATCATCATACCCATCCCGACGTTTCCGACAAACAGGCCCGCAACGGTGCCCGCCATCAAGGGGCGGTAGGCCTGAATGAAGTTAGGTCCGAGGGCATCGTAGAAACCTATGTACGCCCACAGCCCTAGGACTACTGCAGCAACAATTGGACTCATAACGCTTCCTCCAATCATGAATGAAAATTTTGATGGAACTACTTCTCTGCTGCCTGTTGCGCCTGCAAGGACCAATTATCATATCGCGGGCGGCTCTTTCATACTCTCGCCTGCCGCCGCAGATAGGACGGGCATGCACGGGCCTGCAGCCTCATCTTTCGGCCCGATCGGCCGATCTGCTTGCAACGCTAAACAAGCACGTCTCGCCAACTCACCGAAGAGCAACTCCACATATGTGATGAATCAGTGCCTCCTTTCCGGGCCGGATCCCAATACGATAAGCAGCCATCCCACCCGACCTGCCGAGACCCAATCTCAAGACCGATGCCTGACCGAACCGTGAGCCCGGCCCAGCTTCTCCAGCCAGGCAGGTCATTGAATCTGCGATATTCTGGACGTAAGGTTCAGTGTTCCTTCGGTGGTCATCTCCACCTTCAAGCGCATTAAATCTGCCCGATAAAAAGCCTGCACATATTCGATCGGATGGTGGTTTGCCAGACAGCTGATCCTCTCTGTGACCAGCACTGCCGTATTCTTCGGAACGGAAAGCAACTGGGCGTTTGCTTCATTGGCAAGGCCCGCCTCAATATAGTTGAGACCGCAAACCGGCTTCATGCCAAACCTTTTCTTCAAAACAGCATACAACGATTCGACGTTCCAATCGTACTGGTCAAGGCCCGGAAACTCGGCCTCGACCAGGTGAGCGGTCTCGACCCCCACGGGATGCTCGTTCAGCAGCCGGGTGCGTTCCAGACGGAACAACCAGGTACCCTGCGGCACTTGAAGCGCCTGCGCGCCTGAAGAATCGGCCTTGATGCGGCCGGAGTGAATCAATTGCGAGCTGGTTCGGTAGCCCCCCGCCTGGAAAGTCTCCGTAAAACCCCAGACGCTGCCCACATCCGGTTCTAATTTTCTGTTCTTGCTGACATAGATGCCTTTGCCCACCACCGAATACAATCGTCCCCGTTGATGTAATTCACGTATGGCCTGCAGCACGGTGGTTTTGCTCACCCCCGTTTGCTGGCTGAATTCGTTGACCGATGGGATCCTCTGTCCGGGTTGGAGCCGCCCTTCATCGATTTCCGCCAGCAAATAATCTCTTATCTGCCGATAGAAAGGCTTGCCCTCCTGCTTGTCGACCGTGAAGTGGCGCATGCCCATCCATTCCATACCACACCAGACTAGTGTATAATTACAATATACACAGTTTCCACCTTAAAGTCAATAGGCTTAAAAAAAGATTAATGTTTGGGCTCCCGAAGGTCCTGGCTTCGGCTCCCATGACGTTTTCCTGGTGATGTGATCACTCATGAATTTACGGGTAGGGTCGGGAAATTGACCCAGGGCAGAGTGCTTGGGCGCTTCCCAAGATGAGGTCAGGTGCATTGGAAAAAAGAACTCCTGTCTTTCCTCCATCCGGCATCCGGCTCGTGGCGGTCGATCTGGACGGAACCTTGATGAACAGCCGTAAAGAACTGCCTGCCGGCGCTGCGGCCATTTTTGCGCAGGCACGTCGGGCCGGAGTCCGGTTATCGATTACCACGGGGCGCAATGTGTGTTCGGTCAATACGCTGGCCAAAATTCTGCATCTCAACGGGCCGCACATCAGCTCGGGGGGCTCGATGATCACCGGGAACGGTGGTCGCCCGGTCTATACCCGCCATGTCTTGAGCTTTGAGGAAACACGGCAGATCGTGGAAATCTGCCGCCGGTTCAACCTGATCATCTATTTGCACAGCGGTTCGCGCATCCTCGTGGAGAATCGCAGCAGCTTTGTGCCTCAGGTGCAGCGGCCCTTCTATCCCTGTTCTCCAGAGCCCTGCCAGGATATCCTGGCGGCTTTGCATTTCAAACCGCTGAAGGTCACAATTTTTGGTGCGCATGTGCCTTCTGTTCTGGAAGAAGCCAGGGCGGAGCTGGCAAAGTGCCCGACTGGATTCAACATGACGACGGCGGGTGAACTGGATATAGAGATCACGCCTCAGGGAGTCAATAAAGGTTCAGCCCTGCGTGAAATGGCGGCAATCACAGGCATCCCGCTGCAACACGTGATGGTGATCGGTGACAGTCTCAATGATCTGCCGATGTTTGGAGAGGCCGGCCTGGCCGTAGCCGTGGCCAATGCCATGCCTGAGGTGAAGCAGGCGGCCGACCGTATCGTTCCGTCGAATGATGAAGCCGGAGTTCTATGGGCGATCCAGAACATGGTATTGTCGCCCACCTTGCTCCTATAAGGGATCAGGCTGAGGCCGTGCGAATGCTCATGCCCCCAATCAGATCAGGCTGCTCGTCGCGACGAAGTGCCGCGATTTGATCGTGCCGGCGGAAAACTGCCGCCGGAAAATACTATCTGACAGGAGATAAAGATGGAACAAAAGGCTCTCGAATATACGCAGGCGATCCAGAAGCTCCTCGCTACCATCGTGGAGGAGGAGATGGGCAAGATCGCCCAGGCGGCCGATGTGGTGGCCACCGCGGTTGCCCAGGATGGCATCCTTTACACCTTTGGCACCGGTCATTCCCACATCATCGCGGAAGATATGGCCTACCGCGCAGGCGGGTTGGTGCCCGTGGAGCCGATCCTGGAGGAGGCCCTGACCGGCAATGTGAAGGTGCGTCAGAGCGAGTACATGGAGCGGGTGGAGGGGATTGCGAAGGTGGTGCTGGACTATTACGATCCTTCCAAACGGGATGCGCTGGTGATAATTTCCAACTCGGGGCGGAATGCGGCGCCGATCGAAATGGCCATGCTGGCCCAC